>LJNI01000003.1 GCA_001303225.1 candidate division TA06 bacterium DG_78 | reverse complement strand
TATTGGTTGAAGTGAACTGCGAAACCGACTTCGTTGCACGAAATCAGGAATTTCGGAGATTCGTGCGCGACATTGCCCTCCATATTGCTGCAAGTGAACCCATGGTGGTGAGTCGAGAAGAACTGCCCTCAGATGTGATTGAACGAGAAAAAGAAATATACAGAAGTATGGTGCAGGACATGAAAAAACCAAAAGAAATTGTTGAGAAAGTTGTGCTGGGAAAATTAGAGAAATTTTACACAAATGTTTGTCTTTTGGAACAACCATTTGTTAAAATTCCGGAAAAGACCGTAGGCGAGTATATTAAGGAACAAATTGCACATTTCAAGGAAAACATAATCGTGAGACGTTTTGTTCGTTTTCGCCTTGGTGAATGAAGAAAACACAGATTTCACAGAAAAAATATACTGATTACACAAATTCTAAAAAATGTCGAAAATTAAAATACCAAAGAATTGTTCTAAAAATTTCAGGTGAAACCTTAGGTGAGAAAACCGAAATATTTAACAAAAAAACCATTGATTATATTGTCACGCAAATTGTTGGTGTGAAGTCTCTTGGTGTAAAAATAGGTGTCGTGGTTGGCGGAGGGAACATTATCAGAGGGCGTGAAGCTCGATGGCTCAATAAGGTCGACGCAGACTATTGTGGCATGGTTGCAACCGTAATTAATGGCATTGTACTCCAATCGCAATTATGCAGCAAGAATATACCAGCTCACCTCTTTAGCGGCCTTGAAGTTCGCGGTGTTGCCCAGTACTGTAATAAATTTGAGAATCTCAATGCATATACATCGAATGATGTACTTATTTTTGTCGGTGGTACGGGTAATCCATTCTTCACTACTGACACAGCGGCTGCGCTCAGGGCAGTTGAATTTGGTGCCGATATTTTGATAAAGGGGACTAAAGTAGAAGGCGTCTACTCAAGCGATCCACAAAAAAACCGTACAGCAACTTTTTATCGATGGTTAACGTTTGATGACGTCATCACAAAAAATTTAGAAATAATGGATTTAGCTGCCTTCAATATTTGCAAGGAGGCGAATATACCTATCTGTGTCTACAATTTTATGCACTATCCTTTATCACGTATCATTGACGGTGGGAAAATAGGGACACTCATAACAAATGGAGGGTAATATGACCAAAACAATTCTACAGAATGCAAAAATAAAGATGGAGAAATCAACAACCCTCTTTGCCCAGGAGTTATCCAAACTACGCACTGGTCGTGCCTCACCAGCACTCCTAGAAGGTATAAAGGTCGAATACTACGGTAGTATGCTTCCCCTCAATCAGGTTGCCACCATAAGTATTCCTGAACCACGGTTAATCGTTATCCAACCGTGGGATAAAACTGTTTTACCTGAGATTGAAAAAGCACTCTTTAAATCAACAATCGGGCTGACGCCAAATAGCGATAGTAATGTTATTCGGTTGTCAATTCCATCACTCACAACTGAACGTCGCGAAGAACTCATTAAACTCACGCAACGGTTGGCTGAAGAAGCTAGGGTTGCAATACGCAACATACGAAGAGACGCAAATGGTGAAACAAAGAGAGAAGAAAAGAAAAAGAAAATTTCTGAAGACGAGTCATTCAAAACACAAGAAGAAATTCAGAAAATCACTGATGATTTTGTTAAAAAGATTGATGAAATTTTAGCAAAAAAAGAGAAAGAAATTAGGGAAACCTAGCTGTTCCCGTCCTGAGATGCACATCGTGCTGTGGGGTGCATTATTTAATAAACTTATGTATGTAAATATATGTCTAAACTATATAAGGAGGAGAAATGGCAAATCTATGGGATGATTTAATAAAGTGGCTAGAAGATACATCTAAGGTTGTTGGTAAGGAAGCCGGTGACCTGACCACCAAAGGGAAATTAAAGGTTGAAATATTTGAGCTCAATCGTAAACTGCGTGACTATTTTGCTGAACTCGGGAGTATGATTTACGAATCGGTTTTCTTAAAAAAGAATGACCGGTGGCGAACAAATTCCAAAATAAAAACCATGGTGAGAAGAATACAAACCGCCCAGAGGCAAATTAAAAAGAAGCAACTGGAGTATAAGAAGGTAGGTAAACTTGCCAAAAAGGTTAAAAAATCAAAGAGGAGATAACTGTGGCAGACAAGCATCTCAGACGATGGGATCCGTTCCGGGAACTTGTGAATCTCAGAGATGATATGGACCGTCTCTTTAATACTTTTTTTGGAAGACCACCCGAAGAGACCGAAGGTTTCTGGTCACCTACTGTCGACATCGAGGAAGACAGTGAAAATTATCTTGCCAAAGCAGAACTACCAGGTATTAAAAAAGAGGATATTAAAATCTCTGTACGCGGAAATCTCCTTACTCTATCTGGCGAGCGGAAACACATAAGTGAAATGAAAAACAAAACCTTCCATCGCATCGAACGTTCATTTGGCAAATTCAGTCGGACTATCGCACTTCCTTCTGATGTAGATTCTGATAAAGTAAAGGCTGCATACAAAGATGGTATTCTCACGGTTACACTTCCAAAACCAGAATCTACTAAACCAAAAGAGATTGAAGTCGAAATTACATAATCTATTGCCTGGCTACAAAGCTTACTGATCTGAAAAGGTTCATCGTTCTTGTTGTTCTTTGCAATTTGAGGGGATAAAAAGAAAGGAGTTAACATGTCTGGCAAAATCTCTCTACGGACAGCTGGCATAATCGCGGGCGCAGCAGCTATATTTGCTTTTTTATTCGGCATAATTATCACCGCAAGCATCCCAGCTATTGCAAACCGAAGCGAAGCGAGTCCTGAAAAAACAATGCCAGTGCCACTCGTTACCGAAGAAGGCGAAAGCCCCTTCACAAGGGTAGCAGAGATGGTTTCACCATCTGTTGTCAATATCTCAGCAGAACGGAAGGTTACTGGACGTTTTCCTGGTTTTGAATGGCACTTCGAAGGGCCATTCGATGATTTTTTTAAGGATTTTTTCAGAGATTTCCCGAAATATGAAGGAAAAACACAAACCTTGGGTTCTGGTTTCTTAATATCTGATGATGGCTACATCGTTACGAATTACCATGTCATCAAAGATGCATCTGATATTGTCATAAAAATGATAAATAAAAAGGAATACAAGGGAGACGATATTAAAATCATCGGTACCGATCAGAGAACTGATCTTGCGCTGTTGAAAATTGAAACCAAGGAGAAATTTTCCTACTTAAAATTTGGCGACTCAGATAAGGTGAAGGTTGGTGATTGGGCAATTGCTGTGGGTAACCCATTTCATCTTGAGGGAACCGTAACAGTTGGTGTTATATCGGCAAAAGGAAGGACTGGTATACCACTGCCTGAAGGTCCGGATTTTCAGAGTTTCATACAAACTGATGCAGCAATAAATCCGGGTAACTCAGGTGGACCACTCGTCAATATTTATGGCGAAGTGATTGGGATTAATACTGCTATTACATCTCCTACTGGAGGAAACGTTGGTATTGGCTTCGCTATCCCGGCAAATCTTGCCCAGATTATATTAGATGAGCTGAAGAGTACTGGCAAAGTCACAAGGGGTTATCTCGGTGTCTTCCTACAGGATATTACCGAAGAATTGAGGGAGGCACTTGATCTTCCATCGCTCGATGGAGTCCTCATCAGTGAGGTCGTCGATGATACTCCAGCAAGTAAAGCTGGTGTGAAGAATCGGGATGTCGTGATAGAATTCGATAACAAGAAAGTTAAGGATGTAGATTCATTTAGAATGATGGTTGCCTCAACACAGGTTGGTAAAAAAGTAAAAATGAAGGTTATCAGGGATGGTAAAGAAAAAACGCTCAGTGTGACGCTCGGTGAGTTTCCTGAAGATCAACCCGTAGCAAGCGAACAGGAAACAGATGAATTCGAACTCGGTTTGAAAACAGTTGACATTACTGACCCCCAGGCACAACGGTTCAATGTAGAGGTAAACAGTGGAGTCGTCGTGGTTGACGTAAAAAGAGATTCGCCAGCTGATGAGGCGGGCATTGCCATCGGCGATGTTGTTCTTGCAATTGGGCAACACACCATTAGAAACATAACAGACTACCAGAGCGTGGTATCGAAACTGGAAAAAGGAAAACCAGTAATCTTTCATATCCAGCGTGGCACAAGAAAGAGATATGTTGCAGTAACACCATGAGTAATAAGAGGACAAGGCTTTGTGTTTAGATTAATCACTGATCGGGGACTCAAACAGTACCTCGAAGAAATTGGACAGTTTAATCTCCTCACGAAAGAGGAAGAATTTAAACTCGCCAAGCGAATAAGGGATAAGAATGACGAAGATGCCAAAGAAAAATTAATTTGCTCAAATCTAAGAATCGTCGTTTTCATTGCAAAGAGATTTCAGAACCAAGGCTTGACGTTGACCGAATTAATCAATGTTGGCAATGAAGGGCTTATACATGCTGTGGAAAAATTTGATGAGCGGAAAGGTTATCGATTTAATACCTATTCTGTGTGGTGGATAAAACGATCGATCTATGATGCGATCAACGCAGGTCGCGGTATTGTTCCAAAAAGTTTCCTCGCTAAACGGATGCAGATTCTTACCCTGAAATATATCCAAAAACATGGCCAGGAGCCAACAGTTCAGGAACTCGCCAAAGTGCTCAAGACAGATGAGAGTACTGTTTCCTTGGCACTGAGTGAACTAATTCCTCCGTATTCCCTCGATGAAACATTCGACGATTCTGAAAACCCCTATATCGAATCGGTACGCCTCGATATCGAGGGCGCCGACAATCTTATATCACCACCCCCAGATGAAATTTTTAAGAAGAAGTATGAGAAAGAAAGATTAACAAAAGCCTTAAATAAACTCGAACCAAGAGAACGGGAGATCCTGAAAAGAAATTTTGGGATGGATGAATACGAGGCACAAAGTTTGGAAGACATTAGTAGGATTATGAATATAACACGCGAAAGGGTGCGTCAGATAAAAGAAAATGCTTTACGGAAATTAAAGATTGTGTTATTGAGGCATAAGAGGTAACTTTATGTAGGAAGTAGTTAATAATAGACAGTGGTTAGTAAATGTTAATTCAGTGCACCATCTCGTGGCTTCCGGCTTTTCAAAATTCAAAGCGTTTCAATAAATATTTCGCGATTCGTGTAGATACAAATTCCTGCAGCAATGTCGATTGACTGTTCGACAATCTCCTTAGCAGAGAGTTTTGAATACCCAATCAGAGCGCGGCAAGCAGCGAGAGCATAGGGTCCGCCTGAGCCAATTGCAACAATACCGTCATCAGGTTCGATAACATCACCAGATCCTGATACAATATAGGCGTGATCTTTATCAAGAATTGCCAGGAGCGCTTCGAGACGGCGTAAAACCTTATCCTGTCGCCAATCCTTTGCCAATTCGACGATACTTCGAGGAAGATTCCCTCGAAATTCCTCAAGCTTTGACTCGAATCGTTCAAACAAGGTGAGAGCATCAGCAGTGGATCCAGCAAATCCAGCAAGAATTTTATTATTATACATTTTACGGACTTTTTTTGCACCTTGTTTCATCACGGTCTCTCCAGTTGTCACTTGGCCGTCACAACCTATTGCTACATCACCATTGTATCTCAAACCAATGATTGTTGTTGATTTCATATATCGTATTATAGTGAAGAGTCAAAAATTGTCAACTACTTATTTTGAGGTTGCTGAAAAAATCTTCAGCAACCTACTGTAATCTGTTTCTTTATCACCGCCTGTCCCGTAAGTTGTGAAACTTGTGGGGTAATCGTTGAGAGTTCTCACTTCGTGGTCTTGACAGAATAAGAAATATGTTTAAAATAGAACGTGGAGCAGTCGTTTGTCACAGATTTTCTAAAAGAAATCGCAGTCGGCTTTAAAACAGCAAAATCCTATCCTCCTGGACACCCTGTAATGGAAAAAGTTGTAGGTAAAACAATGCTACAGCTCTCTAAGATTTATACTGATTTTTCAGAATTTTCAATGTATTTTCTCGAAAGGACTGTGATATTTCAGGATCAGCGAATCGACATCGGAAAAAATCCAGCGATGGCTTCACTGCTCGATACCTTGCGGAAAAATGAAATTAACAGTTTGACTTTTGAATCTGGAGTGACCAATGATGATGTGAAGAATCTCTACGAAGTCATCATTAGTCCAAAATTGAAGGTGAGAGAGTATGGTGATGCAGCAACGATGTTAACTGCCAAAGGTACTCAGAGAATAAAAATCAATGCGGTGAAATTTGGCATCCAAACAGGTGCTCCAGCGCAAGCAACTGCAGAACCGGGTGTTGCTAAAGAACATGCAGAAGTCGTGGAAGCAATAAAGAATTTAAAAGAGTTAGTCGAACAGGGTATCTCAATGATTGATACCAAGGATAAATTCCATGAGGTAATGGACGACATCGAAAATTCACCGAAGGAATCTCAGCAGCTCTACCGGGAAAGTGTGGCACGGATTATCGAGACACTTCCAGCAGAACACCGTATCGAGTTGCTTCAGGATGTCGAATTGAAACCTATCGTTATGAAGATGTTCTCGAGCTTCAGTGAGGACACGCTCGTCAACATGATTTGTAGTCGAGCCGAGAGTGATAAAGGAGATGATGTCAAGAAAATTATTAGTACACTCGGAGAAAGTAAATTTGCACGTGTTATGCCAAAGTTAAAAGAGAAAATCCCTAATATCTATGAATACCTCGCCCAAGTTGGTCTTGTGTTGAGCGAAAAGCTCGCGACTACCATCTCCAAAGATGATTTACGTATAGCTATGAAGCCGTACTATTCGATGCTCGACTCAGAGAGCCCCACTGACCGAGAAAAAGGATTACGATCACTCATATCGCTTGCCCAACGTTTTGTAGAAAAAAAAGATTATGAACAGGCAGGTGAATTTATCACCAGAATTTCTACAGCGATTGCGCAAGAATCAGTTGGCGTCATCGTGTTAAAGATAATCGACGATCTGAGCAGCTTGTATCAGGCTTGTAAGAAGAATAACCGAAAGAACTTTTGTTCAATGCTCATAGATCCGTTCACAAAACTTCTTGGAAGAGGTGGACTCTCGTCAGCGTTTAAGAAAAAAACCATAAAATTCTTAAGTGAGACAGGTAATATTGAGGCGCTGCCAACGCTCTTCTCGTTTTTATGGGAGAGCGGTATTTACCCTGATGTACGGGAAGCGATCATACAATTTGGTAAGGACGCGGTCAATGAAGCACTCTTGACCCTCAAAGAAGCTGAGGACCATGATCTCAGGAGAAAGCTCGTCGATATTCTCAAGAGTATCGGACCGGTTGCCATTGACCTGCTGCTCGATAATCTTGAAGCCACTGATGAGTGGTATCTGAAAAGGCATATCATTGCGATCCTTGCTGGTGTCGGCGACAAACGTGTTATCGACCGCTTAGTTCCGTTCATAGAAGACGAAGATGAACGTGTCCGTGCGGAATTGGTTAGGACATTTACAAAATTTGAATATGAAGAAGGTCTCATGAAATTGCTCAATGATCCATCTTCTGATGTGAAAGCGGAATCCCTCAAAGGATTAAAAACCAAAATCGACCGCGAAAAAATACTGGAATTGCTGTCACTATTCAAACAGAAAGGTGACGGCCTGCATCTTGAACTGCTGAAAATAGTCAATGAACAGAAAGTGAACGAAGCAACTGACACCATTGTATCATTTTTAACGTCATTAGCACTGAGAAAAGATGCAAAAGCGACAGAATTAAAAGAATATGCAGTGAGTGTTTTAGTAAAATTAAAATCCGAGAATACAAAAGAAATTCTCGAAAATTTGACACTATCAAAGGATAAAAAATTATCACACCTTGCAGAAACCGCACTAAAAAGAATCACCTAATGCATACCAGACATACTAAGGCCAAAGATATTTGTAGTAGCTCATCGCTATGATTGCGGTTATTGACTTTGGTTCCCAATACACGCAGCTCATCGCGCGTAGAATAAGGGAATGCAAGGTATATTCTGAAATATTTAGTTGTTATATTGATGCACGAGTCCTCGGGGATAGAAATATAGAGGGCATTATTATATCCGGAGGTCCAGGAAGTGTTTATAAAGGTCGTCTTACATCGTTTAAACAATTCTTCAATTTTAATGTCCCAATTCTCGGTATATGTTATGGTATGCAGCTTGCCGCAGAACTATTTGGCGGCAAGGTGAAGAGATGTAGGAAACAGGAGTATGGACATACTCCTGTAAAAATACGCACAAATGTAATCTTCTCTGGTATACCGAAGCAATTCAATGTGTGGATGAGTCATGGTGATGCTGTCATAAAATTACCTACACATGCAAAAACTATAGCATCAACGAGCACCACACCGATCGCCGCATTTCAATGTAAAAATTTTTATGGTCTGCAATTTCATCCCGAAGTTCGCCATACACAATATGGCATTAAAATCATTCGTAACTTCCTCGATAAAATTTGTGAAGCAAGGAGAACGTGGACAATGAGTAAGTTTGTTGACACTGAGGTCAGAAGAATCGCTGAAATTGTGGGTAATGATAAGGTCATCTGTGCAATCAGTGGGGGTGTCGATTCAACGGTTGCTGCAGCCTTGACCTCAAGAGCGATCGGCAAAAATCTCGTTGGAGTTTTTGTGGACAATGGTCTATTACGGGTGAACGAGCGAGAAGAAGTTAAAAAAAATCTTACCCCCTTCATAAATATGAGAATTGTAAATGCTGAACAGAGTTTTTTATGTAAGTTGTCAAATGTAAAAGATCCAGAAAAAAAGAGAAAAATCATCGGCCGTGAATTTATCAAGGTATTTGAAGCAGAAGCTAAAAAATTGAGAGGTGTGAAATATCTTGTTCAAGGAACACTGTATCCTGATGTTATTGAATCGGGTAAGGGCATTGGACCATCTGATGTCATAAAGAGCCACCATAATGTCGGTGGTTTGCCAAGAGTAATAAAATTAAAGATTATTGAACCTTTACGAATGCTCTTTAAGGACGAAGTGAGACAGATTGGTCAATTGCTCAACATACCAGCAACTTTTATTGAACGAAAACCATTTCCTGGGCCAGGTCTTGCTGTAAGAATTATTGGTCCTGTAACGCAAAAGAGGTTACGTATCTTGAGGGCAGCTGACCAGATACTACTCGAAGAATCACAGAAGCTACAAAAGCAAAATAAGATATGGCAGATATTTGCTGTATTGCTTCCCCTCGGCAGCGTTGGTGTCATGGGTGATAGGCGCACCTATGATGCTGTGTGTGCGATACGGGCAGTATATAGCGATGATGGAATGACTGCAGATTGGGTACGACTCCCCCACTCATTCTTGAGTGTCATCTCCAGGAGAATCACCAATGAGGTTAAGGGAATCAACCGTGTTGTTTTCGACATCACGTCAAAACCTCCAGCGACCATCGAATGGGAATAAAATTATTCTACATTGTCGCAATTATCTATGCTGTCGTGAGCAGCCTGGGAGTATTCAAAAAAGAACTGTCCCAGCACTTTCTCTACATCTTTTTGTTGGCATTAGTGTTCTACTACTTTTTTTATGCGCACAAGAAAAAAATAGAATTCTTTTATTCTATTTTGGCAGGAATAATTACTAATCTATTTGTTCAACTCACAGGAGGTATCGGTTCACCACTGTTTCTTGTATATCCAATAGTGTTTCCGATTATCGGCTACAAGGAACACTACATCCACTACTGGATTATTGCATTGTCTCTATTCATTATGGAACTTACATCAGCGATGGTGAACCACACGATAGCTATTGCCCCACTCGCTATCCTCGCTGCGGCGGTTGTCGTATTTGGGATTATCATCAAGCAGCAAACAGATCAAGAGATAGCTCTGAGGAGGTCTCTTGTAAAATATGAATCCCGTGATGAATTCTTTAAGCCAGCAGAATTTGAACACGAAAAAATTCTGACTTCTGTACGAGACATCGACAAACACCCAGGTATTGAGCGACCACTGCTTTATTTTGTCCAGTTTATACATAACATATTCAATGCGTACACCACGGCCATTTTTTCTTATAGTGATAACCATCTTGTTCTTGTTCAAGGGTTCTCACACTCTGAACTTTTCCGTCCAGATACTGTTATTGATGCAAAATCAGGTATCTATTACCAAGTCATTTCAGAACGAAAACCCATCCTCATCAAAGAATTCGTACAAGACCCGGAAGAACTGGGATTCTACAAAGGCGAACTTAAAATCTTATCGGTAATCATTTCACCAATTATTTTACTCGACCATATTGAAGGGATTTTTGTCATCGATCGTGAAGCCAGTCAGTTTAACGAAACTGACAAGCAGCTATTTGCCCAGGCGACGAATGCTGCAGGCTATCTCTTAGCGATGATACGACTCTATGAGAAGGAACGATATGAAACGAAGTATCGAAAAACTATTGCCGAAGTAGCAAAAGAATTACAAAAGGAACTCGATTTGAAATCGATTCTATCAAACGCAATACAGTCATTTAAAACATCTATGGATTTCGACGATATGTCTGTTGCTAAAATTGATGAAGTAAATAACTGTGGCGTGGTCATTGAATCAACATATATAAAGGAAAGCACAAAATTTTCATTGGATGAAGGCCTTGTAGGATTTGTGGCGAGACACAGGAATACAATTATAAAAGACGACCTCCGTGAGGGAAATTTAATTGTATTAAAAAAAGGATTGAAATCAAACAATGCTTCCTTTGTCGGAGTGCCAATCACACAGGATGATGAACTCTATGGAGTAATCTGGCTTGAAGATCACCGCAAAAAAAGATTCAGTAAGGATGACATTGAGCAGTTAAATATTCTTGCATCACAATTATCGCTCGCCTGGCAACGGGCTCAGCTCTATTACAAGGTAAAGGACCTATCCATTCGTGACTGGATTACTGGTCTCTATAATCATGGGCACTTTCAGGATATGCTTGAAGATGGGGTCAGAAGACAAAAAGAATTGGTTCTCTTGTTTATCGATATCGACCATTTCAAGGAAATCAATGATGCTTACGGCCACCAGGCTGGTGATACGGTGTTACGGTTTTTGGGAAAATCTCTGTCCACAACAGGCATCGCTTCTCGATACGGTGGTGAAGAATTTACAATTATCATACCTGAATGTTCATTGAAGCGAGGGTTGAGAGAAGCCGTTACGCTCAAGGACCACATCAAGAAATCAGAGGTAAACTTTGACCATAACAAGATAACATTCACCATAAGCATTGGTGTTGCACACTATCCTAGTGATGCCCAAACTAGAGATGAGTTAATTCAAAAGGCCGATACGGCACTGTATATCGCTAAGAAAACAGGCAGGGATAAAGTTGTCGCCGCCCAGACACTCAAGACACATCAAACAGAGGGAGAACAAAAATGAATCTTGGGTTAGCCTTGGGAGGAGGTGGAGCCAAAGGACTTGCCCATATCGGCGTACTCGAAGTCCTCGAAGAGCATCACATCAAACCTACATTTGTAGCAGGCACATCAATAGGTTCTATTGTGGGTGCATTATACTGTTTATCTGGTTCAGCAAAAAATCTCCGAGAGACAGCGCGAATAATGATTCAATCCGAAGAATTTAAAAATTTAGGACTCGATAAATTTTATACTGAAACGGAAAATGTCTTTGAGCGATTTAAACGAGAAGTTTTTGAAAAATTCTACTTCGGTGCACTACTTTTCAAAAAATCACACTCTAAGATCGAAGCGGCACGCAAATTGTATAGCGATCTATTTGGCGATAAAAATTTCGAGGATTGTAAAATGGGTTTCGCTTGCAATGCATTAGATATTCAATCAGGTGATGAGATAGTTTTTCAATCAGGACCAATCGCCGATGCAGTATGGGCAAGTTGCGCGATTCCGGGGATATTTCCGCCGTTTGTTAAAGAAGATAGAATTTTTGTCGACGGCAGTGTCGTCGATAATATTCCAATTAAGCCAGTAAAGAAGATTGGAGCGAGAAAAGTACTAGCGGTATACCTCGGCCACCGACCACAATTTCATGGTGAACCGGACACTGGTTTTCGTATAAATCAGCGTTCATTTTCGTTTATGAAATACCATTTTGATCAGTACCTGCTATTGCTTGCTGATGTAGTCATCAATCCTGATGTCAGTGCATTCCATTGGGCTGATTTCTCTGCACTCGATGCACTCATTGAGCAAGGTAGGTGTGCTACAGTTAATAATATTTCTAAAATACAATCAATACTATCGTTTTGGTATCGCCTCAAAAAAAATATAGTCAGCAAGTGCTAATATATAACTCTGAATTACTGTAATTAAAGCTGCGAACGTGTAATGCTGTGTTTCTTTATTAAATCGCGCAACGTCTGCCGACTTACTCCTAAATCTTTCGCAGCGTGGGTAATATTCCAATAATTCTGGGTGAGTGCTTTAGTAATACCTTCCTTTTCTGCTTTATTTCGATATTCTCTCAATGTTTGTGTTTTTTTTAATTGTGGTGCTAGTAAACCGAGATCACTTGTATCAAGTTGTTGTCCTGTACCCATGATAACTGCTCGTTCAATGCGATGAATTAACTCACGAACATTGCCAAGCCAGGAATGGCGCATCATTGCCTCCATTGCAGCTTTGGTCAGCGATGAAAATCTCCTGTGGTATCGCTTATTCATGAGGTCCAAGTAGTATTCACAGAGGGCCTCAATGTCCTCAGGTCGCTCCCTCAGCGGCGGTATGTATATGGTGGCAACACCTAATCGATAAAAGAGATCCTTACGAAACGTACCCTTCTTAACTTCCTCTTCTAAATTCTTATTGGTTGCAACAATCACCCTAACATCGACTGTGATCGGAGCCTCACCACCAATCCGATCGATCTCCTTTTGCTCGATTGCCCGCAGCAGTTTGACTTGAAGATGTAATGGCAGTTCTCCAATCTCATCGAGGAATACTGTACCACTGTGTGCTACCTCGAACTTACCCTTATGTTGTCGATAGGCACCAGTGAAAGCACCCTTCTCATAACCAAAAAGTTCGCTCTCTAAAAGATTGTCTGGAATCGCACCACAATTCACCACGATAAAGGCTTTGTCTGATCGTTCACTCTCCTGGTGAATGATTTTAGTGATGAGTTCCTTCCCTGTTCCTGTTTCACCAATGATCAAGAGATTCGCATCAGTTTTTGCGAGCTTCGATATTGATTTTCTTACTCTATCAATTGCCTTAGATTTACCAATGAGTTCAGGTGCATACTTTGTCTCGTCCCTCCGCAATCCAAATGTAGCAATTTGATTACCACCTTTACTCTTGGCGATAAAGAGGGCGTGGTCAGCTTCAACAATGATGTTTTCACTATCAATAATTTTTTCAACCGGGAATATCGAGATACCGATACTCGATGTAATTGAGAATGTCTTTTTACCAATTGAGAACGTGTAATGTGAAATTTCTTTTTGCAATCGTTGCGCGAGACGCCGCGCACCATGGACATCTGTATCAGGCATTACGATTGCAAATTCATCACCACCGTATCGAGCTGTAACATCATACGTCCGCACCGAATTTTTGATCAACTCGGCTACCTTTACAAGAATAGCGTTGCCTAAAATATGACCATATGAATCGTTGATCGACTTGAAATTATCTAAATCGAGCATGATAAATGAAATATTCCCTTTCTTTTGTCGCGATGCCCGAATAATCTCCTCTCCCAGACGTGCACGAAGATACCCATAGTTATAGAGGCCTGTAAGGGCATCGTGTACGCTCGAATCATAAAGATAACTATTCTCGATTGCAACACTCGCCTGAGCAGCAAATGCTTCAAATAGCTTCTCTTCGACGTGACTGAAGTCCTCACTCATCGATCGGGAATCGACGTAAATCAATCCGAGTAGATCCTCCTTTGCTTTCAAGGGAACACACATTACCATGCGCAATCCAAGGGCTTCAATACTTTCACTCGGCTTAAATTTCTTATTTTTGTAAACATCACTCAAAAAAAGCGCTTCATTTGTTGCCAAAACTTGGTTCACAACACTCCTGGAAATTTTAAACTCATCACCTTCCAATGTTTTCTTATCAATATTTCTGGTCACCCTAAACTCTAAATTCCCGTCTTTACGAACGAGCATCAAGAAACCCCGATCTGCTTTAGTTAAAGCAATCGCTGAATCAACAATGAGCTCTAGTAACTGCTCGAACTCTCGAGGTGTAATAATCGAACGGGTGATCTCGAGGAGTGCGCGGAAATAACTATTCTCTCGTAAAACACTATCCAGATTATCTTCTAATCCAACTTTGTCTAACGTACCACTAATTTTATCAAGATACTTTAACGATGTATTCTTCTTCGTCTTATCCATATACCCTTATCATACATAAAATTTTTTCAAGGTCAATCTCTTTTTAAGATATTTTCATGCGCTTCATGACAGAAATAACCGCCTGGCGATCCGGACGATTTAAATAACTGGTTCTGAGTGATTCACTTTTGAATTTACAGATTACAGATTTGAATACATCAACACATCTTTTATAACAATGAGATGCTCTGCGATATTGTTTTAAGTTATGTAAATAGTAACCATGAGTAAAGTAGACTTTCCAAAGAATCTCAGGATTTCCAATCTCTGTAGCAATCATCCTTACTTCGTCTAATATGCGCAACACTTCAGCATAGGGCAGAGTATCTTGTGCAATTTCGCTCTTCGTTTTTATTAACATTGCTTCAGCATACAAATCTTTTGTACCCATCTCCCGTGCCATTTTTATCGCGTTTATTGCATATTCAATGCTTTTCGAATACCGCCCCTCGATATAATAAATTTCTGACAATAAAATAAATAAACGCAGCACGATTCGCTTCATTCCTATTCTCTTTGCAATCGGTATTCCTTTTTTGTAGCAATCAACCGCAGCAGTATAATTTCTCTTTATACTATTTATCTGGCATAAAACTATATAGCATTCAACTTCCTCCTCTAATAATGTCTGTCTGGAAACAATTTTTAGTGCTTCCAGAGCATGCTTCTCTGCTTTTGCTAACTTTCCAGTTTCTACATATACCGAACTCACATTAACCAATATGCTTGCAATTTTGCGTTGGTGTCCGATTTCTCTGAAAAGTTTGAGGGCTTTTCTATAGTATCTTAGAGCACGTGCATAATCTCCTGTTGATTTGTATACACTACCGATTCCCCGTATCAGAAAACCTTGTTCTCCTTTCCATCCTAATGTATCGAAAATTTTTAATGCCTTCTGAAAGTACTCTTTTGCCTCTTTGTAATCACCTAAATCTAAGAACGATGCACCAAGACCCAGCTGTGAACCGCCTGTCATCGAAGAATTACCAATCTTATTAGAAATAGAAAGCGCCTTCTGAAAACGGCCCACTGCTTCTGAATAGTATCCCCTATCTCTTAAAACAATACCGACATTCAATAATTTAATCGCTACGCCAAACTGATCACCTATCTTTTCTGATACCCGAATCGCCCTTTTGTAATAGTCAAATGCTTTTTGGTAGCGATATTTGTAGTAATAACAAATACCAATATTGCCTAATACCGTGGCAATTTTTTCTTGGGCTTTACGTTTTTTACTATATTTGTATGCCTCATTGTAGTAACGGATTGCCTTGTCATAATCTGCTGTACCGTATATTCCCTTGTGGAGTTCAAGCGACCCCATGTTATTATATATGTCGGCGAGCATACTTATTGCTCGTGCTGTTTTTATACCCCGTACGGATCTCAAGGTATCTGGACTGAATCGCTGAGCACGCTCATACTGTCCCATCTGCAGATATACACTACTCGTGATAACACGGACATAGGTCTCGAGGAGTGTTCTGGATAGACCTCTTTTCATGTTTTTAAAAATTCTAAGTACCTCTGAAAAAATGTGTAATGCCCTCCCGTACTGCCCCTTTCTAAGGTACACTGAGGCAATACCTAAATGAATTCGAGCTTTTTGTTCTATTGTCCCAGTTCTCAGGTTGAATGCCTTCTTGTAGTGTCTGAGCGCATCGTCATAGTAATCAAGACATCGCTCAATACGTGCCAATTCTTGCAAAAGTGAGAATCTCTGCGTAAGATTTTTATTATCTACGAGGGCAAGCACACCTTTATAAAACAGAATCGACTGTTCATATGCGTACTGTCTGCTACTCCTTTCTGCCGCTCGAATGCCATACCGGACTCCCTTTTTACAATCTTTTGCATTGATAAAATGATATGCGACATCTTCAAGCATACGTCCATGTTTTCCCCGACTCATTACCTCTAATATCGTAGCTATTCGATAATGTATTTTTTTCCTCTCATAATGACTCATTTGTCTGTTCAGTGCCTCGTGTAGCGTTGCATGATAAAATCGGTATGTATCATCCTCCTCAACCACAACCTGACGTTTCTTCAAATCCCAGAGTGTTCTCGATAATTCTGTATCCTCGGTTCCTGTTAATTGTTTCATTAAATCATAGGTAAACCCCTTCAGTAGAACTGCTCCGAATTTAACAACGTCGCGGGCACTACTATCTAAATTCTTTATTCTCTTCAGGACAACATCCTCTATTGTGCTGGGAATCGGGATATGCTCGACGTCTCTTATCGATATCTTGTCGCCAATGCCCATTCCCCTTTTCTGTAATAACGTCCGCACCATCTCTTCTGCAAAAAATGGATTGCCATCAGTCTTCTTTAAGAGGTAACGAACGAGCTCAGCAGAGTTAGAATCAGCCGTAATTGTCGAATTTAAAAATGAATAGAGACTCTTAAATGTGAATGGTTTCAGTTTAACATGACAGAAACATCTTTCATCATGTAACGTATTAATTACCTTCTTTAACAGCTGATTCTCTTTTAATGCATCGTGGCGACACGTTCCGCAGAGTAAAATACGCCTGTTGACAACACTACGACACAAATATTCTAAAAATTGAATCGTTAAGTCATCAGCCCAATGTAGATCTTCGAGCAAAATAACAAGATCCTTGAGATGCGCGGCACAATATCCGATCAGTTCAGAGAGCGCTTCAAAATTCCTTAATCGCTCCTGGTGTGGTTCCAGAGGTACCAGGCGAGGGAGTTTTTTCCTGAGATGTCCATGAATTAAATCGGGGAATATTTTGAAGAGTACAGCAAGTATAAATCTTAGTTTTCGAGAATGAAATAACTCAGACCCGCCATCGAAATAATTGATTAATTCATAAAAAATACCATAGAAAGACTCTAAGGGTATTGTTTTATTTCTATACGCATAACCAACAAATGTGTGACTCCGTTGCATTTGGGTATATATCTTAAACTCCTTAAGTAATCTACTCTTTCCAATTCCAGCATCTCCGGTAATTAAAACGACCCTACCAGCTCCCTGTCGTGCTTGTTCGTACAACGATGAGAGCATTCTCATTTCTTTATTACGACCCACAAACCGACTACTCAAGAGATATCCTTCAATGGTTTTCTCGGTCTCAAGCGTAAACTTCAGACGGCTGAACGTATTGATTTCTTTAATTACCTCATTGGCACGATTAAATCGTGCTGCCGGTTCGAATTCAAGGAGCCGTACGATTAATCGTTCCACACAGCGGGGCAAATCAGCAACAATCCTCGAGGGTGACTTATACATACGATCTTCACGTTGTTTGAGGAGTGTTACAAAACTCGCTTTTTCCTCTCTAAATGGCTGTCGCGTGAAGACTTCGTATAACAATACACCCAATGAATAGAGGTCAGCCCGATGGTCAACAGCCAACCCCTTAATCACCTCAGGTGCAATGTAGGGGAACGTTCCCTTAATGAGCGTACCGCCCTTTATCCGCTGCTCGCCAGCAAGGCCAAAATCCATGAGTTTGACGTGGAGCATAGAGCTTTGTGCATAGCGTTTCTTATTTCCCTCTGCTCCTTGCTCTTTGCCCTTTGCAACCAAAACATTACCTGGTTTGATATCATAATGAATCAGTCCTCGGGAATGAATGTATTCCAAGACACGACAGACTTGTACAATCCACGTGTATATTGTTTCATATGACACACCCTGTGCTGCTGTATATATATCCTCACCATCAATATACTCCATAGTAAAGTAACTCCGACCATCATCGTCGAGTATCCCAAAATCATAAACACTACAGAGATATGGATGATAAAAACCAGCCAACAGCCGGAATTCTCTTTTAAACCGTTGAACTGGTCTATCAAGATACAAAATCTTTAAAGCAATGATTTTTTGATCTTTCAAATCTTTAACTTTATACACTTCACCAGTAGAACCGGTGCCGAGTTTTTTTAGAATTTGATAACGTTTATCAATTATTTTATTTTGCATGCGCATTCTTTTTTTATTATAATTCATTGGCTAATCGTGTCAAGGATACGTTAATTTTTTGAAGATTACTGTCTATAATTACGAAGTAGTATACGACCACTATCAATCACCACATAAGAAAAATGCTTCACCCAATCACCAGTATTAACGTAGTATTTATTACTATGAAATCTTTTAAGTACAGGAATGTGTGAATGAGCAAGCATGACGATGTCAACCTCTCTTAATTTTCTCTGTGCATACTGTTCAAGTAGATATACCAAATTTGGGCTACCTTGTTGCCGCCTCGATAGATATGATATACCCTGAGCAAGGAAAACGCCGATATCTGGATGAATAGTGCTGTAGAGTGTATGATTCAATCTTGATGTCAACATCTTGTCCCATAGTGTGATCCAGAGCCGCCTATCGATTTTATTACCATGGGCTAAAAAAACGCGCTTGCCATCGATAGTAAGAAGAGCATGATTGTCATGGACAATAAAACCAAAATTTTTCAAGAAACTGCCACGCATGACCTCATGATTGCCTAAGATGTAGTGAACTTTTTTACCATCCTGAATGAGATTATAGAGTACTGCAAGTGTCTTAAAATAATTCTTAGGAAACACTAGATTGTACTCAAACCAAAACTCAAATAAATCACCTAAGATATAGAGATGTGTCATTTTGGCCTTCATTTCACGGAGAAATTTAATTAATAATTTTGAACGATAACTTTCATCGGTTCGTATGTGTGCATCGCTGATGAAATAGTGCATTGTTTTATTATATTAAGATAAGTAATTGAGTCAATAAAAGATTGACACAAAAGCCGTGGTAAGTATAATTATACGTGACAAACATATTAATTATTAATCTTATAATCTTTTCCCAGTATTTTGGCCAAAACAAGATTCAGTATAAGGACTTTCATTTCAAGATAATTGAGACAGAGCATTTCGATATCTATTTTTATCAAGGTGGCGACGATATCGCTGCATTTGCCGAAGAGATTCTTGAAGATGGCTATGAGATGTTGAGTGAAGATCTGGGCATTCAAGTTGATTTCAGGATCCCTGCCATTCTCTATAATTCACCAAATGATTTCTCTCAGACAAATGTCACGATAGATTTGATCGAGGAATCAGTAGGAGGATTCACCGAACTTCTGAAAAATCGTATGGTCATTCCCTTTACTGGCGATTATGAAGATTTTCGCCATGTGCTCGTCCATGAATTAACCCATGTCTTTCAGTTCGTGATTTACTTTCCATCGAGATTAGAGGCTGTCTTTTCAGGAGACATCTTCTATTCAGTTCCGCTCTGGGTCATGGAAGGACATGCTGAATTCGCATCACTGGGGTGGGATATGGAGGCAGATATATTTATGCGAGATTTGGTGATGAATAATAACGTTATTCCGCTCTCTGCATTGGAGAATTATGGCGGATACATTATCTATAAACAAGGACAAGCCTTTTATAATTATGTTGCTAATACATACGGGCGCAAAAAGGTAGGAGAATTTGTCCATCTCATTAAGGTAAAAAAGAATCTCGAATCGACATGTATGGCACTCTTTGGCGTAACTGTCGATGAATTTAACGACCGAATGGTGCGATATTACCAGAGCAAGTACTGGCCAAAAATTGAACTCCAAAATAATTTTGATGAATTCGCACGCATCGTATTCGACCATAAGAAAACAGGTTCACTGTACAATACCTCCACAGCAATTTCGCCCAATGGCGACAAAATCGCCTTTGTCAGCGATCGCACTGGCGTTGCAGAAATTGTGATAATCTCGAGTATCGACGGACAGCTAATAAAAAAATTGGTTACGTCTGCCTATTCTTCCGGATACGAAGGGCTCCACCTCTATCAGGGTGGTGTATCGTGGTCACCTGATGGCGAATATATTACATTTGCCGCAAAATCGAGAGGCGATGATGTACTCTATATTATCAATGTGCAGAACGGGAAAGTCTACAAGCGACTGGCATTCAATCTGGATGGCATCTACTCACCACGTTTCAGTACCAGTGGACGCGAAATAGTTTTCTCCGGACTCAAAGATTCTTACTCGGATATCTACATTGTGGATATCAACTCCGAGGTTACGGTGAAGGTTACTGATGATTTGTATACTGATAAATACCCAAGTTTCTTAACCGATGGAGCGATTGTTTTTGTATCGGATCGTCCTGATTCAAATGAACTATACAACTATGGTAGTTATGCAGTATTCAGTTATGACGACAGCGATGGAAGTTTTACGCGATTAACACCGCGCACAGGCTATGTCGCAACTCCAATTTTTTCTCCTGACCGAGGTATCTTCTTCGTTGCGGACTATGATTCTGCCTTTAATCTCTATTTCTATTCATATGAAGAAACCACGATTACAAAGAGAACCGATATTCTCACTGGCATCTACTATCCCTCGATATCTGAAGACGGCAGCAAGATTGCCTTTTCGTATATGAATGATTACGGATATGATGTCTGTATTGTAAAAGAACCCTTAACCAAGATGGCAGACGTCATAACACCAGAAGAAAATTTGAGTGAATTTACCTATGAAGAATTCCCGTTAGATAATGCACGAGTTGAAAAGTATCGACCGCGGTTCACCTTTGACTATTTCACGATGGCAGCATCGTACTACTCAGCCCTTGGGTTCTCAGGAGTTGGGCAGATCGCAATCAGCGACATATTAGGAAATCACCACGTCATATTCAGTTCTGATTTTTACGGAAGTATCACCGAATCAGACATCTTCATTAATTATTGGTACATCAAGCGGAGAACCGACTTTGGCACGTCATTCTTTCAATTCCTCAATTACTACTCAGATTTTTATGATCTCTTGGTCTTGCGGTACCTCGGACTCGCTGGTATGGCGCAATATCCACTCGACCGTTTTTTCCGAATCGAATTAGGAGCGTTTGCTTACAGAGTATATGAAACACGGTGGAGAAATTTCTTTCCTGGTTATTCTTCTGATACTTCTGAAGAAACTCGTTATAATGTCTTCTATCCAAGCCTCGCTTTTATTTTTGATAATGTCAAGTGGGGATCAACTGGTCCGCATGATGGACGACGAGTGAGGCTCGAGGGGTATACGACGCTTCTTACCGGCATTGAATTTAGGAGCAGTATATTGGATTACAGAAGATATTTTCGTCTCTCACCGAGAGCAAGTTTCGCTGCGCGACTCGTCCTCGCTGGAAGTTGGGGGGATGATAAAGAATATTGGTCAATCGGAGGTCCCTATTCACTACGCGGGTATGACTACTATGCATTTAGTGGCTCAAAATTAGGATTTCTCAATTTAGAATATCGCTTTCCATTCGTCGACCGTTTGAAAATTGCCTTTCCACTTCCTTTAGAATTGAGAGACATACGGGGTGTTCTCTTCGCTGATCTCGGAGGTATCTATACAGATTCCTTCACAGTGTATAGTACAACTAATGGATTCCACCTCGAAGATTTAAAATTGGGCATCGGTGCTGGCTTGAGATTTAACTTTCTCTTTATTGTATTCCAGTTTGATTGGGCTCGGGCATACGACTTTCAAGGTTTCCCTGACGATTGGAAATTTTACTTCTTACTTGGACCAGAGTGGTAATGGTGCGGTGAAGCGCACACTCTCAATCATCCTCATCTTTATTTTCATTTTTATCACCTGTAGCAGAGAAAAAAAATTAACTGTGACGTTCTGGCACGTCATGGGTGGTCCTCTCGGCAGAAGACTCGAAGAAATGATTGTCGAATTCAATACGCTGCATCCTGAAGGAGAGATCAAACCTGCCCATATGGGTTCGTACGATGCACTCGCCCAAAAACTCATGGGTGCTGTAGCATCAAATTCACCACCGGTTATTGCCCAGATGTATGAGTCATGGACAGATCAATTTTTTAAAGCAGGTGTTCTCTACCCGTTAACAGAATTTGTTGAGCGTGACACAAGTTTTCATATAGAAGACTTCTATCCGGTTTTCATCGATGACAATACATATGACTCAATCCTCGTAACACTACCCTTTAATAAAAGTGTACCAGTATTCTATTATAACGCAGATATTCTCAAGGCATATGGTATTGATAGCTTTCCACAGAACTGGATAGCATTTAGAAAGACATGCGAAACAGTGAAACAGAGTGGTATCTGGCCGACATCGTGGCCAATTGATGTCTGGTATTTCTCAACCATGTTGCATCAAGCGGGTGGAAGGTTATATGATGAGAAAACGAGACAGCCTCTCTTCAATAGTACCTACGGTGTTGAAGTGTTAGAATATATAGTGTCGCTCGTTCGTGATAGTCTCTTCTATCTCAATCCTGGGTTTCAGCGGCAAGATGAATTTCTCTCTGGGAATGTAGCAATGATACCAGCATCGATTGTCTCATGGGCATTCATGAAAGAAAAGCCTCCTTTTAAAATGGAAGTTGCGCCGTTTCCTTCTGGTGTAATAAAAGCAACTGTCATCGCAGGAACTAATATTGGTATGTTTAAAAAACCAACGCAGGAACAAAAAAAATTGGCATGGGAATTTATTAAGTGGTTTCTCATGCCAGAAAATCAGATACGCTGGACAGAAGCAAGTTTTTATCTTCCCACACGTCGGAGCACAACAGAACTCGAAGCCTTCAAAAAATTTATAGAAGAGAATCCTGGATACGATAAGGTCGTTGAACAGCTCGACGTTGCCAAAACCGAGCCCAAGGTGAAGGAATGGTTTACTGGCCGTATCTATCTCAACGAGGTGCTGGAAGAAGCCGTGCGATTGCAACGAACTCCCAAGGAAGCACTCGATAATGCTGCCCAGAGATTACTCATTGAAACTCAATGATATTATTGAGAGAAGTACATATGACAAACCGGTGATCTAAATAGAGGAATGTTCGTACTAATTTTTTTAGTCAGTCAATCCTGGTCTATTTATCTCGATTCAACGCTCTCATTCATTGGCCTTTCTCAAAGAGATATCACCTTCAGGACTGATTATACACAATCTGAGCCGTATCGCTTTTCGATTATTGACTCCCTATTACATAAACCACTTCATTCGATACGTTTTGCCAATTCAATCGATAGTGCATTCTGGAATCTCGCAGATGTTGATATACTACAACGCCTCATAAATATATATAAATTAGCACCCCGAAAAGAACAGCTCCACTTTAAATATGGTCTTCAGCGAAGTAACGAGCTCATTAGAGAAGCGGTTTCAGGAGTTCCTCAAGAACTCGATACGGTCTTTGAAAATCTCACGTTATTTTCTCCACAACCAACGGTTTCAATCGAAGAAGAGAAAGAGAGTGAGATACAATACGATTCATTGGTAACATTCCTTAAGGATAACGGAACAAAGGTTGATTATAGCAAGCTCTTTACGGCAAGTTTAATACTCCTCTGGATAGCCCAAACACATACTGAATGGCCACTAAACTACAACAATGAAACCATGGATATAGACGGTGTTGAAGGTGAAATCTTATATTATGAAAAGTGTGATTTTGGTGAAATAATCATCGGCGGTGAAGGTAATAACATATATAAGAAAGATTTTTCGATCATGCTCGATCTCGGTGGTGATGATGTGTATTACTGCAATAGACACCGGGGAAATTTCCAAATCCTCATCGACCGAGCAGGTAATGACATCTACAGAGGCGAGAACTATTCAATTGCCTGCGGTAACTTCGGCGTTTCAATCATTATCGATGAAGCTGGCGATGATAGGTATGAAGCCAAAAATTACGCAATTGGTTGCGGCATTTTTGGCGTCGGAGTTTTGATAGACAAGGGTGGTAATGATACGTATGATGGAGACACGTTTACCCAGGGTGCTGGTGGATTTGGTATCGGTATATTAAAAGACGAAGCTGGCCAGGACACATACGAAGGTGCGCTCCATGCTCAAGGATTTGCCTCGACCTATGGCATCGGCATACTCGCTGATAGAGGTGGTAATGATAGATATATCATTATAGAGAAATACATAGATGAAATACGCTACCTCGACCACTACCTCTCGTTGTCACAAGGTTTTAGTATCGGGTTCAGGCCAGATCTATCGGCAGGAATTGGAATGATTCTCGATCGAAATGGCAATGATTACTACCTCGGTGACATCTTTGCGCAAGGATCAAGTTATTGGTACGGCTTTGGTGCAATCATCGATAGCAAAGGTAATGATAATTATATTGCGCACCAGTATGTACAGGGCGCAGGAACACACATCACCATCGGCTTACTGATCGATAAACAAGGAGATGATAACTATGTGGCGAAAGGGGTATCTCAGGGATGCGGCCATGACCTCGCATTCGGTTTCCTGCTTGATTGCAGTGGAGATGATTCTTATGTGGCTTTCGATCTCAGCCAGGGAGCAGGTAATGCCAATGGCATAGGTGTGTTACTTGACGAATCGGGAAGCGATAGTTATTCGGTAAAACGCGATCATAACACGCAGGGGTACGGTGATTTTCGACGGGAATACGGCAGTATTGGGGTACTCATAGATATCAAAGGTGAAGATGTGTATCATACTGGCACAAACGAGTCTTTGTGGCTCAAAGGTGCGTATGGCATTGGCATTGATTGGGAATGACACAGAGATTTCTGGAAAAACCAGAAATCTTCGTCCATAGACTCTAGGGAGATTACAGCGATTTGCATAAGGATTACAACGATAATAATCGATGAAATATCACTGCAATCTTTCTGTCATCTATGCCTGCCCCTAAGTTGTTGAACTTATGGGGTAATCGTGAGAGCGATGAATCCAGCCTATGTTGGCATGAGCTGAATGAATACTTTTTAGAGCTCTCACATAGATTTTATTATGATTTTTTTATTATTAATCATAAATCAAGATATTGACTTTGAGGACCTCTTTAGCAAAGCGACAACATCACTCGTGCAGTTTGCAGCTGTGAAAGATACTGCATTCGAACGAATCATCGAGATTGGACAAGATTCCCTCCTCGGAGATACTGTTATCGACTTTCTCGTTTCTAAATTTGATACCAAATCAGCACGTGAACGTCATGGGCTCAAGGATATGCTCACGAAGATTGGGAATTCTGCTATCGCAGGCATTGTCAAAAAACTCGATTACCGAGGAAGCGACCGTGCATCGAGGAGTCTGAGCCAGTCGCTGTGGGTGCTCGGTGAAATTGGTGATGAGAAAATCATTGAGCACGTAGCCTATTTTATCGATGATGAACAGTGGCACATCAGGTCAGGTGCATATACTGCCCTCGGCAAAACAAAGTCTATAAAAGCCCGACCATATATCCTCCAAGGACTCTATGATTCTGTCGCAATAGTGAGAAAATCTGCATACTATGCCTTGAGTAGTATTGCAACAGAAAATGAAATTGCACACTTAATCGATGGGCTCGATGACGAGTTCTACGGTGTTCGATACGCGGCAGTCAAAGGCCTCCTGCATGTTGGAAGCGCAGCACGTGAACCGCTCATGAAAACAGTAACGCACAGCACCGAGAATGATTATTTTGTCGTCAAGACACTCTTACAGCTCTCAGATAGTGCCGTAGTACAAGAACAGATAATACAATATGTCAGGGAAAAACCTGCACCTATCCGCTTCGTAGTTTATGAGGAGTGTAACGACAAAAATCTACTCAGATTGTTTTCAGAATCTGAAAACAATCTGCTCCTGAAGAATTACATCAACAGAAAAATCTTCAACAGTAACTAATCCATACATCATTTTACATGGGTTCCCCCCAAAATTCTCTGTAGTACTATCACAAATAGAGACTCTTGACATAAGAAGAAATATAGGTACTATTTTGATGTGGGGAAATGGTTGAAGGCAAAGCGCATGAGCGCTTTTACCTCGATGCCGTATGGTGGCAGTAATGTCTGGGTTGTCTTAGGAGCATCAGAATTATCTGATGCCGAAATGAAACGGCTCGCAGCAACGCTCGACCCAGGAGCCGATGTCGCCTTTATACTTCCTGAAGATACGAATGAGGCAGATATCTTTCTAAGATTCTTTAATGGTGCGAGTGAAATTAACTTCTCTGGCCACGCTGCAGTAGCAGCGTATTACGCCATGAGTAATGAAGATGTCCTGTCTCTGAATTCACCAGAAACAGAGATAAAACAGAGAACAAAGGCTGGTATACAAACTGTCAAACTGCGAACAAAGGATAATAAAATAAACAGGGTAACGATATCCCTTTCAAAACCAGATTTTCTCAAAATTGACATAAATCCACTGAGTGTCGCGCGATTTCTAGGCTTGACTGTAAACGAAATACAGAGGTCAGGATTGCCTTTTGATATTATATCGAGTGGATTTTTTGATCTTATCGTGCCACTCAATTCGTTGAACGATGTACGAAACATAAACCCAAATTTTTCCATGATGGACAGTTTTTGTACCCGCCTGGGTATCCATGGAGTAACAACGTTCTGTCGTGAGGTCTTTGATACTGGAGATGCTGCATTTATGCGACATTTTGCTCCGACTATTGGAATAAATGAAGAACCTCTGTCAGGTGGTGCGGCAGGCAGCTTAGGCTGTTATTTTTTCAAACATAAACTCATCGATGCAAAGACAAATTTCACGAGGCTCGTTATTGAACAAGGCTACCTACAAAATAAAAACGCCCGAATCTATGTTCACATTGAAACCCACTGCGATCAGATCATGAGGGTCAAGGTGGGAGGTAATGCAGTTATGACATTTACTGGGTATATGCTCTCTCCATAACAGTATCATTTTTCATCTCATCCGTTCACAACTAGTATACATATCACGTGTTTTCTGATAGTAATAAAACTTGACGAAATAAAAAATTTGGGTATACTAGGTTCCATGTTACGTGGATTTTCTGGCGGTGTACACCCTCCTGAAGATAAAACAACCGAAACATGTGCTATTGAAATTGTACCTCCTCCAAAAAGGGTCTGTATTCCTTTTTCACAACATACTGGAAAACCTGCCCGTCCATTAGTGCAAAAGGATGATCTAGTTAGGATCGGTACAAAAATTGGAGAGAGTGACGGATTCATCTCGGTCCCTATTCATTCGAGCGTCGCGGGTAAAGTTATCGCTATTGAACAATACGCCCACCCTGTTCTCGGTTCTGCTGAATGTTGCATTATCGAATCAACTGATAGTGATGAATGGGAAACTAACATCATGGAAAATCAAAATTACGAACAGCTGACTCGTGAAGAATTACTGGGCATCATAAAGGAAGCAGGTATTGTTGGTCTTGGCGGTGCAGCATTTCCTACCCATGTAAAACTCACGCCACCTCCAGAAAAACCAATCGATACGTTGATCATCAATGGATGTGAATGTGAACCAATGCTTACTGCTGACCACCGGTTGATGCTCGAGTATCCAACAGGTATCACTGAAGGAGCAAAACTATTCCTGAAGATATTAGGTGCTCACAACCTTATCTTTGCAGTAGAGGATAATAAAAAAAACGCTGCAGAGATAGTAAAGCAAGAAGGTGTGGATGTTCGTCTAGTAAAGACAAAATACCCCCAGGGAGCAGAAAAGCAGCTCATAAAAGCACTATTGAATCGAGAAGTTCCCCGGGGTGGTCTACCAATGGATGTCGGATGTGTTGTACAGAACGTAGGTACCTGCTATGCCGCATTCCAGGCAGCACGGTACCAGAAGCCCCTGATCGATCGGGTTGTCACGGTAACTGGTACTGGTGTGAAGGAGTCAAAAAATGTACTCGTGAGAATTGGTACTCCAGCTATCGATGTTATCAATTACTGTGGTGGTTACACAAATCCGCCTAAGAAGATAATTTTTGGTGGTCCAATGATGGGTATTGCCCAGTATACTGAGTACGTACCGATTATCAAAGGAACATCGGGAATTATTGTTTGGAGCGAAGTTCCAGATGAATCAGAAGACCCGTGCGTACGCTGTGCCAGCTGCGTCAATGTCTGTCCAATGGGGCTCATGCCAACAGAAATCTACGCCTTTGTGCGTAATAAAAAATTCAGTAAGGCAAAAGAGTATGGTGTCCTTGATTGTATCGAATGTGGGTGCTGTGCTTATGCGTGTCCTGCAAAAATACGACTCGTCCACTACCTGAAATACGGAAAGAGTGAAGTGTGGAGATTATCAAAAAAATGAAAGAACTCTTAACCGTATCAGCATCACCGCACATCAGAGGAAAGATGAATATCACACTGGCAATGCGGCTCGTCATCATCGCACTGGTGCCAGCATTCATTTTTAGTGTTTATCTCTACGGTGTGCGTGTCCTTATCATTACAATAATCAGCATTGTAGTGAGTCTAGTGTGTGAAGCAGTGATGCAAAAAATGCTCGGCAGGAAGATAACAATAGCTGATAGCAGTGCAGTACTTACTGGTCTCTTACTCGCTTTCAACCTACCACCAGGTGTACCGCTATGGATGCCAGCAATAGGAAGCGCTTTCGCTATCATTTTTGCAAAACAGCTCTTTGGAGGACTCGGTTACAATTTTATTAATCCAGCCTTGGCAGGAAGGGCGTTTTTAATGGCATCGTGGCCAACGTTTATGACCAGGGAATGGCTCGCTCCAGTTGGCGGCACATTATCAGGCATTGATGGTATCACCGGAGCCACTCCCCTCACACTCCTTAAGAATCCTGCAAATTATGGAGACCCGAGCGTTATTATCAGCCGTTTGAATGAAATGGAAACAATTAAAAATATCTTCATTGGAAAGATTGGAGGATGTATCGGTGAAACCTCTGCCCTCTTACTCCTCATTGGTGGATTATTCTTAATCATCATTGGCATTGTTGACTATCGAATCGTGGTCGGGTATCTTGGCAGTTTCTCGCTGCTCGCCCTCGTGTTACCGACAAAGGCAAACGTAGTATTCCACCTCTTTTCAGGCGGACTATTCTTGGGTGCATTCTTTATGGCGACCGATTGGGTGACATCACCAATAACAAATAAGGGACGGTGGATCTTTGGTATTGGATGCGGTGTCCTCACTGTCGTCATACGAATGTGGGGTGGCTATCCTGAGGGTGTTTCGTATTCGATACTGTTGATGAATGTATTTACGCCTCTCATTGACCGTCTCACAAGAGAGAGGATTTTTGGTGAACAGAGAAAAAGGAAAGGAGCAAAAAAATGACGAGCCCGAGGCAGATGGTTGTAACCCTCCTCACTGTTGCCATAGTCTGTTCTATTATACTCTCTTTTGTCTACTCCTTTACCTCACCGCGCATCATCGAAACACAGAAAAGGATGACACTCGACGGTCTCAAGCAGGTGATCGAGGCACACGAATTTGTCGAAGTTATACCTGATACGTTATGGAATGCTGTTGATTCTCTGGGTAATACTATTGGCATTGTCTTTCGAGTATTTCCACAAGGGTATGGTGGTTTAATACCAATCACTGTTGGCTTCAATTTAGAAGAGAAGATTACCGGGATACGAATTGCGAGTGCTGCTGAAGGGCTAAAAGAAACTCCTGGATTAGGAGTAAAAATAACTGAACCGGATTTCGTGCAACAATTCATTGGTAAGCGTGGTTCCCAAATCAGTATTACAAAAGACGGTGGTGAGATCGATGCAATAACCGCCGCGACAATCTCATCGCGTGCCGTGTGCAGTGGAATCAGAAAGGGTATTGAAACGTATCTCTGCTATTTAACACCCTCATATGATAAAAATTTACTCTTCCCTGATGCCGAGTTCATTGAAGTAATAAAAGATACGCTCTGGTACGCAGTCAGAGACAATGACACGATCGGCATTGTCTTTACCGCTATCACACAAGGGTATATAGATTGCATTACATTTATTGTTGGTGTAAATAATGGTGCAACAATTACCGGCGTCGACATACTCTCTTCGAATGAAACTGAAGGGTACGGAGCATTGATACGGAACAGAGAATTTCTCGATCAATTTAGACAAGGAACTCCTGAGGCAATTACCGGAGCAACCATTTCATCGCAAGCACTCATCAATGCAGTTACCGATGGACTCACGCGTTTCAAGGAGTACCTCAAATGAATAAGTGGCAGATCTTTACGAGAGGGTTGGTCAAGGAAAATGCTGTTCTGATCCTCATGATCGGTTTATGCCCAGCACTGGCAACATCAGGCACCGTACGCGATGGATTCGGTATGGGACTGGCTGCAACGTTTGTTCTCTTGTTTTCTAATATAATCATTTCCATTATGAGAAAGAGGATCCCTCATGAAGTGAGGATTCCTATTTTTATCTTGATTATTTCAACATTTGTCACCATTATCGACTACTTTATGCAGGCCTATCAACCAGATCTGTATCGGGCGCTCGGTGTTTTTGTCCCATTGATCGTTGTCAATTGTATGATTTTAGGTAGAGCAGAGGCATATGCCTCAAAAAATTCAGTTATCAATTCAGCACTCGATGGACTCGGGGTTGGCCTCGGTTTCACACTCACGCTCACCGTAATAGGTGCGATACGTGAGATGCTCGGCAGTGGTACACTCTTAGGCGTCGCAGTTTTTGGTGAGGCGTTCAAGCAATCGCCAGTCATATTTATGATCCTCCCACCAGGTGCTTTTCTGGTAATCGGTGTCTTAAAGGCATTAATTAATAAATATGTTAAATAGGAGATGAGATGAAGAGTCCAGCACTCATATTCTTTAGCGCGTTTTTAGTCAATAACATTATCCTCATGCGCTTTCTAGGACTGTGCCCGTTTTTCGGTGTCTCGACTGCGATCGAAACTGCGAGCGGCATGGGTATGGCAGTTATTTTCGTCATGACCCTGGCAGCGTGGATTACCTGGATCATTTTTCACGTCATTCTATTACCGCTCGATTTAGTCTTTTTGAGAACCGCGACATTCATCTTGACGATCGCCTCGCTTGTTCAATTAGTCGAGATGTTTCTGAAAAAGTCGTACCGGACACTCTACAACGCGATGGGTATCTATCTGCCCTTAATCACAACCAACTGTGCAATCCTCGGTATCACCTTCTTGAGCATTGACAATAAATTCAATCTTTTAAACGCTACCGTCTTTGCAATCGGTACTGGTCTCGGTTTTACCGTGGTCATTATCACCTTTGCTGCAATCCGGGAGCGGCTCGATCTCGCACCGATCAATCCTGCATTAAAAGGCTACCCCATCTCCTTTATTGTTGCGAGCCTCCTCTCCTTAGCCTTTTTAGGCTTCTCCGGACTCTTTGGTTTGACCTAGTACAGATTCCTCTAAGTCAGATTTGTGTTTTCCTTCACTTTTTTCATTGACATTAGAGACATAATGGGTACAATAATACTTAGAGGAGGGACAAAAATACATTAGCGCAGAGCAAAGGAGGTTGTATGTATTTTAAAAAGATTATAATCATGAGTCTTTTGATCATGATCGCTTCATTATCAGCCGAGATTATCACAGTACAGCTCACTGCTGAACAACCACGCTTCGAGCAAGGTATTCCTCTCATTCAAGGATTTAACAAATTGAAGATA
>LJNI01000064.1 GCA_001303225.1 candidate division TA06 bacterium DG_78 | reverse complement strand
CGATCCTGAAGAGGCTCTTGAATTCTGGTGGGAGGAGGGCATATGTTATACCATCGAGTTCGAGTGTGCGCTCAGCGACATCTGCAAACCATTCTCGATAGTGCATAAAATTAGCTCTGATGAATTCTTCTGCGCGCAGCACCATATCGCGCGCGCACAGGATAGCTCTCTTTGCAGCATCGACCGCAGGGATAAGTTTAAACTCTGCACCGGAGAATATTGAGTGTCGTAGTTTCATTCCCTTGCCAGTCATCGATTCTGCGTAGAGATGTTTATACAGAGAGCCCGAATTTTCAGAAAACCACACTAAACCACCATCTCCGGTATCCTTTAACAGAAAACCATCGTATTTTTTTACAATCTCTGCCATTTCTTTAGCAAATTTGTATTTAATTTTTTGTTCCTTTGCAGCATTGTGCAATTTGATGCCCATGTATGAAGAACCTCGTATATCATAGATAAGTACAGTAGCACATGCCCGATACGGTTCGATAAAATTTACAATACTTTTCGGATATTTCTTTTTTCCTTTAACAACGTGTAAAATATTTTTGCTTTCGAAAGAAAGAATCCTTAAATTTGCCATGTCATTAATTACCCGTTGGGGTTCATTAACTGGAGGTAGACACGTAATAATTTCAAGCAGGCACTGGCCGAGGTACTGTGGAACAAGCACTTGTTTTATAAAAGAGTTGTAACTATTCCTCATATCTTTATATTCAAGTTGCACAGAAAGCAACCCTTTCTTTTCAAATTTTTGAAGGAGAGGAATGTCCTGGCTCTTTGTCCGATACATTTGCTCTAATTCTTGTAGTAACATTTTTGAAAATGTTTTTTCCTCTTCTGATGTCAGGGGACCGAACTTTTCAAAAAACATATAGTCGTTGTAAATGTCGCTAATTTTTTTTCTCTTCGTAGTAACTTTCTCTTCAACAGCTGTTTCTATTTTTTCTCCCTGTTTGAGAAATTGTTGTATTTCTCTTTTTCTCTTCTGGTAATCACGCAAGTGATAGATGTTGCCAAGGAACAGTCTATCTAATCGAGAAAACAAATTCGAAGCCTTGTGTGTGATGGTATCAAGGTCGACACCTCGTTGGACTTCATCCTCCACTATGGCTTTTAGTCCTTCACTCGTTTCCAGATAGAGTTCCTGAAGCTGTTCCTTCATACGCATTGAATAGAGCTCAATACTCCTTAGTTCTTCTTCTAGTTTATTCTTCACATCACGGAGGTCAGTCGAAATTTTCCTCTTCAGTTTCGCAAGTGAATCAGATGAGAGGTAATTGAGATAGATTGATGGAATCTTTTGAATAGCATCGTTTACACTTGTGAAAGATAATCTCTTAATATCGGATAACAAATCAGACAAAAGTTTTTCCGCTCGTGCATTAAGAATACATTTGTGCACACTTAAAAAAATTTCTGATGAAAAAGATACCCTTTTTAACTCCGCTTGAAATTCATCGAGATATTGTCGTGATGATGACTGATCGATGATTGAGATGATTTGCTCGGGGCACTTCTTTTTAATTTCATCAGAGATAGGGAGCCCCATTTTTTTATAGCCGATATAGAGTGGTAATTCGTAACCTTTGTATTCGGTTAAATCATAGCCCAGCCAGATAATAAAGTTGATTTTATTTTTAAAAATTGCTAGAGTATCCTCTGGTATCCCCAAACACGTGAGTCCTTGGCAGATCGAATCTAAAATGGCAGTGTATCTTTCTTTATTAATAAATCGTTCTTCCAGTAAATACCGATAGCGGCTGTTTTCTTCAATATAGTTCTGGATATCCGTTACGAGAACGTTGTTCATACTTTTTCTCCAGAGAATATTTCAAATAAAAATTTCCCACGACCTCCCTTTCCATCTTTGAGGTCACCAGTTTCTTTAACGACGATGTCACTGCCTAGTGTAAGTTTTAGCCCATCTGGATATGTGGCTTGCTCATGCAACTGCGCAACAAAGATTTTATACAAGTCGAGTATGAAACCATGACTTTTCCTCTTCTGATTGAGCCAGTACTCCAATCCCTGCTCAGTGTCAAGCATGAGTGGATTAGTCCTGAGCCCTTCTGCGCTGAGGAACGAGAATTTTTCGACATTTAATAGAAGGTTATAGAGTGTTGCATCATCACACACTACCACTGATTTATCCTCAGCCTTGACTTTAGAGTAAAAGTTTGCCTCTCTTACGAGCATGCCAGTTATGTCAAATTCTCCGTATGCGTTTTTATCGAAATAGACTTCATTTGGGTACTTACCTGAGGCAATGCCAACGCCGATTTGAAAAATTGCTCTGTATGACGGTGGAAGGGTTGCATACGTTGCACCTTCAAAGTGTATTTTCCGTTCCTCTGCTTCTCTGAACCAATCTTTGTATCTACCGATGTTCTCTTGGACAAAAGTCTGCGCATCCCGAATCATCTCGATGCAGCTCCGTACAACAGGTAGAGTACTTCCATGCTCTGGTATAATGGTCTTTCGATTTTTTATTTCATAGTGATTCGCTGTGAAAAATATGACGCCACCATCTCCTGTATCCTTAATTGGAGTACCACCGTATTTTTCGACTATGGAGAGCATTGATTCTTGGAAGAGATTTCTTATTTCGCTCTCCTTTTTGGCATTCATCAATTTAGTGCCCATGAAAGTAGAACCCCTTATGTCGTAGATGAGCACAGAAACTAAATCCCTGTAGTATGAAACATCCACTTTAGAGGCAGTTTCTGTTCGCCGACGCACGTTGATATCTTTTTCAATAAGAGACACCCTACCGGCGAGTGCTTCTTCTGCAAGATAACGGATACCTTCGGTCTCTGTTATGCCAGAAAGTTTAGGATAATATTCAATTAATTCCTCTAAAAGAAGTGATTTAACGAGTGGTACAATTATTTCATCAATAATAGTACGGTATTTTTTCGTAATTTCAGCGGTATTGTATTTATCTTTCAAAAAGCCTGTAGTACGATAATTATTCATACTAGTCATTGCTTCTTTATCGTTTTTTATCTCTGAAATAACTTCTTTCATAAGTGTCTGACACTGTTCATCTTCGATTGTTGCATCTTTATTATAGATGAGTATTATGAATGGATCCAATTCAGTCCTAATAAGGAACTTTGATAAATCATTCGGTTTAAAACTCAAGATACTATTGAGCTCATGCTGCGTTTCAAAATATTTTTGATATTCTCCTTTCAGAATTTTCAGATCATAGCCGTTGGTGATAAGATTGCGCTGCATTTTCTTGATCATATTTTTGACCGAATCTTCGGAGGAGAAATTTTCAGCGAGATTTACGAGCTCTTCACTGATACTCTTTGTTACACTGCGTGTTTTCTGTTTAATGTCCACCATCCTTTGCTCAACAGTTGCTCTTTTTTCTTTAATTTTATTGATCATATCTCGCGCTTTTGTCTTGAGTAATTCTAATATTTCGGCGAGGGTAGTATCATCAGGGTAGAAAAGATATGAGCTGAATACTTCGCTGATATTATCCTTGCTCAATGTTTGATTTGCTTTGATGGCGCTAATAATCTTTTCCGTGGCGTCTATGCAGTACGACGCAGTGAGCGTTTTTGAAATAGCAGCAAAAGCAGGTGCCGGTAAACCGCTTGTAAGCATAAGATCGTTCAACAATTTTATAGCCTCTGGTAGCCTACACTTTGGTAGCATCGGAATTCGTCCGTATGAGTTAACAATCAGTGTGTCAGTTATGGGCATACTTTTCGCGAGGGAATTTCTAATGTAGCTAAAGAGTTGATTGACGACGTTGCCGAAACGGACGGAAATCGACATTTTTTTTGCGAGTGAAATATCCATGGTATGCTTAGTGAGAATATCGCGCAATAATTTGCGGACAACGATCTCAAATATCAAAACTTTATTGGTTTCTCCATTGACAAATTTTTCGCTCATTTCAAAGAGATGTTTGCTGTATCTTTCGAAAAAGGTTTCCCACTTCGCTACATGTGACTCGTCTGCCAGGTAATTAAGATAACTCATTACAAAATCCTCTTGGAGTGAGAAGATTTTTCTTCCCAAGTAGACCAGTTCTTTACCATCTCGTTGTTCAAGCATCTTTAGAAAGCCATTGCCTTGGATAATTCTCCTTGCTATAGTAATATACCGTTTAAAATAGAGAGTCTCTCGATATATTTTCTGAAGTTTTTTATAATAGGGCGTCTCGAGGACGATAATGTCCTCATATTCAGTACTTTGCACTATAACGCTCCTTTTTAGTACCTTGCACTGTAACGCTCCTTTGCTATAAGATGTTCCCTGAAGGTTTTAGAAAAATGATGATGTCCGTCGCCTTTAGACACAAAATAGAGGTAATCAACATCGGCAGGTGATATTACTGCCTCAATTGAGTTTTCACCTGGCGAACATATTGGTCCTGGCGGTAATCCGATGTGGATATATGTGTTGTACGCTGAATTAATTCTGAGATCTCGTTCAGTTAATTTTGTTTTGTGCATGTCTGCGGTCCGATATATATCCGTGTTCTCGTATTTCAATGCATAGAGGATTGTCGCGCACGATTCGAGTGGGCGATGTAATTGGAGTCTCTTGATAAAAACTTTAGCTATGATTGGTTTCTCATCGGCAAATTTTGCCTCTTCTTCAACCAGTGATGCCAGAATAATGATTTTGTTGAGCGAGTCTTGATTGCTTAATTTAAATTTTTTGGTATGGTTATTGAAATTTGTAATGAAAGTTCTAATGATAGCTGTATCACTCTGGCTACTGCTAAAGGAATACGTATCAGGAAAGAGATACCCCTCCAGGGACGGAACATGTAGTCCTAATGTTTGAATGAAGTTTTTATTGGTACATAATTGGATAAATTGTTTTTGCACAATGAGTTCATGCGCGGCTAATATATCGGCAGTTTCATAGACAGTTAAACCTTCGGGTATTGTAACGATGATTTCAGATATACCGCCGCGGGTTAGATTGCTGATTACATAAATCGGATTTTTGTACGTATACAATTCATATCTACCAGATTTTAAATGCTTCTCTCGCCCAGATATTTTTAACCAGAGAAGAAACTCATCAGTATCACGCACAATCTTGCTGTCTGACAAGTATCCAACAATTTCACGTGCACTAGCGCCCTTTGGAATAGTAATTTCTACTTTACTGAAGTTAATGGGTTGCCACCAGATTATTACGAGTATGATGAGGATGACACTGATTACTATCTGTTTCTTCATACACGGTTGGAAGATTGTGATTTAATATATTCCTCGAGCATGAGTGAAGCAGCAATTTGGTCAATCTTGGAGCCCTTCTTTTTTAAACCCACATCCTTTAAGGTGTTTACTGCATACTTGCTCGTGAATCTCTCATCCCAGAGTTGCACATCGACAGAAACAGCTTTTTTCAATTCATCAACGAATACCGCAATTTTTCGAGACATTTTAGTTGCCTGGCCATTGTGCGACAACGGATTTCCAACGAGAATAAGACCGACGGTATTTTCTTGAATAATAAACTTAAGTCGCTTTATAAGCTCTTTCTGAGATTTAATTTCAATGGTCAAGAAAGGTTGTGAGATAATTCCGAGTGGATCGGTGATTGCAAGCCCAACTCTTTTTTCACCATAATCAATTGCCATAATCCTCAATTTTTGCCTCTCTGATAGAATTGCATCTGGCAAATTATAATTAAATATCGTATTATGTCAATATTTTACATTGAGATTTCTGACAAACTCAGAAATCTTCGATTACAGTGATTTACCAACGATGACGATGATAACGGCTGAGATATCACTGTAATCATTCTGTCATCACCGTAATCTTGAGAGCGATGAATATTTTTTAAGAGCTCTCACATTACCCTGAGCGTGTATCATTGACTTTATGCCTAATTTAATTACAATAGCACATGGGCTATTTTGTGATAATACGGCCAATTAATTGTGTAATAACGTTTTTATCAGTACTCGTTGGTGCTTGGATCGGTAAGGGAATTCTTGTTCTGCACCACGTTCTATTAGCTGGTATAGTTGGTTTTTGTGTCTGTGCATTTGGTAACATCATAAATGACCTGTATGATATAGAGATTGATAGAATAAATAACCCACAACGACCACTTCCTGCTGGTCGGGTTGAAAAAAGGAATGTCATATTTTTAGCTGCCCTTTTTTTTATCATATCTGCTGTCATATCCATGAGCCTCGGGGTTGTCCCATTTTTGTTCGTACTCTGTGCATTGATCTTGCTCTTTTTTTATGCATCCTACATCAAGAAAACTCCTTGGAGTAACTTTATGATTGCACTCATCAGTGGCGCAAGTTTTATACTGGGAGGCCTCGTTACGAAAAATTATGCTTGTACACTCCCTTTCCTCTTTTCTTTTTTTATCCATGTACCGCGCGAAGTAATAAAAGACATAATAGACATAAAAGGTGATAAAACAGCTGGTGTCGCATCTCTGCCAATCGTAGTGGGTGTTAAACAGTCATTCAATTTGAGTGCCCTTTTATTAAGTATTTTATGCCTTATATTACCGTTGCCCTTTTTCTTTACTATATTAAGTACGACATACATGATGATCGTATTACTCCTTGCGTACCCACTTATTATCTACACCATCGTACGACTATTACAATCACCACGTGAATATGAGCTTGTGAGACTGAGTACGCTTCTCAAAATATCAATGGTCGTTGGACTCGTAGCAATGGTTACATGATACTTCAGGCGATTATCCTCGGTATTGTACAAGGTCTCACCGAATTTTTACCAGTATCGAGTTCTGGACACCTTGCTATCCTGGAACGATATTTTAACATTACGCAACCAGTTGTCCTCGCTGCATTTTTGCACTTCGGAACTTTTATTGCGACAGTAGTTTTTTTCTTTAAACCAATTATGGACATTATCAAGGGGCTCATGAGGGGCAACAAAGAAGCAATTAACTATATCCTCAATATTGCCATCGGAACGATGCCGATCGTGATTTTTGCACTGCTCTTTACATCCGCGATTGAACAAGTTTTTACTGATATAAAACTCGTAGCCATACTACTTGGTCTCACAGGTATCGTTCTCTTAATGACCAATATTATCAGAAAACAACAGGGGAATGTTGATCGTTTATCTGCACTTATCATAGGTATCGGTCAGATGTTTGCCACTTTTCCTGGTCTCTCCCGTTCTGGTTTGACTATCTCCGCAGGTTTTTTTTCAGGAGTAAAATCTGGAGAGGCATTTAAATTTTCTTTTCTTCTTTCACTCCCTGCTGTCTTCGGTGCTAATCTCTTAGAACTGAGGAATATTTCCGTCATTGATAACTATGCTGCTCTTTGTGTTGGTGTAGCGTGCAGTTTTGTCTCTGGCCTTCTCGCACTGAAAATACTCCACAGGCTCGTGCATCAGAGATTTCATCTCTTTGGTATTTATTGTTTAATTATCAGTGTACTATTTCTCTTGGTGAAATGAAAAAAATAATTTTTATATTACTTTTAGTCCTCCAGCTTTTTGGCTACGTTGATCATTACAGAAAAGAGAATTTAATCATCGAAAATATTCCACCAATTCCCCATGAACTCATTCAAAGATTCGAGACATACCAACATGTGCGGGCAGCCTCTTTTCGTGACTGGCTGCCTGATGATCAGGGAGTACTGATCGCCACACGATTTGGTGAATCCTATCAACTGCATACTGTTGAGAATCCAAAGGGTATGCGTCGGCAGTTAACTTTTTTTACGGAGCCGGTACTCGGAGGTCTTGTATGTCCTGATTTTCGAACACCCTATCTACTGTTCAGCAAAGACTCGGCAGGCGATGAGCGGTATCAAATTTTTAAGTTTAATTTAACGACAGGTGAGTATCAATTGCTCACTGATGGAAAATCAAGGTATGGCGCTCTACTGTGGTCAAACAGAGGCGATAAATTTTCTTTTTCTACTAATATGAGAAATAAGAGAGATTTTGATGTCTACGTTGGAACATTGGAAGGAGAAAAAAGCTTCAAGCCAATGTTACAGGAAGAAGGATACTGGTATGCAGTAGATTGGTCACCAGATGATAGGCTGCTGCTTATTAAACTTTTTATCTCTGCTAGTGAATCATACTACTATATTTTTAATCTCATTACGAATGACCTGACCGAGCTCAATCCTGTGGACGAGAAGGTTGCATACGGCAGTGCACGCTGGATTAAGGATGGAACGGGTATTTATGTCGTTTCTGATCAGTTCAGCGATTTCAAACAATTGCTATTTTACGACTTATCCAGTGAGCAATTTGATGTATTAACAGACCACATTTATTGGAATATTGAAGATTTTGAATTGTCGCCTTCTGGTGATACGATTGCTTTCGTGAGTAATGAAGATGGTATCAATAAATTGTATTTCATTGATACCCATAGTAAAACATTGAACCAGGTGCGGCTGCCACTCGGATTGATCTATAATTTGAAATTCAAACCAGATGGTGAACAACTTGCTTTCGTCATCAGTACACCAAAAGTTCAGAGTGATGTTTACAGTATACATTTGAATAAAAATACCTTGCTGCGCTGGACCTATAGTGAAGTAGGCGGTATTGATACCAGTACATTTGTGCTACCACAATTGATACATTATGAAACATTCGATAGCGTGGACAGTCAGCCTCGTTTGATTCCGGCATTTTACTATAAACCAGATAGATTCAAACCACCGTATCCTATTTTGATCGACTGCCATGGAGGACCAGAAAGCCAGGCTGTACCAATATTTTCATCACTCACCCAGTACTACCTAAATGAAATGGGGATTGCTGTTATTGAACCAAATGTACGAGGTTCTTCGGGTTACGGCAAACAATATCTGGCACTCGATAATGGATACAACAGAGAAGATGCAGTGTATGATATTGGAACATTATTAGACTGGATTGCCGAGCAACCAGAACTGGATTCGAAACGTATTGCGATAACTGGCGGTTCGTATGGTGGTTATATGGTGCTTGCCTCAATGGTTCATTATAGCGACCGTCTGAGGTGTGGTATTGATATGTGGGGGATAAGTAATTTTGTCACTTTTTTGGAAAATACCGGAGCATATCGCCAAGACTTGCGAAGAGAAGAGTATGGTGATGAACAGGACCCTGATATGCGGGAATTCTTGAATGGAATTTCACCCTTGACTAATGCACATAAAATCACGAAGCCGATGTTTATTATTCAGGGACTCAATGACCCACGTGTTCCAGTATCAGAGGCTGAACAGATTGTTCAGGCAGTGCGGAAAAATGGTGTTGATGTATGGTATCTCCTCGCTGAAGACGAGGGGCATGGATTTGCTAAGAAATCAAACCGTGACTTTTACCGACAAGCAGTAATATTATTTCTTGAAAAATATTTATTGAAATAGAGGCAATCAAGGGCAATTCTTGACTTGCATCAGTTTATGAATACAATAGGTTCTAAGTACATATGACAAAAATGAAAGCAGTTGTTAAGACAAAACCTGAACCAGGTGCAGAAATTATCGATGTTGATATCCCAACACCAGGCCCTGGTGAGGTTCTGGTAAAAGTTTTGGCAACTTCAATATGCGGTACAGATTTGCATATTTACCAGTGGAACGAGTGGGCACAACAGCGTATTAAGAATCTTCCACAAGTAATGGGTCATGAACTGTGTGGTGAGATTATTGAACTCGGTAGTAATGTCAAACATCTAAAAAAAGGTGATATTATTTCAGCCGAAACCCATATTGCATGTGGGCACTGTTTCTTGTGCCAGACTGGAAATGCTCATATATGTATAAACGGAAGAATATTTGGTGTTGATATTAACGGTGTCTTTGCTGAATACGCAGTTGTGCCGGCATCTAATGTTTGGATATTAGATAAGAAGATTCCAAAGGATTACGCGTCTGTAATGGAGCCTTTAGGTAATGCAGTCCATACTGTTTTGGCAGGCGAGATTACGGGTAATACTGTACTAATAACTGGTTGTGGTCCGATCGGTTTAATGAGTATATCGGTATCTCGTTTATGTGGTGCTACAAAGATCATTGCGACTGAAATTAATGACTACAGAATAAAACTTGCCAAAGAGCTTGGAGCCGATGTGGTACTGAATCCAAAAAAAGATGATGTGGTCAAAAAAATTAAAGAAAAGACCGATGATTTAGGGGTCGATGTTGTTTTGGAGATGTCGGGTAATCCAACTGCGATACTCGATGCATTTAAGGCGTTAAGACCTGGTGGCAGATACTCCATCCTCGGGATACCTGATAAACCTATAGAGATTGATGTCAGCAGAGATATCATTTTTAAATATATTACTGTCCAGGGAATAAATGGTCGTTTGATGTTTTCAACATGGCACAAGACAGCACGATTCTTAAGCTCGGGTCGTCTTGATCTTGAGCCAATTATTACACACCGTTTTCGGCTCGAAGAGTTCGCAAAGGGAATGGAACTCATGGAATCTGGGAATTGTGGTAAAATTTTATTATACCCATAGTCCTAAAAAGTATGTCTCGAATAAAATACAAAGGTGATGAAATCTTGTATACATCAATGTCAAGAAATACCAAAGCAAATTCTAAATCCGAAGCACTAAATCCTAAACAAATTCAAATTAACCAAATACAAAATCCAAAACAGAATAATTTAATTTTTGAACATCCTCGAAAATCTAATCTCACTTCGTTTCGGAGATTTTCGGGAGAATTTCGTGTTTAGAGATTGTTTAGAATTTCCGTCTCGTCTCTAGACTCGACGTCGAGAGAGACACGAGGCGGAAATTAGGATTTTAGCCGAGCAAAAGCGAGGCTTATCTACGGGAGGTAGTTATGGCGTTTAGCGAGAAGTTGAAATCATTTTATACTAATCAGCTCGCTGAGATTAAAGAAGGTGGGTTGTTTAAGGAAGAAAGAACTATTGTCTCGCCCCAAGCCGCTGATATTAAGGTCGAATATCCTCACGGTACTCCGGTCCAGGAAGTGATCAATTTCTGTGCTAATAACTATTTAGGACTATCGAGTCACTGTGAACTAATTGAGTCAGCAAAACGAGGACTAGAGACAAGGGGATATGGAATGTCCTCGGTCCGTTTTATCTGTGGGACACAAGATATCCATGAAGAGTTAGAAAAGAAGATTTCAAAATTTTTGGGTACTGATGCAACAATTCTTTACTCATCGTGTTTCGATGCTAATGGTGGTTTATTTGAGACGTTACTAACTGATGAAGATGCGATCATTTCAGATGAGTTGAATCATGCCTCAATCATTGATGGTGTTAGGTTATGCAAGGCAGAACGACACCGATTTAAGCATGCCGATATGAAAGATTTAGCAGAACACCTCAAGCAGACTCAGGGTAAGCGGTTTCGCATGATTGCGACAGATGGTGTCTTCTCGATGGATGGCGATATTGCCAAACTCGATGAGATTTGTGTACTCGCTGAGAAATATGATGCCATGGTTATGATTGATGATTCACATGCTACCGGGTTCATTGGTAAGACAGGAAAGGGAAGCCATGAATACCGTGGCGTGATGGGTAGAGTCGATGTTATCACGACAACATTAGGTAAAGCAATGGGTGGTGCGAGTGGTGGATGTACTTCAGGCCGAAAGGAAATTATCAATATATTACGACAACGTTCCCGTCCGTATCTCTTCTCAAACACGGTTTGCCCAGTTGTGATTGCCGCCGCGATTAAGGCGGTCGATCTGCTCCTTGGTTCTACTGCACTTCGTGATACATTAGAGGAAAATACAAAATATTTTAGAGAAAAAATGACTGCTGCAGGATTTGATATTAAAGAAGGAATTCATCCTATTGTTCCTATTATGTTATACAACGCAAAACTTGCTCAAGATATGTCGCGAGATCTCTACAGTGAAGGAATCTATGTCATTGGATTTTCCTATCCAGTTGTTCCTAAAGGTCAGGCTCGAATCAGGGTTCAGATTTCTGCAGGTCATGAAAAAGAACACCTCGAAAAGGCAATCGCCGCATTTACAAAAATCGGTGAGAAATATAAAATTCTTAGTAAGAAGAAGCAAGAAATA
>LJNI01000063.1 GCA_001303225.1 candidate division TA06 bacterium DG_78 | reverse complement strand
ACCTAATCCATTTTCTCAGGAAACGAGAATACAGTACTCGTTGTCTCAGGACATCCAGGCAGTTAAAATTGAAATCTTTGACAATATCGGCCGAAAGGTACTGCAATTTATGCCTGATGAATCTATAGGATATGTTATCTGGCGAGGAGATGATGATTCGGGTAATCGTCTTCCTTCTGGTGTTTATTTTTTACGCTTTTCATCGTTGACTGCAATAAAGACAATACCGATAGTTTTACTCAGATGAATTTTTGCACACATGAAGACGGTTCTAAAAACAACGGGTACTACCTTTTTTGTTTTAGAGGCCGTTCTCTATAAATGAGGATATCATTCAGGTATAGATGATTGAGAAGATTGCGACAATGCAGATGAATGCGCCAGAAGCTCGGGCACGGGACATGGCGAATAAAATCATTCCCACACTGAAACGATGGAAAAATAATTGATACAAAGAAATGATGTCGTTTAGGAAGATTATCCAATCTACACGTGTGAAACGATATTATTTAACAACACTATGTCTTTTTCTTCTGTTTACCTGTCAAGATGAAGAGGAAATTGTGTATGTTCAAACATGTGTAGATAGGAAACCATCCTGGTCTCCTGATGGTCAATATATTGCTTTTTATCGTGATCCTGCAGATCGATACATGGGAAATACATGTCTGACTAATGATGGAACCCGTGACAGTGAAGATACATTACAGGGTATTAGGTTATTAGATCTAGAGACACTGGATATTGTCTTCTTGGTGCAAGGGTACGCACCTGACTGGTCTCCAACTGGTGGAGAGATTGTCTATACTATACAGGAATTCGGTAAGATCTGGGAAATTAATGTAGTAACAGGAACAACGTTCGAGATAACTGATTTCATGGGCATGAACCCAGATTGGTCACCGGATGGTTCTCAGATCGTATGTGAGAAAACCATTGATAATATTGGCATCTATCTAATCGACACAATAGGAAACATTACACAAATTTATAGTTCAGCAGTAGAGCCGAGCTGGCATCCGTCTGGAGACCGACTCGCATTTTTAGCCCAGCTAGATGATCACTATGGGATCTGTGTAGGCGATACGAGTGGCACGATTATTCGATTGATCTGTGCAGCTACTGGTCAAGCATATCCTCAATACTCACCAGATGGGTCAAAAATTGTGTATCATCGTCTTGAGGATGCCAGTATACACGTCATCGATACCCTAGGTAATAATAATATTGTTCTGGCAACAGGGTTTGACCCATCATGGTCTCCTGATGGACAAAAGATCGTTTATGTTGCTGCCGATACAACTGAAACAAAAATCTCTTTCTCGTTATGGATGATGGATGCAGATGGTTCTCATAAAGAGCAATTAACATACCCAGATAATTAACGTACAGTATGTTGATATCCATTTATTTTATGATACAAACAAATGAACACCCTTCAATAGAATTGTAAAAAAACATTCCGTCACTACGAGAATTCTCGTAGTGACGGACTATGGGTATAACAGCTACTAAGAGTTATATAAAAATCAAAGGTTAGAAATCAGACGAATTTATTTAGAGAAACTCCTACGGCGTCTTGTTAAATTCATAGGGGATTATAATAACAGGTACCTTTGCCTTTTCTATTACACCCGTACTTATCCATTCGGCGACAACTTTCACTGGGGTTGCACCCATAATAATGAGATTAACTGATTCTTCCTGTGCGGTTTCGATAATATTCGAAATTATATCACCCTTTTTTAAACGTTTAATCACCTTTATGTTTGCGTCTCTACCCGCATCAGCAAAAATCTTAAGGGTTTCCTCTCCCCTTGCAGTATCCTCTTTTTGTGAGATATGTAAGGCGATTACTTCGGCACCTAATTTTTTAGCGAGATTCATGACATACCACACATTATCTTTTGCAGGCTTGGGACCTGCCGCACTGACCAATATTTTCATTGTAAATCTCCTCCTTGGTTATTATAGGAATTATTTGCGGTCTGTCAATATCACCTCTGCACCAAGATGTTAGACAATATTGACAAAGTAACACTGGCAGCTACAATACATCACCATGAATAAAAGTACACAATTATTTGAGAACCCCATAATAAGAATTATTATTGCCATAGTACTCGGTTTATTTGTTCTTAATGGAGTGCCATATATAGAGAGACTAATAGCGTTGATTAGTCGTCATGCGATAGACTCGCTTCCTTGGCTGATGCCTGTATCGGAAAGCATTGCTATGGTAGCCTTTTCTATATTGATAATACTGATTATTAACAAGGGCACGTTGTCACATTATGGTTTTACTCTTGGCGAAAATGTGAGGTATGTAAAAGTCATTATAGTAAGTTTTATAGTAGGTATTGTCACTATGCTCATTACTGGTATTGCAGCTAATATTTTACAATCAATTTTTCCTATTGGAGGAGGAGAACATTTTGCAAGCAACTATTCTTTTTTAGAAACAGTGTTTCGTGTTTGGATATTGGCTAGTATCAGTGAAGAGGTTTTGACACGTGGGTTGATCCAGGGATTTCTTATGCCACTAAAAAAGTATGGATTTAAAATATTTAAGAGATTTATGAGCGTACCGATATTGATAAGTGCGCTCTTTTTTGGCGCAATGCACATTATGCTCTTAACTACGGGAATGAATGTATACATGGTTCTTGCAGTTGTGGTTACCTGTTTTATATTAGGCCTTTTAGCAGGCTACTACCGTGAGAAAACTGGGAGTCTCATTCCGGCAATCATCGTGCACATGGTGTTTAATATAGGTGGCGCGCTCCTGGGTTTGTTAGGTTGAGGTATAACATTAGTTTTTCCTTGAAATTTCGTAGATTTTATGTTAAGTGCCCAAATGATAGTGAGCTCATATTGTGCCGTTGCATATCGAGTACATAAAAGAAAACTTCGCCCTTGACAAATAGTACTAACTACTATATAATAGTAAGTATGAATAAGAGAGATTATGGTGAACACAAGAGTTTACAAGAAAAAGTACGTTTCTTCAAAAAAGTTTGCTATAAACATGGTTTGAAGATTACACCCCAGAGAGTCGCTATTTATAAAGAGTTAATCTCTTCTCAAAAACATCCGTCTGCTATTATGATATTTCGGAAGATTAGGAATTATTTTCCTAATATATCTTTAGGTACTGTGAACAGCACGCTTTTAACTTATGCTAAAATTGGTATAGCAAAAGTCGTGGAATCTTCAGGAGATCCCAAACGATTTGATCCACAATTAGAGCCGCATCACCATTTCAGATGTATGAAATGCGGGAAGATAGTTGATTTCCATCATGATGCTTATGATGCTATTACAATTCCTGCTGCGATAAATAAAAAGTTTGTTATATTAGAGAAAATAGTACATTTAGCAGGACTCTGTGACAAATGCAGAACAAAGGCGAAGAGGTAATATATTTTTTTAATTTAAATAGTAGTTAAAACAAAGAGGAGGTTTAACATGGCACAAGAAAAAAAGAAACTCACGACCAACTTTGGTAGACCAGTTGATGATGACCAGAACAGTAAGACTGCGGGCATTCCTGGTCCCACCATAATGGAAGATATTCATCTTGTCGAGAAACTTGCTCACTTTAACCGTGAACGTATTCCTGAACGCGTGGTGCATGCAAAGGGCGCTGGTGCAGGAGGCTATTTCGAAGTCACCCATGATATTACTCAGTATACCAGAGCCAAATTCTTGTCAAAAATCGGTAAGCGTACTGAAGTCTTTTTGCGTTTCTCTACAGTCGGTGGAGAAAAGGGTTCAGCTGATTCTGCTCGAGACCCACGTGGCTTCGCAGTAAAATTCTATACTGAGGAGGGCAACTACGATTTGGTTGGGAACAATACACCGGTTTTCTTTATCAGAGATCCAATCAAATTCCCTGACTTCATTCATACACAGAAACGTAATCCTGCAACCAATGCCAAAGATCCAGATATGTTTTGGGATTTTCTTTCCCTCACGCCTGAATCGATCCACCAAGTCACTATTCTCTTTTCAGACCGCGGAACACCCAAAAGCTTCCGTCACATGAACGGTTATGGCGGTCATTCATTCAAGTTATGGAATGCTAAAGGACAATACGTTTGGGCGAAATTTCACCTCAAAACAGCACAGGGTATCCAAAACCTGACACGACAAGAGGCGACTCGCTTAGCAGGTGAAGACCCTGACCACGCTACAGATGATTTGTTCCAAGCGATTGAACGTGGTGAATACCCAGCATGGAATGTGCAAGTACAAATCATGACACCAGAGCAGGCAAAGGATTATAAGTTTAATCCATTTGATATGACCAAGGTATTGCCTCATGGTGACTTTCCTGTGATGCCGCTTGGCCGTCTTGTGCTTAACCGGAATCCACAGAACTACTTTGCCGAAGTTGAGCAAGCAGCTTTCTGCCCTGGCAATTTTGTTCCGGGTATTGGTCCCTCTCCAGACAAAATGCTTCAAGCGCGTATCTTATTTTATCATGATGCCCATCGCTACCGGCTCGGAGCAAATTATCACCTCATACCGGTGAACTCTCCTAAAGGGGTAAAGGCACATACATATCAGCGTGACGGAGCAATGAGGGTCGATGACAACGAAGGTGCCGGTCCGAACTATTATCCGAACAGCTTTCAGGGACCAGAACCACATTCAGAAGTGGCAGAACCAGGTATTGAAGTCACAGGCAAGACTGGTCGTCAACCGCACATTCATCCTAATGATGATTTTGTACAGGCAGGAAATCTCTATCGTAAGGTAATGAAAGACGAAGATCGAGATCATCTGATTGGGAATATCGTTGACCACCTCGGTAATGCTCAGAAGCGTATTCAACTACGCCAGACTGCTTTGTTTTATAAAGCGGATTCAGAGTATGGTAGTCGCGTGGCAAACGGGTTAAAGCTTGATGTTAAAGAGGTCGAGCGTCTGGCAAAAATGTCACCGGAAGAACGGGCAAAGGCTACTCAATAGGACGGTTTATAGCACATACAGAAAACCGTATCCGATCCCGGAACGGGATAGATGTATGTTGTCCCTTGACAAAGCGCGAAAAACCACTATAATATAATAGACCGACCGTCGGTCTATTATATTATAATGACTACTGACCGACGGTCGGTCAAGGGAGGTAGATAAAATGACCAGAGAAGTGAAAAAGCCTGAAATTCGAAAGAATGAAATTCTTGATGCAGCCCGAAAGTTCTTCTTCCAAAAGGGGTATGAACAGACTTCAATTCAGGACATTATTGATGAGCTCGGCATTGCCAAGGGGACATTCTACCATTACTTTACATCAAAAATTGATATGCTTGACCAATTAGTAGACCGAACAACGAGTGAAATTTCAGCAGCTTTAACGCAGATCGTAGATTCTGACCGAAATGCGATCGATAAGTTTAATGCATTTTTTAGGACAGCTACTATTATGAAAATGCAGAAACTCGATGTTTTCTTGGTGATGCTTAAGGTAATGTTCAAAGATGAAAATACGATCATCAGGGTTAAGATGTACAGAAGAATGGTCGAAAAAAATGCACACTTGTTTTCAAGCATCATCAAACAGGGAGTCGAGGAGAGAATATTCAATACACAATTTCCTGAAGATGTTGGAGAACTGCTGATGCAGGTGGGGAGCGTTTTAAATGAGACAGTATGTAGATTACTCATTAAGAAAGACGCAGAGCCACACTATATAGTGGAGACGATAGAAACAAAGATGAAACTTTATCAGAATGCAATGGAACGTATACTGGGTGCTCCTACAGGTTCTCTGCAGATATATGCTCCGAAAGATTACGGAGATATTGTGACATTGTTTTATCAAAAGTTACGGGAGGATAAGAGCAATGAAAATAATAAAACATAAACAAGTGAATCAAAAGCCTTTAGTCATTTGGGGTAACTGTTGCGGTGGAATCGTGAGTAAAATAATTTCATGTAGTGCACTATTTTTCGTCATTGCTATTCCCATGTGTGGACAGACCGAGATGACAGCCGAGGAGATTATTCAGACGATGACCGAAACGATGAATCCTAAACAATCACAAGGCACGATGAAGATGACAATTGTCACCACGTCTGGTGAAGAGCGCACCTTTGAATATGAAACGTTTTCCAAAGATAAAGGAGACAAAAGTTTGATGAAATACCTGTATCCTTCTCGTGTCAAGGGACAGACGATACTCATGCTCAATGATGCAAATGACATATGGACATTTTTCCCAAAGACGAAACGTGTTCGAAAACTTGCGACGCATGCCAAAAAACAGAAACTTGAAGGAAGTGATTTTTCATACGAGGACATGGGAGCTTCAAACGAATTTATCGAAGAATATAATTCTGTTCGACTTAACGATGAAAAGAAAGAAGGGCGCGCGTGTTACAAGCTTGAGTTGACACGAAAACCTGAGAGCTCTGCTGGCTACTCGCGACTGGTTGTGTGGGTAGATAAAGAATATCTTGTACCACTCATGATCGACTATTATCATGATGATGACCCTGAGCTCTGGGAAAAGCAGCTCATACTGAGTGAGATCCAACTCATCGATGGAATTTATACGCCTATGAAAGTGGTTATGTATAATAAGCTCGATGCCACACACACGAGCATGGAAATTACTGATATAACCTATGAGGTTGATTTACCCGATGATCTCTTTACAGAAATGGGGATGCAAAAATGAAGAGAATATATTTTACCGCCTTAATCAGTCTGGTGTTGTGTATATGCCTATATGCCGAGGTGGACATCTATGGATATTTTGAACCTCAATACACAGGCATATACACCGATGAGAATTACTATCAATTTCAGTCTAATAAGTTACGCGTTGATCTTAAGAGCACGATTGTCAATAATGTCGAATTTGGTGCAGATGTGATATACCTGCTCTATTTTGGTGCGACAAACTGGAACATTCTCGACTTCTTGCCCGACCAGATAACGTCTCCAATTCCTCTTGACCAGCGAGCATTATTTCAAATCACCTATGGAGACAGTTTCTATCTTGATAATGTATATGCACGCCTTGCAAATTACCGGTTTGCACTGACAGTCGGCAAACAGCAAATATCCTTGGGCACTGGCTATTTCTCGAATCCCACAGATGTATTCAATACCAAGGATGCGCTCGACCCGACCTATGAACAGCCAGGACATAATGCAATCCGCCTTGACGCTTATCTGGCTGACAGATTTGGTATAATGCTCATGTACACACCAGTCGAATGGGATTGGCAAAATTCTGGCAAGTTGGTTCGCCTGAAAACAGGTTTAGGCCATTTTGATATTTCTGTTTTAGGATATGAATTCCAACACACCACGACAGATTTCTACACTTTTATACAAACCCAACAACGGAGAAGACTTTTGGGCGCAGATTTTGTCGGCGAGATATTGGGCTTTGGTGTTTGGGGAGAAGGATGCTACAATTTCATGGACGATGACGATGATAATTTTTTTGAATTCTTAATTGGCACTGATTATACATTTGAAGGTGGTCTCTATACTATGTTCGAATATCATCATAATTCCTCAGGGGAATCCGATTATCCAGAATATGACCTTAATGACTGGATGCAGTTCTTTACGGGAGAAACCAAGACCATTTCGCAAGACCAGGTATACGGTCTCATCCAATACCCGTTAACCGATTTCATTATGGTCGGGACGTCAGCCATATTCAGTATCTCGGATCAGAGTATTGCGCTCGTGCCAATGGTATATTACAGTATTTTTGAGAATGTCGAACTTACACTCATGTTCAATCTCTATATAGGTGAAGAAGGTAAGGTTTTCAGTAGTTCACTGGGCAATGGTGGGTTGATGCGCGCCCAGATTTACTTCTAGAGACTTCTGGAGAAAACAGAAGTCTTCGATTACAGTGATGGAAAAAAATGATTACGGTGATGGAAATAAAGATTACAGTGATAAAGCAGAGATCCCTCATTGCTTCACAATATCGGGACACTGAATTTTGTAGTCTAAATCTGAGATTTAGCAAAAATTCGTGGATTACGGCGATTATTAATGGCGGAAAATCGCTGTTATCATTCCTTAATCACCGTAATCAAGAGAGCGAAGAAATATTTTTTCAGAGCTCTCTTCTAAGGGAGGTTTCATGAAAGAAAAATTACTGCGAAAGTGGGCACGTATTGCTGCGACCCATCCGTGGTGGGTGATTGGGATACTGTTTGTTATAACCGTGCTCTCGGCACTTTCTGCGTCGAGATTGAAGATGGAAATGCGCTGGTCAGATCTCTTACCCATGCATGACCCAGTTGCTCAGGAGTTCGACAGGATCTTAAAAGAATATAAGAGTGCTGAAACCATTCACATTGTCGTGCAGGGTGATGAAACACAGATGAAGGCATTTGCCGATAGAATCGCGCCGCAAATTGAAGAACTGACTGAATACGTTGACCGAGTCGACTATAAACTCGATAAAGAGTTCTTTGCTCAACATGGATTCATGCTTGTAAAAGAAAAAGATTTGGAGACGACCAAAGATATGTTTGCAGATTTGAACCTCATTCCTTTCATGATCAACATAAATGATAATTTTGAAAAAGAGTATATTGCTGATGAGGAGGCATTGAGTACCAAGGAGAAAGAGGACGAGGCGGTCCGCTCGCTCGATGGGTTTTACTATTGGTTACAAACGATCGATGCGTTCTTGAGTGACCCAGAACATGCTGACCGCGCACGTGCTGAATCAGCAGTGGACCAATTACTTTATGGCGATCCGTACTTTATGTCCTATGATAAACGTGTGCTGCTTATTTCGATAAAACCCACATTCTCTTCAATTGATGTTGATAAAGACGTTGCATCAACTATTGCACTCCAGGCAGTGATTGACAAAAATCTTCCTGATTTCCCCGATATTAGAGCTGGGCTCACTGGCATTATACCGTTGCAGAAAGACGAGATGGAGCACACGATGAGCTCAATGAAAATTAGTTCGATAGCGGCATTAGTGCTCGTATTGGTATTGTTCATCCTGACCTTTCGCATGTGGAGTGCACCATTACTAGCCGGACTAAATCTTGTTATCGCAATAGTTATCGCCGCCGGGTTTATCGGCGTTATTTTGGGCAGACTCAATCTCATGACCTCGATGTTTGCGGTTATTCTGATTGGTCTGGGTATTGATTATTCAATACATATTATTTCAGCGTATAGTGAACGTCGTAATATTGACAAAGATGCAATTTCTGCTATGGAGCAGTCATTAATTCGTTCTGGACCAGGCATTATAACGGGCGCCTTGACCACGGCCGCTGCCTTCTTCGCCTTAGCGATTTCAGTAACCCAGGGTATCAAAGAAATGGGTATTGTACTGGGGATCGGTATTATCTCTGCAATGCTCACAACGATGTTTGGGCTGCCCGCAATACTCATCGCTCGAGAACGACTCATTACCAGACTGAGTCGTAAACCTTTTAAACAACCACATGTCGAATTCAAAATACTTGAACACTTTGGCAGTCTTGTTATGCGCCGACCAGTTCTGTACCTTGGCATTGCGATTGTCCTTACTGCATTCTTTTTGTATCAAGCTATGAATGTGAAGTTTGATTATAATATGTACAATATTGAACCGAAAGGTCTTACGACGGTTGCACTACAGGATACCATTATTGAAGCATTTGACATGAGCACAGATTTTGCTATGGTAACAGCAAACTCAATTGAGGAATCATACGAACTTGCCGACAAGGCGAAAGAGATGCCTGCGTTCAGTATGGTCGAGCATATCGGCGATTTTCTGCCACCCAAGGAACTTCAGTTGAAACGTCGACCATATGTTGAAGACATTAGAAAATCCGTGCTCAATACACGAGAGGTGCCAATTTCTCAAAAGGATATCGATACATTTATTGCCGAGTTAGAACGTCTGGATATGAACATCTACGAGCTTTCACAGCTTGCATTTATCGGTGGCCAAGATAAGGTCGACGAGAAGTGTCGGTCTATTATCGGTGATCCAGAAGCAGAGATTTCAGGCAGTTATATCCTTGAACTGATTGAAAAGATAAAACAAGATCCGAAACAGGCAGTTCAGGCATTAAATTTGTTCCAACGATACTACATGCCAGATCTGAGAAGGAAATTACACGATATGACAAATCCTGAACTCATTACACTAAAGACACTGCCTGAACACATCAAAGAACGCTATATTAATGACGCTGGTGATAAATATCTGATTACTATCTATCCCCGCGAAATGATTTGGGAATTTACTGCAATGCGGCGTTTTAACAAACAGGTGGAATTAGTCAGTCCGAAGGTGACGGGCAATCCGCCACTATTTATGCGTCTGATTGACTATATAGCCAGGGATGGACTGTGGGCGTCAATTCTTACGCTTTTTGTTGTTTTTCTATTGCTCTGGTTTGATTTCCGGAGTCCATTCATGGCACTCCTGGGTATGATTCCTCTTGTCGCTGGTGGTATCTGGATGGTTGGTATTTTAAAAACCTTCGGTATGATGTTAAATTTTATTAATGTCATAGGTCTCCCTATGATCATTGGAATTGGAATTGATGATGGTGTACATTTACTCCATCGCTACAAATTTGAAGGTTTTGGTATGGCACCAATTGTATTGAGAACCACGGGTAAGGCGATTTTACTGACATCGCTCACAACAATGGCAGGATTCGGTTCGCTCATGCTCGGTACGTATCGCGGTTGGGCAGACCTCGGAGCGCTTCTTTCGATTGGTGTAGCAGCGTGTTTTGTGACTACAGTACTATTCCTTCCGGCAATCGTTAGTCTTGGCCAACAGAAGAACAAAAAATAAGCGTCGTTACTGTAAGATTTGATAGTAAGGGGTTCTGTGTACACGAACCCCTTTTTTTGTGAACTATTTGTAAGGATTTTGTGAGGAAAATAATTACTATTACCTCGAACAAACGTTTGATTGAGGAAACCTGAATGGCTGAAGAACAGAAGAAAGATTCAAAACAGAGGATATTTGACGCAGCTGTCTCGCTCTTTGCCCGGAAAGGCTTTTCTGCTGTGGGTATCAGGGAAATTGCAAAGACTGCACACGTTAATATTTCAATGATCAACTATTACTTTGGTGAAAAAGTAGGTATTCTCAAGGCAATAATTGATGAATGCTATGACAAATACTATCGTGCAATTCATGATTGTGGTGGTGAGGCTACTCTACGTGAAGAGTGTGTTCAACGCATAATCAAAAATCTCATTGCATTTTTCAGAGAAAATACAGAAATTGCCATGGTGTCTTTTAATACAATACCGGTAGATATCCCTGCGGTGTTGGAGATAAAATGTCGATGGGTGGCAGAAGAACGTACAATGACTACTCCCTATTTTCGAGAATTCGGTTTGAATACTGACGATCCTATTCAAATGAATTTTATTCGGGGTCTCCTCACCACAATCATCACTGAACATTTTCGTTGCAGATATACCTGGGAACATATTGTGCAGAGAGCTGGTACATCACACGTAATGAAGAATTATCTGGAACACGATGCAGAGATGAAATATGATGATCATTTTTATGAACAGTTTGCAGAACTGCTCACGAAATTTTATATACATGGCGTGAGGGGCATTTCTCATCAGTTACAAAGTAATGAAAAGTAGCTAAAAAGAGAGGAGGATTACGTGGGAATAGTATTACTATTTTTGTTCCTGTCTCATGAAAAAACTCTCGACGTTCGTTTTACTGAAGAACCACCTATGATTGATGGAATAATTGAGGAGATGTGGCTGCAGGCAGATTCAGCAAATAATTTTGTGCAGCGTAGACCATATGAGAGGAACGCGCCTACTGAGAAGACCGTGGTTTACGTGTTGCAAGATAATGAGAATTTATATTTTGCATTCCGCTGTTACGCACAAAAACATAAGCCAACTGCTTGCTTTACACGTGATGAAGACTATGTTAGGGTCAGTATCGATCCTTTCGGCAGTAAAACTACAGGGTATTACTTTTTAGTTTTTGCGAGTGGTTTATTTTGGGACGGTTGGGTATTTGATGATGGTCGTACTTTAGATGATTCATGGGAGGGGGTATGGTACCGTGCAGTAGGCGTGTATGATGATCGATTAGAATTTGAGATGAGGA
>LJNI01000062.1 GCA_001303225.1 candidate division TA06 bacterium DG_78 | reverse complement strand
ACCATTAATAAAGCTGCTGCTGACTGAACCGTGGTACCTTTTGAAGAAATCAAAACTAGCCCAAGAATGGGGGTAAAATTGGTCTAATGAAAAATCATACATTGTTGCCACTATCTCAGCTGCTGCAATATATTTCGTTTTACCCTGTATTTCTAAGGTAATTGTTTCTTTTTCTCCGGGTCGGAGTTTATCGCGGAATGTCTGTGTAGAAATGGAAAGCTCTTTATTATCCCATGGTACATAGATGGGTAATGTATTTAAATAGGCACGATTATCACTCACCTGGGTCAAGTAAACAACAAATCCTCCTCGATATTTTTCAGTTACTGGAAAAGCGAAGGTATGCTGGGTTTCATGCTGTTTTGTCCAGTATCTCTTGATTATCTTATTGTCGTGTTCTATCTCTATAAAACATCTACCTGTCTCATAGCCCGTCCCCCATAGAACCTCGAGTTCCTTACCTACTTCAACTGTATTACTATTTACTCTCACGAGTGAAGCTAGTTTAATGTTGAATATTTTGTCGTTCCAATCTGGTAAAACCATGAGTGGTAAAAGGGCTCTCACCTCTCTGCCAAAATTATCCTGACCACTGCATTCTAATTTATACAATCCAGTAGGTAATTTTAATGTTACTATTCGTGGATTATTGTCTGTAGTCGTAAGACTTGTTTCGTATACCAGCGTATCCCTGGGCCAGGTTAGCCAATTAGAAGAAAATTTTTCTCCCGCATCTTCATCGCTCTGTTCTTTAAATGGGTGTAAATCATACTCCCAGAACTTCTCAGGAATTGGTTCGGATGGTTCTTTAAGCCGATAGACCTGAAGTGTAGTAGTACCTGGTATGCTAACGCCATCTAATGTCTGTGTAGCGACTCCTATAGAAAATTGCTCGTTATTTTGAGGCTGATCATCAGTAGAGAGTGTGATTGCTAACGCAGAGTAACCTAACGTTACTGAACCGTCACCTGAACGCGTCTCACCATCAGGCGAAGTCACGTCTACATGAATTCGATACGTAAATCGCGGGTCGTCATCCATAGAAATATTTAGATCGGGTTTAGCATAGAACGAGATTGTAAAATTACCATCGGCATCGGTCTTTATTTTACCATGTGCAATTACCTGTGATTTTGCACCATAACGACTATATGGTCTATACCAATTCCACCAGTAAGGATATGAGGCAGTTCTCACCACATTGTACTGAACAAGGGCATTATCTACCGGTGCGCCACTATAGGTCATGGCACTACCAGTTACTTCAATAAGTTCATTCAGTTTTGATGGCACTTTCGGAGTCTCGATTTCTACAAAAAATTTCGGCCTCTTGTACTCTTCTACTTTGATTGCTGTTCTACCAGAAGGTTCATTTGTATAAATTGTCATGCTGCCAGTGAGTCGGTCAGCAGGAGCGACAAAGTGACCACTAAAACTGCCAAATTCATTGGTCATAAGGGTAATCTTGGAGATTTCTTGATTATTGGTATCGCGGAAATATACGGTAATTTCTCGGTGAGGAATGATTTCATAGTTATTTTCTTCCTGGTCTATAAGAACGCAGATACCCTTGAAATATATTGTTTGGCCTGGTCGATAGAGCGAACGGTCAGTAAAAAAGAATGTCCTTTGGTGGGACCGCGATGGATAATATGTGTATGCGTGCCGCATATTGGACTCAAACACCTCGTCATTGTCTTTTTTAATATGTATATAAGCACTTTTGTAGCCTGTGTCTTTCGTCTTAAATTCAAAATAACCAATAGAATTAGTATGTGTTTTTTTGCCATAAACACATTTCAGGTTCTCCTCTATAATCTGCGAAACTTCAACTCCTTTAATCGGTTCACCCGTCATAATATCTAACACAAAACCATCAACGATTCCATAATTAGACCTTGTGACCAGAGTCATATTACTAACCCATAACCAGGTATGTTGTGTCATTGTAGAATTAACAAAATCTGGCTGCCAACTTGCAAATACTCGGTAATAGCCAGGGTCAAGTTCTGGGAGGTCAATTTCGAGAGCCCTTTCTTTTAAATCATCAGTAACAGGAAGGTCAACATACCATTCTTTATGGGGCTCTTGAGAAAGGAGCTCTTTGATTCTTAGGGTATCGATTTGATTGGGACGACCCTTTTCTTCTTCCATGAATGCATCCCATGTGTCAGGGATAATTCTAAAGTGCAATCTTGTAAAGTTCTTGTAGGACACGAGCATTTTAGAAGGCCGGGGTGGAATACATTTTTCTCCTGTGAGCCTGAGTGATTTTTGGGTCAGCTCAGTCATATATGCATTGCAGGATTTCCCACCTGGTGAGCCTGGGAATCTTTTGTATCCGTGCTCTGCCACTTCGTAGGCTTTAACTAAATCATCTTCTTCAGCCCATGCTTTTGCTAGATAAAATGATGCCCAACTGGAGAGACTCATATTATTATATTGTTTAATGAGTTCAGTCAGTCGTTGAATATAAATCTTATTTTTATTTTCACCAAAGGCAACGTTCTTGACATATCGTAATCTGTGAAGGTCTACATCTAAGAGCGCCTCGGTATTTTTTTTCTTCTTGTGATATTTTATTAATGACTGGTAGATTTTGATAACCTTTAATTTCGGTGAAACAGTATCTTCTGTTACAGGCCTGTAGTTCAAGAATTCAGAGACTGGACCAAAAGCAGCAGAATTGGCATCAATTTCATAAGTATCTTCAGGTAGGACCGCAGACTGTTCAGCGCGCATATAAAAATCCAATGCCTCATGTGCAATAAAATCGTAGAACGTTGGTCTCGCTTCTGGTGACGTATTACCTGGTTCTAAGAAGTCTAAGAGTCTTTCGATTGGAATATTGGTGAGGAGTTTTTCTTTTCCCAAGATATCTTGGTAGAGCGAATCAATTTCTGTAAATAATTTTCTCAGATCCCATGTCGTAAAATCTTCATCTGTCATATATTCAGTCGGGGTCCGCTTCATAAAACGATAGCGGTTACGACTGTAATAGTGCCAATACCAATGGGCGAGAATAGCTTGTAATATTGGTTTGATACGCACGTCTGCAGTAACTAATTCCTCTTTTAATCTCTTAACCTTTTCTTCAGGTTTATTACCCTGAATCGTTGCCTCAATTACAATTTTTTCTGTCAGCGCCGTAATCCATTCGTCATAATTTTCCTCTTTTTGGGCTATATCAAGAATTCTGTCTAGACTTTCGATTGCAGTCTTCGGCAGTCCATTATACAGAGCTTCTTGAACATCCTGCCAATATTTTTTGGTCGAAGAAAAGTTTGTATTAATGAATATACAAAGTATTAAAATCACAATAACCAATTTAGGGGATTTCATGATATCACCCATTCCTTCTCCTTTTATTTTTGATTGTAATTATAATAAAGTGTATGTCAATATTACCCTTTTACATACATCTTATCTACAACTTTTTACATCCTCAGTGTTTTTTTTAGACGCGCTAACTCAGTACTTGTCAAAGGTCTTATTTCACCAACCTGTAACTGTTTTAAACGGAGTGGGCCGATTGCGATTCGTCTGATGTGTCGGACAGGATGTCCAATGCGCGCAAACATCTTTTTTATCTGGTGCTGTCTACCCTCGACTAATGTGACGCGTAACCACGTGGCATTTTCCTTTTGTTGTTCAATGACTACCTGAGCTGGAAGTGTACGAATTCCGCGATCAATCATCACACCCTTTTGGATACGCTGAAGAACTTTTTCACTGGGACACCCCTTCACTTTAACACGGTAAACCTTTGACAGATGTGTTCGTGGATGCATGACCAAATTCGCAAGCTCACCGTCATTTGTGAGCAATAAGAGACCATCAGCATCCCAGTCGAGCCTGCCAACTGGAAAAACCCGAACCCTGATTCTATTACTGTGGAGCATGTCAGTAATCGTAAGCCTTCCTTGAGGATCACTGAGCGACGTAATCACTCTCTGCGGTTTGTATGCGATAAAATAATGTTTCGGTACGCTGCTCATACAGAGCAGTTTTCCATCGACCTTAATATGATCAGTCTTTGAATCTGCCTTTGCTCCGAGTTGGCTAACGATCTTTCCATTGACCGTTACTCTACCTTCGAGCATCAACTGTTCTGCTTTTCTCCGCGAAGCAATACCTGCACGGGCAAGAATTTTTTGTAAACGTTCGGTTGCCATTGTGAATCCTCTGCTTTCTGCGAATTGTAGTAGTACAATTGAAAAAGTCAAGTAATATGTGTGTCAATGATCTACATTGCAATTTAGCATATGGCGTACAGCGTATGTTTCAATTATACCATAAGCTATCTGCTCTATGCCATAAGCCAAAGGGGGGTGGAACCCCCAAAAGTGGCGTATGTGAGCGATGTGTTAAAGAACAGACCGTACCCTGAACGTAGCAAACACAAATGGAACGCACGCATGATCGCCGAGCCGGGGGGTTTCGTGGCCTCCATACAGTTTTCGGGTTTTTCTAGAAAACTATATGGAGAAAAGGGGGGTGGAACCCCCCTTTGAAGTTTACAAACAAATCACCCCGCACCTATACATAGGTGCGGGGTGCTGAAATTTACGACCACATCACAGATGTGGGTAAATTTCGCATGGGCAGGGCAGGATTCGAACCTACGAAGGCTTACACCAGCAGATTTACAGTCTGCCCCCGTTGACCGCTTGGGTACCTGCCCTTTGTAGGAGACAGGGCACCGGATACAGAGAACAGAAATAAATAATTAATTCCTATTCCCTAAACCCTGTTCTCTACTCATAGCCGGCGGCCAGATTCGAACTGGCGACCTGCTTACCCCGCACTGTTTTAAGCCGGCAGCAGGATTTGAACCCGCGACCTACGGTTTACAAAACCGTTGCTCTACCACTGAGCTATGCCGGCATGATGGTGCGGGGCTGGCGCAAAACAGCTACTCTACCACTGAGTTACACCGGCATTCAATAGAATGATGCGGGACTCTACCCTGAGCTCTCCCGGCAATTATGCAAAGAACACGATAACTACGTTATCTTAGATCCACACAGATTCAAACGGATTTCTTTTATCTGTATTCATTGTTTGAATCAAATTGTTTAAATTTCTATATCTAATCATATTCACCAAATATGAGAAGTCAAGTATTTTACTTTTTTCTGTACAAGAGATGATTTGAAATTTTATTATCTATCTAAGTAGTATCGCCTTTTTTACTTCTGTGGTATTGGCAGTAGTCAGGTGTATAAAATACACACCGGCAGGTACTCTATGCCCTGCATCACTTTTTGCATCCCACTGCAGTGTTGTTGACACTACTCCATGATTGATGAAAAACGTCCTCACAGAGTGTCCTAAAGCATTATAAATTGTGAGTTTCGACTCTCCAAATGCTGAAATAGTGATACCGATATTTCTCTTAAATGGATTTGGTGACAGTGCCAGAAAAGGCATCTTACATTGAACGTCTGCGGATGAAATTTCTTCAATTCCAATTGGCGTAAAAAACTGTATGGCATCTAAATCAAACCCAGCGTATTGTTCAGACGTAGAACTACCATCATCAACAATTCTCACATACCGTGCCTCACTCAATCCAGTACCAGTCATATCAAAAGACGCAGTTCCTGAAGCACTACCGCAACTAAACCATGGCCCATCCCAGGAATCAGAAACGTACGCCGTGTAGCCTTCGGCTGTTCCATCATCACCTTCAAACACAGTAAAATCATCACCAACAATATCAACGATAGGAACATGAGGTCCCATATCAAGAACCACATAGCCATTTCGACCGAGCGAGAAAAAGCGATTATCCTCGACACCGAGTGCAAAACGCGGCTGTGTTTTATTACTCTGTTCAGAATGATTGGCATAGCGAGAAATTACAATACGAAACGCATAGAGATACAACGTATCTGGTGTCATGAGGATATCGCCGAGCGATTCACTTCCAGTTGAAGGCGCATTGACATTAGTAACTGTCTTAGGTGCATAACCATTTGCTGAAATTTTCAGATTATAGGTTCCTTGTGCAATCATCTTGTGAAAATCACCGAGGCTTGGGTCAGTATACACATCAATTCTCTCAGGGTTTACAACTTCAATTCGTGCATATAACGGTGTGCCGGTGAGAGAATCTTTGACCACACCCTCGATTCCCCAGCCTGCTCGGTTACACACATCCATCAATGCATCGCGATTGGTGTAGCAGATCTGATCAATTGCCGAGGAACTGAATGGTTCTTCAGTCTCGATTGTCCAGGCAAGAGCACCACTGATACCGATCGAATAGTCTTGCAGAGAACCAGTGACCTGATACCAATCCCAACCATTGATGATCGGCAAATTTGCCGAATCACCATAGACATAGGAGAGGGATATGATGTACTGGCTATCTGGCGGGTCTGACTGGTGATAATCCCATGGATAATTAACTACCTCAGCTGCAGAGTGGTAATTATACTCTAAAGAAATATTATTCTGTTCGAGGTGCTCTCTCATCGTCTTATTTTCGATTTGCGAACATGGACCAGGACTACTCCCCCAACCATCCCAGAAATATCCATAGTCACGATTGAGGTCTACATTATTTGCATTTTGTCTCTCATTCGCAATCTTGCCATCTGGATTGAGTGTCGGAAGGATCCAGATTTCTCGGTTATCGATGAGATTTTGCACTGAAGGATTTGAAGCGTAATTGCCCAGGAGATAACCTAAAAAATAGAGCGTGATTTCAGTTCCGATATGTTCATCACCGTGCATATTACCAGCGAGCCTGATTTCAGGTTCGTTCTCTTCAATCTGTGGATTATCCGTGACTCTCATTGCCCAGATCGGTCTGCCTAAAACACTCAAGCCAATAGTGTCGAGTCGGCACATATTCGGATAGTCAGTAACCAATGAGTCGAGAATAGTATAGACCTCATCATACGTATGGTATTCTCCTCTCTGAAACAGCGTGTCCTTGTACGCCTTGTAATCGTCAATGAGAATATCTACTTGATACCCTGCTGCCTTCAATGTATTTATTTCTATGTCATTCAATAGTGCCTTGGCAAAGTCATCGCCTGCATCAATAATCGTGATACGGTACTCATTCAATACGTATACAGCACTATGATCGCTGAACTGAATTTTTGCCAAGCGTACTACGTCAGGAGTTGGAGCAGCATGAATGCACACTGCAATAATTACAAGCGAAATAAGGAACTTCATAATGTATCCTTTACCATCCTCCCATGAACAATCACATAACACTTAAGTCTAATATTATTATACACAAAATATTCACTTTGTCAATATTGATTTGTCAGCAAAATTATTTATAATAGCATCATGCAGTTACGTAATCCCATTCCAACTGTCGATATCATCATCGAGCTGTCAGGAGGCATTGTGCTCATCAAGAGGAAAAACCCTCCTCTTGGTTGGGCATTACCTGGTGGTTATGTAGAGTATGGGGAGTCTGCAGAGAACGCTGCCAGGCGTGAGGCACGAGAAGAGACTGGTCTCGAAATCGAAGACTTACAGCAGTTCCATACCTATTCCGACCCTCATCGCGATCCACGACATCATACAATTTCTGTCGTCTTCATAGCCAGAGGGATCGGTAAACCAAAGGCGAATGATGATGCAACAGACATTGGAGTATTTACGCAGAATACCTTGCCTGAACCACTCGCATTTGACCACAGTAATATTCTCTCGGATTATTTCAGCAAAAGTATTAAATCATGAATATTATTCATACTGCAGATTTACATTTGAAAAAAGCAACAGATGAGCGCATCGAAGTTTTACAGTGGTTGATTCAAAAGGCCGCTAGATTAAAGGTTGATTTGTTCATCATTGCTGGTGACCTATTCGAATCAGATACCGACGCCACGATACTGCGACCAGACGTCAAAAAAATCTTTGAACATGCCAATACCACATTTCTCATTATCCCTGGTAATCATGATGCAAAATCTTTTAGTCATAATTATGACTATGGTAACAATGTGATCCAATTGATTCAAACTCCATTTGAGATTATTGAACGTGGAGAAATAAAGATGTGTGCCGTGCCCTTTCAGGAAAAAAAGTTCAGCGAATGCGTACGCGATATTCCGAATGATATTGATATCTTAATCGCACATGGCACTCTGTATGACGAATCGTTTATCTTTTCAATGCTTGATGACGAAGAAACAAAATATATGCCTATCTTCCCAGCTAATCTAGACAATTTGGCGCGCTATGTTGCATTGGGCCATCTGCATTCCCGAAATATCGAAAAGCAATATGGTGGTACAAAAGTCGTCTACCCAGGTTCCCCTATTGCTTTAGACACAAAATGTGTAAATGAAAGAGTGTTTTACTTTTTGGATGTCGATAAGAATAAAATTGATATAGAACCCATAAAAATTGACATCTCATCTTTTTGGCAATTAAAGGAATTCTTCGTTTTTCCGGGTATTGAAAAGGAAATTATAAATAATGTTGAGTCTTATCTTAGGGGTATAGATAACAAGAATATTATGCCGACTGTTTGTATAAAGGGATTCATTGGCGAGAAAGATAAAGACTTCAATAATCAAATTAATGCGATTAAAGAAAAATATCATGATAAATTTGCTGAGCTGAGAATTGATGATGAGGAAATACAATCATGGGATAAAATTCTCCAGAATAGAATGGTCAAAACCTTTGTAGAAAAAACGATGAAATTCGAAGATGATCTACGTATGAAAATTTTTGAAATCGCCTTTCCAATTTTCCATGAAGCATTGAAATGAAAATAAAGAGTGTTACAATAAGAGACTACGGTCCAATAAAAGATTTAACTTTCACTTTAGATAATTTTGAAGTTATTTTTGGCCTAAACGAATCAGGGAAAACAGCAATTGTCGAGGCGTTAAGCTATACATTATTCAAAAAAATCTCAACAGGTTTGCGATACGGCAAACCCAATAATATAAACATCGAAATCGAAGAAAATGAAAGAATCTATAATTTACCAGCTAAAAAAATGAATTTAGATTTACCGTCAGGCGATGTGGCAAACTTGTTATATGTCCAAGCATCAGCATCCGCGGTCTATGGGAAAAAAGGGGAAGCGAGTTTCTGGGATGGAATCAAAGCGATGTTTAGTAAAGTTGGTTCAGGCGTATCTTTCACGAAACTGGATAGCAAGATATTTGAAAAAGTAGGGTTAACACCAAAAAGGTCAGATTGGAATGAAGAAAAACAACGTTTTATCCAAAATGAAGAACGACGAAGACATGAATTAGGAAACTATCTAAAAGAAATTAGCGAGACAGAGAAAAAAGAAGTAGAGTTAACAAATCTTTTAGAAAAACATGCATCATTTAAAAAAGAGTTAAAAGAAATAGAGAATTACAAAAATTTTAAAAATTATCAAACACTCATAAATTTATACAACAATTATTTAGAAAAGATGATGGTACTTCAAGAATATGAAAGATATAAAAATGAATATCTAACGAAATGGCAAGAGTTAGAAACTAATAAGAAAGTACAATTAGATAGCGAGATGAAACTACAAGAAGTCAAAGTGGAGATAAAAGAATTAGAAAAAGAAACTGCAGGACTGGAAGAAATAGATAAAATAATTGAAACCGAACAACTCAAGTTCTCTCTTGATAAGATCAAAGGAGAGGTTAAGGAAGCACCTATTGTGTACCCAATTATATCTGTAGCTATTATTGCTATGACTTTAATTCTTTTATTCTTGGCCAAAATAACAAGCCCCGTAGCTTTTATATTATTCACACTGGGTATTTTACCAACAATCTATTATATCTATAAGAAAAAATCAGCCAAAACATCGATAACGGAGAAAAACGAAGTCTTAACAAAGGCAAGAAAGGCATTCCCTGACATGACTAACATATCAGACCTTACATATAGAATAGACAGTATACAAAAAACGAAAATTGAAAAAACAACAAAACTGGCAGAAAAGAGAAAATTTGTGAATCAGTTGACTAGTGGAGACACAACAACTAACATCGAAAAACAAATATCTGAGCTGCGAAATAAAACAGGTCTTGCAGAATTAGTTGATTTAAAAGATAAACTAGAAAAGAAAAACAAAATTGAAAATGAATTGAACATATCATCAACAAAAATCTCGACAAGATTACATGAAGACGATAGTCAGAAATGGGGTAGATTGATCAATAATCTGAAAACCGCAAAACCAGAAAAAGAACCTGATCTATCATCTGAGATGGAAATAAAAAAAGAATTAGAAAAGCATCAAGAGAAAATCGATCATCTAACCAGCGAGACCAAAATATTCAGAGAATTACAACAGACGAAATTTAACATAACTGACGATCGTTCGGTATTCATTGAATATGATCAATTAGAAAAGAAATTAAAAAATTATGAATTAGAGAAAAAGGCAGCTCTGAAAGCACGGGTAATTTTGAAGGAAATGAGCGGTGAGTTAGATGAATTTATTCACGACATCATCGAAGGAGAAGAAAGTTTGAGTGAATATTTTAAATTAATAACCGAGCACTATGATGAAGTAGAAATAAAAGATAAGAACTTTGTGGTGAAAGGAAAATCTGGCAAAAAATTTAAAATAGAAAATTTAAGCAGTGGAACACAAGATCAATTACTCCTCTGTTTTAGAATAGCCGCACTGAAGAAGATTTACCCTGAAGGCAGCTTCCTCATTTTAGACGACGCTTTCATATTTGCAGATTGGGAACGACGCCAAAGACTTGTCCGTGTACTCAAGAAATTTATTGACGATGGTAACCAGGTACTCTATTTGACTTCGGATGATCATACCAGAGATTTATTTGAAGAAACCGGAGCGAAGGTCACAACACTATAAACAAGTATATACTCACCAACATGACATTACCGTCAGAACTTGAACAACTCATTCTCGAAGTGGTCGGTCTGCCCCATTTCGACCGAGATAATCATGCTGTCTGTAAAAAAAGATACATGATATCAGGAAACAGCTATATAAACGCTCCGTTGATTTTGCACAATTAAAACCGCCCGAGAAGAGCGTTCAGTGATAATTTATTGACGCTACGATGTAAATGGATATAATTGTTTTTATTATATACTAAGGAGAACAATGACTTTGGACAAAAAGTACAACGCTCGGGAAGCAGAAAAAAAATGGCAGCAGTTCTGGGATAACGAAAAAATTTATTGTTTTGACTGGAACTCATCTAAGCCTATCTATTCGATAGATACTCCTCCGCCTACAGTTTCTGGTTCACTCCACATGGGCCATCTCTTTAGCTATATCCAGACCGAGATCCAGGCTCGCTTCTTTCGGATGAGGGGATTCAATGTCTTTTATCCTATGGGTTATGATGATAATGGACTTCCCTCAGAAAGACTTACAGAAAAGATTCTTAAAATCAAGGCAACAGATCTACCACGGGATGAATTCATTAAGAAATGTTATATCACCTGCAAAGAATACGAAAGAGAATATGAAATACTCTGGAAAAGGATGGGTCTGAGTATTGATCGGTCTGCTATCTACACGACAATTGAAGAAAGATCGAGAAGAATATCTCAGAGATCGTTTCTTGAACTGTTCAAGATGAAGAGAATTTATTACAAGGAAGAACCTGTGATGTGGTGTCCGACATGCAAAACTGCTATTGCTCAGGCGGAAATGGCGGAAAAGAATTTTAAGAGTAATTTCAACGATCTTGTTTTTGTTTTAGATGATGGTAATCCGCTCATTATCGCCACGACACGACCCGAGTTACTTCCGTCGTGCGTTGCTGTGTTTGTACATCCTGAAGACAAAAGGTATCGACATATTGTTAACAAAAAAGCGAAGGTTCCTGTTTTCAGTCAGACAGTTCCTATATTTACTGATGCGGCTGTTGATAAGGAGAAGGGAACTGGTGTTGTGATGTGTTGTACGTTTGGCGATAGGCAGGATATTGAATGGTGGAAAAGACACAATCTTCCCTTAAAGATTTCCATAACTGAGGATGGCACAATGAATGAAACTTCCGGTGAATTTCGAGGACTCAGCATAGACAATGCACGACAAGCAATAATCGATAAAGCAAAAACCTTAGGGCTCGTGAAAACCACGAAAGCCATAGACCATGAAGTGAATACCCACGAAAGGTGCGAAACACCAATTGAATTCCTTTCTAAACC
>LJNI01000061.1 GCA_001303225.1 candidate division TA06 bacterium DG_78 | reverse complement strand
GTTATTTCATTTCCGTCCTTATCCTTTTTACCCTTATACCACTCACCAGAATGATTGTGACCTTTTTCAGGTACATCACCATCTTTACCAATCCAGTGCACACCTTTTTCAGGGGTCATCAATATATTTGAGAAGATTATTTCTGTTGGCGTATGGAGTGCCTTCCATATGCCCGGGTCATCTTTAGAATTAATACCCATGATAATACCGAAAACTCCTTTTTCCACATTTACTGCACGTACCTCGCCACCTTTTTTTCTTAGATAGGCTATATCATCACCGACAATTGTTTCGTTATCGAGCATAGAAGTAGATGTTTTTCCGCATAATGAAGGAAATGCACCAGTGAAGTAAGTGACTCGGCCCTTTGGACCATGGACTCCCATAACGAGCATGTGTTCAGTTAACCAGCCTTCTTTCGAACCTCGATTGATAGCGAGACGCATCGATAATTTTTTCAGACCGATCGTATTACCACCGTATTGGGTGTTTGCACTGTAGACAATATTTTCTTCGAGGTCAATATAGATGCGACGTTTATCGAGATTTTTGCTGGTGTTACGTTCATCGAGTTCACCAGCTGAGTGTACGATTTTGAAAAAGCGTGCCTTTTTACCCTGTCTCACGAACTCCTCGAATCCCTGACGGTAGAGTATATCCTCGCTATGGGCAACATAGGCAGAATCAGTGAGCTGGACTACTGGTACTGAGAATTCAGAATTTGTAGGACCGAGGCAGAAAAAGCGGACATAGAGCTCTTTGCCTTTCATGATATCTTTCATGATCTCTTGAATTTCTTTGAGTCCTTCGTCGCGGTCACCGGTCTTTATTGTTTTACCGAGGTCAACGCCCTTGGGAACGAGTATTACAGTATGTGCTTTGTCCCGAGCCTGGTCATAGTAGCTGTCGAAATGAATTGTGTGACCTTCAGTTGCGAGCGGTTGTTCTTCAGCATTTCTGATCGCAGCATCGCGGACGTATTTGATATCTTCAGGAGCATCAGTACAGATAAAAACTTTATCCGGATTGCAATGTTCAATATATTTCGCGATAAATTGGTGAAGCTGAGGATAATCAATCCTCGTGAGCTTCTTATATCCTTCATCACCTAATCTTTGTTGTAGCACATCATTCATCTTTGTAACCTCCTCAATCATTAATTAATGATATTGAAAAAAGGATAATAAATTTAAGAATTATCTTTTAATTGTTTGTTTTCTATGATTATATCCAATTTACTGTAAAAAGCAAGGAGAAAATTTAGCAGAAATTTGATGTTCACTGAGAGTAATTATGGTAAAAGTCTTTAAAATTCGAGATATTTATACCATAACTTTAATGAAATTGGATTATAGATCTGTGTTCTTAATTGATATCTCCTAAATATATCGAGAATTTTTTTGTGTTTATATTTGTGAATATCTCTTTTAGAATTTTAGGGTATATTCTATAATCATTTATTTTTGTTATCTCAAGCCATTCCACGCCCTTTTGATAGATATCGGGAGTTTCACCTTCTTGCGGTGATTTGTTACCTACTATATTACAAGAAAACATGAATTCTATTTGGTGCTCATCCCTGTCGTATTCTCGAAACTCATGATGTTCGCCAATATACTCCCTTATAAACAATAATTCTCCAACCGTAATATCAATATTTGCTTCTTCTTTACATTCGCGTTTCAATGCCTGAATTAAAGTTTCCTTAGGACGTTGACCACCACCTGGTAAAAGATACCAAAAGCCATCTTTATCAATATTCTTTATCATTAAAACTTTTCTATTTTCAAGAATGACTGCCTTTGCTGAAATTCTAATATTTTTCATATCTTCCTACCTATATAAATATACATTGTTATTGCATAGAAATATTCTCTATTCTTAGATAGATTTAAGATGTCTTGATAAAATGTATCGTACTCTTCTTTTGTTATCATATTTTTATTTACCAATGCTTCAAAATCCTTAATGCGTTCATAGCCATAATATGGCGGACGAAATTCAGTGTTTGTAAGTACATAAGTGTACATTTCTCCATTGAAAAGGCCTGTACTATTAAATGTCCGCCACAGACGTCTACCCATCCATGGATCACATCCTGACATCCACTTTTGTTGCCAATCACCAAACGTATGCACTATTTTACGCACTAAATTTTTATCAGAACCATCAATAACTTGCGAATCCCAGTCCCAGTGGGCAAATACTACCTGACCATTCGGGCAGAGAATACGGTAGACTTCTTTGATTAATTCACCTTTATTAGTAATACATTCTAAAAGATCTTTTGAAAAAATAACGCTAAATCCTTCATTTTTAAAAGGAAGTCCAGATGTAACATCATGTAGTAAAAAGGAAAAACGAGTATCATCAGTTATCGCTGCACGTGCATCTTCGATTTTCTCTTCCGACACGTCTATTCCAACCAAACGGACATGCTTTGTTGTATGCTTCGCAATTTGTATAAGATCATAGCCGTCTCCGCAACCGATGTCCAAAATGGCTTTCGCTCTAGCAGTATCAATGAGAGAATAGATGTAGCTTCGTATTTTTATATCGTCGGGTCCGAGTTTCTTCATTTTTGTATCTTCGTAACTGAAGATTAATCAAAAATTTATGGCTGTCAACAAGTAGTTAGCTCTACTACATTATTTTGACATTTGTACAGATATCGAGACAATTACTTTTTGATTTTTGTACCCGAATATACAAAAGTATGCTGTTTCATTTTTATCCACTTTTCTTCATCAATACCTATAATATTGCCGCACTGACACGTAATGTTGTTGCCAATATGGATGCTGAAGTCTTTTTTTATTTTGTCCTTCCAGCAGTGCAGGATTCTCCCTTTGCCAATCTTAATATAACTGCGTTATACTTTGATGCAAACGAATCATAGCAGATTCAAACGGATATGTTTAACGAATATATGTATCTGTATGCATCTCCATTCATCTGTCTGAATCTAATATTTTAGGGTATAGGAATTATTTGAAATTCCTATACCCTAAAATAGCGAAAGATTTTTGCCTTACACTTTGCACACCTGATCGTCAGCATCAAAAATCTTATTTGAGTAGAATAATTTTAATGGTAGGACTACGTTCTCCACTCAATTGCACAAAGTAAATTCCTTGTTGTAGATCGCTCAAGTCGATGTATTCTATGGTATTCACTATTGCAATAACGTGTACAATCCTTCCTGAGACATCATATAACCGCACTGTGTGTGGTGGATTGTCAATTATTACGGTCATGGTTTTTCTCACTACAGTAGGCTGGATCAAAAATTTCACATACGGGGTCTGTGCAATTTCTGTGACACCGAGTACTGGTCCGATATAGAGAGAACCAATCGCACCGGGTTCAGGGTTTCCATAAAAGCCTGTACCTGGAGCACCACCCTGTCTAAAAACAGTCAGTTCAGATGTATCGAACGAAGCAGAATAAAAAATCTTAATTCTTCCACCTCCAGCACCTCCACCGCCTCCAAATTCAGCATCACCGCCATCTCCACCTCCTACGCTGATAGTAGAACTGTGCAGTGCGATACTATCAGACCAGATCGCGATACCACCACCAGAACCACCGCCTCCAGCCTCGAGGGCTCCGTCATTACCATGCTTTCCATTAACCTCTATAGTAGAAGTATCTACACAAATTTTTTTCCCCCGTAAAAAGACCGAGGCGCCACCACTACTACCAACACCATCGACAAATCCCAAGCGGCCTGCTCCACCGCCAGAACCCATATCAATTAAAGTATCTGATACATCGCCGTAAGTGATTCCTCCGGCTCCAGGTGTAACATCACCACCAGTACCACCAGCACCACCATATCCAGCACCTCCACCGCCGCCACTTGTGCCACTACCACCACCACCAGGTCCATAGCCGTTAGGATGATCACTTGTCGAACCACCATAATAGCCAGCTCCTGAGCCGCTAATCAACGAAGAATCTTCTATGGAGATGAGAGGAGCATCAAGATAGAGCCATCCAGTTGAATCCGCTGTACCACTCCATGGTCTTACTGTAAGTTTGCTGTTTTGGGCAATAGTTACTTTAATGTTGTAATGGTGTAAACCACAGATAATGAGGCTATCATTATATACAATGAGGCTATCAGCATCTTCGTAGATATATCCAATGAGCATTGATGCCAACAGGAGTGTAATCATACTTCCGCCTCCACACTATAGTCCTTAATAGTACAGTGTCAAGAGATGATTAGTTGACAACTATGGGTTATTATATATAATTTGCGTATGTTAAAAGAGCTGAGTGAAATAATTGGTGTCAGCGGTGGAGAAGAAGAGGTACGGGAATTTATAAAAAGTAAGATAAAACGCTCTGTCAGTGAAATATTCGAAGATTCTTATGGAAATCTGATCGTCAAGAAATGGAAAAAGAACCTGCCGAAAATAATGCTCGCCGCGCATATGGATGAGGTGGGCATTGTAATAACTGGTATAGAAAAAGATGGCTTGCTGAGATTCAAGACAATCGGAATACCATCTCGGGTACTACTCGCCAAGAGAGTCGTAGTTGGAAAAAAGAAGATTTGTGGTATCATCGGACACAAACCTGTCCACCTGACTAAGGATGAGGATAAGGAAAAATTACCTGAAATAAAAGACCTTTTTATTGATATCGGTGCAAAAACGAACAAAATAGCACGCACACTCATTACAATCGGTGACTCTGGTACGTTTGATACAGCATTTAGTGAGCGGGATGGTATTATCTTTGGCAAGGCGCTCGATAATCGTATTGGTTGTTACATTTTAATCCAACTTATAAAAACGACTGATTTACCGATATACTATGCTTTTACTGTACAAGAGGAGGCAGGTTTGAGAGGTGCGCGCATTGCAGGATATCGAGTATCTCCTCACATAGCACTAGCCGTCGATACGACTGCATCTGCTGAGTGGCCACTCGAAAAAGATCTCTCGCAGTCTCCTCAGATTGGCAAAGGACCAGTGATTACCATTGCTGATCGTTCAGTAATCTGTGATACCAAACTCGTTTCACTCCTCGTTGATACGGCTCAGGAGAATAATATAAAACATCAATTCAAACAACCGATGGTTGGTGGTACTGATGCAGGCCCAATGCATCTTGCAAGAGAGGGGACACGGTCAGCAGTGGTGAGTATTTCAGCTCGATATATCCATTCACCTCTCTCAATTGCTTCACAAACAGACATTGAGGAAGGTATCAAATTGCTCGCCTGTAGTATTCAAAAAATTTTAGGAAATGGTGACATATGGAATTAATAAAAAAACTGTGCAATGCCTACGGGCCATCTGGCCGTGAGCATGCTATTAGCAAACTTATCAGAAGTGAAATACAGGATTACTGTCAGGATGTTCAGATTGATCGTCTCGGTAATCTCATAGCTCATAGACCACCAGCTTCAGAGAAAAAATCTGCTAAGATCATGTTCTGTGCCCATATGGACGAAATCGGTGTGATTGTGACCCATATCGATAAAAATGGTTTCTTGCGATTCACGAGGATTGGTGGGGTATTTCCTGATAGCACGCTCTACCAGAGGGTGCAGTTTGAACATGGCGTCATTGGTGTCATCGGTGTTGAGACAAAAAAGGAGACCCCAAAACCACCTGAGTTGAACAATATGTTCATAGATATCGGAGCACGGAATAAAGCCGAAGCAGAAAAAATGGTTACAATTGGTGATATTGCATCGTTTCATCAAGAATTTACCTCTATCAACAAGAGGGTATCAGCGAAGGCGCTCGATGACCGCATTGGTTGTTACTGTCTTATTGAGAGTTTAAAAAAGATAAAAAATAATAAAGATAATCTCTATTTTGTGTTCTCGGTCCAGGAAGAAGTTGGCCTGAGGGGAGCGCGCACAGGTGCCTACGCGATTGCTCCTCAATATGCCCTCGCCGTGGACGTTACCGACACTGGCGATACTCCTGAATCACCAAGAATGGATGTTGCTGTTGGCAAAGGTGTTGCAATTAAAGTGAAGGATAGTTCCTTCATTAGCAACCCGATGATAAATGATAAACTCATCGCGTATGCTGAGAAAATGAAAATTCCATATCAATTAGAGATTCTTGAAGCAGGTACTACGGACGCTGCAATTATACAGCTTGTAAAAGAAGGTGTCGTGAGCAGTGTGTTATCAATTCCGACACGTTACATCCATTCTCCCAATGAAGTCTGTGATTTGGATGATGTACAGTGCACCATCAAGCTATTGATCTCTGTCGCTGAAGAGGGAATCGAGTAGATATGAGAAAGGGTTATTCAATTTTAATAACGTCTACTGATTCAGGGAGTTCCAAACATCTCTTTTTGTCTAAAAATTTGTTTACTGCATTGTTTACATTGCTCATTATTGTTATTATTATCGTCATTATAAATATTATTAGTTATTCAAAAATCTACTATAAGGCAATGGAGGCAGAGGCATTGAGGCGACGTAATGCCCAAATAGAAGAAGAATTTACAAAACTTGAAAGAATAAAAGAGCATTTAGCCATTGCTGAAATGAATAACCAGAAAATTAAGATAATGCTCGGTATAGAAAAGAGTCCGGCAGCAGTAGAACCAATTGCGTATGAAGTGAGTCCTGATCTTTCAAATAATATTGATCGCTACATTGAAAATGATGCTAACATACCTTCCCTCTTGCCCACGATGGGACACATTTCAAAGAATTTTGCGCCTGGCCACGAAGGCATTGATATTGCAGCGCCTCGTTTGTCACCAGTCATTGCAACAGCATCAGGAGTAGTAATTGACGCAGGGTGGGATTCTCTCTACGGGAATTACGTTATCATTGAACACAATAAAAATTATTCAACGTTCTATGGTCATCTGTACAGCATAGATGTCAGGAATAACCAGAAGGTGACTGGTGGTGAAATCATTGGTACAGTTGGTTCTTCAGGAAAGTCGACATCACCGCATCTTCACTATGAAGTCAGGTTTCGGGACAAAGCAGTTGACCCAATAGCATATATTCCATTCTATACAAAAATGTAAGGAGTAAATATGAAAATACTCATTACTGGTATATCTGGTTTTGTAGGAAGTCATCTTGCAGAATACTTTTTAGCAGCGGGGAAAAATGAGGTATTCGGTGCGATTAAATGGCGTTCGAATCGAGAAAACATTATTCACATCCAAGATAAGATAAAATTGTACGAGTGTGACATAAAAGATGCATTCGCAATGAAGACTGTTCTTTCAGCAATTAGACCAGACCGGATATTTCATCTTGCTGCACAGAGCTATGTTCCCTTTTCCTGGCGCGTGCCCCAGGAAACACTCTCGACAAATATAATAGGTGAGGTCAACCTCTTTGAAACAATTAGGGAATTGAAAATTGATCCATTAATCCATATCGCAGGGTCGAGTGAAGAGTATGGTTTGGTATTGCCTGATGAGTTACCAATTAAAGAATCAAATCCTCTCCGACCACTCAGTCCTTATGGCGTTAGTAAGGTTGCACAGGATTTTCTCGCCTACCAATATTTTAAGAGTTATGGTCTTAAGACAGTTCGAACAAGGGCATTTAATCACACTGGTCCACGACGAGCCGAAGTTTTTGTGACATCAAATTTTGCAAAACAGATCGTTGAGATTGAAAAAGGTAAACGAAAACCTGTTATGTATGTTGGTAATCTGAATGCGGTTCGCGATTTTTCAGATGTTCGTGATGTTGTAAGGGCATACGCACTTGCTCTCGAGAAAGGAACTCACGGTGAGGTCTATAATATTGCTTCTGGTAAGGGAATAAAGATAAAAGAATTGCTCGATAAACTGGTAGCGTTATCAAATGTCGATTTAAAAATTGAACAAGACAAAGGACGGTTCAGACCATCTGATGTTGAATTACTGATTGGTTCGCCTGACAAATTTCAGAAGGCAACTGGTTGGAAGCCAGAGATTCTATTTGAGCAGACCTTGAAAGATTTACTCGACTATTGGCGAGAGAGGGTGTAATGAAAACATTGCTCGTCACTGGTAGTGAAGGATTTGTCGGTGGTCATCTTACCAAGGTGCTCCGTGAAGAGTCCTACAATATTGTTTCAACCTGTTATCCATCGCTCCTTCCAAAGAAAGGAGATTATATTGCTTTGGATATTCTCGATTTAGAGATGACGAGAGAATTGTTGAAGGAATACAACCCAGATATTATTTTTCATCTTGCAGCAGTGACGTCGGTTGCTAAATCCTTTCGTGATCCACCACTAACCTACAATACAAACATTATTGGTACAGCAAATATATTAGAGGCTGTGAAATCGTTAAACAAAAATGTCCGATTTTTATTTGTATCAACATGCGAAGTCTATGGGGGCGGTGAACACCTCACAGAATCGTCTGAGGTTGTGTTGAAGAACCCTTATGCAGTAAGCAAATATGCAGCAGAATTGGTATGCAAAAATTATCTGGGCGGACAGATTGAGATCGTGATTTTGAGACCATTCAACCATACTGGACCAGGACAAGTTGAAGATTTTGTGCTGCCAACGATCGCAAAACAGATTGCTGAAATCGAGAAAGGTAAACGGCCACCCCTCATAGAACACGGTAGTATTAATGTGAAGCGAGAATTTATGAACATTCATGATATCATTGAGGCATATCGATTAGCAATTGAGAAATGTCAGTCTGGAGAGGTCTATAATATAGCTTCGAATAGGGGGTACACATTGGCAGACGTGCTGGATATATTAAAAAAATTATCAAAAGTGAAATTCGAACTCAAGAGCGATCCTTCACGAATGAGAAAAATTGATATACCAATTTTAATAGGCGATGGAACCAAATTTTCTGAGCTCACTGGATGGCAGTCAAAGATTAAAATTGAAAAGACCATAGAGGATCTTTTAAACTATTGGCGGGCAAAGATCTAGAAACACAGATTACACAGATATTAGGATACAGAGTAATGTCAAAACCAAAATATCAAAATACTGATGAATATATTAGTAATTAACTGGCAGGATTGGCAGAATCCACTTGCCGGTGGCGCGGAAATTTATCTCTACGAAATATTTTCACGGATGCTTAAAAAAGGACACAATATTCTACTCTTATGCAGCAGAGCGACACATCAAAGGCGTTATGAAAAACTCGATGGTTTTGAAATATACAGAATAGGAAGACGTTCGAACTTCAACTTTTTCGTTCCATCCGCTCTCCGTGCAATTATGCGACATAAAAAAATTGATGTTATCATAGACGATCTTAACAAAATTCCTTTTTATTCGCCATTATTTACGAAAAAAAAAGTTATACCTATGCTCATGCACCTCTTCCGGACTGCCATTTATCGAGAAACAAATTTTCTCTTTGCTAGTTATGTCTTTTTGACTGAGAGGCTTATTTCATATTTCTATCCACGTTCAGATTTTGTTGCGATATCACACAGCACTGCCGAAGATTTGAAAACTATTGGTGTAAAAAATAAAATTTTTATAGTGCAGAGTGGTATACCAACAATACCACAGGACATCAAAGAAGGACGTCAGAATAACCTCATCGCATATGTTGGTCGGGTTAAGAAATATAAATCAATAGATCATTTTGTTAAAGCCATAGCAGTGCTTAAACAGAAAAAACATGTTGAGGCAGTTATTGTTGGCGATGGTGATGCTCGGAATGATTTGATCCATTTAGCACACAAGCTAAACGTTGATGTTCAATTCACTGGTTTTGTAAGTGAACAAGAAAAATATCGAATGTATCATAGATCGCGTGTTGTTGTCCAACCTTCAATTAAAGAAGGTTGGGGTCTCACTGCGATCGAGGCTCAATCGTGTGGTACACCTGTTGTGTGTGCCAGTTCACCTGGATTGCGTGAGGTTGTGCAGGATGGTAAAACCGGCTTTCTCTATGAATACGGTAATATCGATAGTCTCGTTGAAAAAATAATGGCGCTCATGGATAATGAAAAAATATGGAAAAATTTTTCCTCGGCTGCACGTACGTGGGCATCTGGGTTCTCATGGAATAGGGCAGCAGATAAATTAGAACAGATATTAGAGGAGCAATGTTCATGATAAGAACTGTGAGTACAAAATGCGTTCTTCTCTGTTTTCTTATACCATATGTCTTATTAATTGGTGCACAGAGCGATTTTGAGATGGCAGAGAAGGCATATGAACAGGGTATGTATAGCATTACCCAGGTTTATTTGGAGCATCTATTACAAGATGACCCCTTGAATCCACATGTACCTGATGCCATATACTATTTAATAAAAATTTATGATATGCGTGGTGATTTTATCAACTTGATTTATTATACTAACCAATTTTTAGTACACCATATATATAATCATCGATGTCAGGAAGTATTTGATTTTTTGTTAGAGAAACTATCTGAGAAAAGAGCCTATATCCTTGCCTACGAATATATAAAGAACTATGACTATTTCGCAACAAATTACTCACTCTTAGAAATTATTGGTTATGGTTTGATACATTCCAGTCAATACGATTCGGGTGATTACGTCCTCTCGTTATGTCCTCAAACCGACACGATAAAAATAGTACGCGCACGTCTCCAAGCAGACCCCGAACAAAAGATTGGTATTTTGAAAACCGTTGAAGGTGTCAAAGGTAATGTATATCTCATTGAACAGTACCTTGCGATAGGTGATACAATCACTGCATATGAAATATACCAGAAAATACCAAAAGCAGAAGTGACTACAGACCTTCTGTATCGTTTTACGAAAATTGCACTTCTTTTCGAAAAAACAATTGTTAGAGAATTCACAGCACGATTGGATAAGAATAAAGGATTTTCGAATAAATGTATACTCCTGGAGACACTGGCAACAGGATATCTCGCGAGAAAGATTACACCAGAGGATGAAGAGGAGATGAAGTTGTTGATTCAAGTTTCTGAAATAGAATCAGTATCAACATCACCTCCTGAGAGTATTGATGTCGATTCTCTTTTGTTGTATGCTTCACATATTGAAACACGCAGCAGCTACTACCTTGACTCAGTATACTGTGAGAAGTTGATCAAAGAAGATCGAATAGAAGAAGCAGATAATGTGATGTCTGGCTATTTTCACTATGCTAATGTACGTGATTATGTGCGTACTGTGAGAGCAAGAAAATACTTTAAAAATAAGAATTACCACAAAGCGATGACCGAGATTATACTATCCAATAGCAAAAGCCCCGAGATGCTCTTTCTGCTTGCTGAGTGTTCAAAAGAATTAGGTAAAAATCCGGCAGCCCTCTACGCTACAGTCGTGGATGCGGCAGCAGATACAGTACTTTCCTGCCGTGCATTGAAGGGTCTCATCGAATCTGAATTTGCTAATGGAAATTATAATAATATTGTTGGGTATACAGTTGAAGATTTTGAAAATGATACGACGCTGATACGGCTGTATGTAAAAAGCCTTGCAAGGACTGGCCAGCATAAGAAGGCGAATGCAATCTTTACAACATATTTCTCAGGCGTAGATTATGATGTAGCGAACTACTATGGCGAGTTTTTAGTGCAAAGTGAAAATTATCATAGCGCACGACATCACTACGATTCGCTCATTACTTTTACGAATGACAACATGCCTGCATCTGTTTACTATAATTGGGCATTGATTCCTTTTTTTCAAGGTGATATTGATACTGCACGGGCAAGATTCAATCTGTATATTAAGAATTTTGAAAATACTGAAAACTATTATAAAGCACTCTTTAAAATTGCTACGATTCATTATACACAAGAACATTATGATAGTGCTGGGTATTACTATGGTAGAGCAAGCGTTGACAGTTCTCTACAGCTCGATGCCTTGCAGAATCAGGTAATCTGTTACAAAAGGGCAGCCTATTGGAATGGAGTTATTGAGGTGGGTTCTCAGATTCTTGAAACCATTGATGAAGATGGAGAAGCGAGTGTTCGATTTGATATTGGTTACGCATTACTTCGTGCTGGTAAGCCAAAATATGCAATTGAACAGTTAGGCATTGCTGCACGACATGCGTCTACTCCTGAATACTATTACTGGCTTGGTGAGGCATATCTTTCAAAAGGCGATTTGGTGAGAGCTTTCTACGAGTACCAAAAAATAGTTGACGTTTTTCCAAAAGATGATATGTGGTACCCGACAGCTTTGTATAAAACCGGGATTATTCTAGAATTGATTGATGACCTTGAAGCGGCGAGAAAAGTTTACGAAAAAATGATAAGGGCACGCGGGCTCGGAGATATCTGGGGTGCAGAAGCACAGAAGAGGTTAGAAGGACTAGAATAAAAATGTCAAATGTCAAATTTCAAATTTCAAATGGATACCAACCCA
>LJNI01000060.1 GCA_001303225.1 candidate division TA06 bacterium DG_78 | reverse complement strand
CTCCTACTCTCTCCTCGTCGTCTACCGTGTCAAATATTTCTCGTATATGCTCAAATTCTGATCCAAGTTCATTACCACTTCCTGCGGTATTTTCTAAAAGTAGCATGACTCCATTTTTGACTCGAGAAAGTGCCCTATTAATACCCTCTGCCATCCGCTTTATCCCCTTACATCTGTCATGAGAAGAGCCAATATGCATGATGAGAAATCGTGCGCCGAGAATCTCGCTTCTCTTTAAATCTTCTATTAATGAGTCAACTGAGCGTACAAACAGGGGGGTATCTGATGATGCTAGATTAGCAAGATACGGCATATGAACAAAGACCGGAGAAATACATTCTCTCCGCACTTCTTGTTTGAAAATCACAACGTCGTCCTGGTCGAGAGGTTTATATTTCCAACCACGAGGATTACGTGAGAATAATTGGATTGTCTCACATTGACGCTGTCGGGCTCTTTCAACAACCTGTTTAAAACCACCTGCAATCGAAATATGGAAACCAATTCTCATAAAAATTTTTACAAAATTTTTTGATTACACAGATTCACCCCGTTAGATACATCATTACTAACAATGAGAGATATTGGAGGGTTTTCGATGTTTTCTAGTTCACTCATGTTTTTAAATAAAATTCCTATCTAACGGGGTAAAAAAGATTACAATGATAAAAAAATATTTCACTCTCTCTTATGTACTGCAAGAGTATCTGGGTCTATTGTGATATAGCGGTCTTTACCAAAATAGAGCATGGGTGAAACTATATTTTCATTAACAATACCCTGGTGATTTATAATACCTTCGTTGTAATAAATCAATACAATCTTACCAACGACTAAAAAGTGGTCACCATACTCATGCATGGCGAATTTCTCACACTCGTACGCTGCATAGCTATCCAGAAGTATTACTCCACTTACTCTGTCTGCAGGTGCAGCTTTTATATTGCATTCTTTAAGTTTTTCAGTATCGCGTCCTGAAGTACTCCCGATGCGAGCGATGAGGGGTGCCTTACTGTGTTCTAAAAAATTTACCGTAAAACCGTGTTTTCTGTTGAGCAAAGAATAGGTGTAGCGTTTTGGTGATACGAGAACACCATAGAGTGGCGGTTGTGCTGAGATTGGTGTGTGCCATGCTGCTGGCATCACATTTGTATCGACGCCGATGACCGCGACTGTTTGCGGGAAAAAATAGTAAAATTTTGAGACCTCAGAAGTCTTCACTTCTTTTTTTTCGTATCACAAACTGGGCACATTTGTTTATTTCTCTTCGCTACCAAACCATGTCCGCATTTTGGACATTTTTCATCAAGAGGAGGATAGAAACTTGAAAAATCACAGTGCTTGCATTTATAGATTTTACCGCGTCTGGTCGTGATGATAATCACTTCCTTACCACATAGTGGACACGGGACATCATGACTCAGGTTTTCAGTATACCGGCATTCTGGATAACCTGGGCAGGCGAGAAATTTTCCAAATTTCCCCTGTCGAACAATTAATGCACGTCCACATTTGGGGCACTTCTTTTCGCTCTCCTCTATTTCGAGGTTTTCTGAGTATTTGCATTCTGGAAATCCTGAACAAGCCAAAAATTTTCCATACCTTCCCCACTTAACAACCAGGGGTCGTTGACATTTTGGGCAATTTTTATCTACCTTCTCGGTAATCGCCTCTTTTAATGTTTTTACTTCTTTTTTCATTTTGTTTAAGGTAACAACAAAGGGTTGGTAAAACTCTCGAACAACGTCCTGCCATATTTTTCTCCCTGTCTCAATATGATCGAGTTCCTTCTCCATCTTCGCAGTAAACGAGACTTCAAAAATATTTGAAAAACGTGGGATAATGATATCATACACTTGCTGTCCTAATTCCGTAGGTGCTACTTTACCATTTTCTTTTACTGCATACCTTCGGTCAAAAAGCGTCTGAAGAATGTGGGCGTAGGTAGAAGGTCTACCAATACCGTTTTCTTCTAATTTTTTTATCAGACTCGCTTCAGTGTATCGTGGTGGCGGTTCAGTCTGTTTCTCCTCAAACTCTATGGTTCGCATATGTACTGTCTCACCAACCTTCAGTTTTGGTACTGAACCCCGCTCGACAACATCTCCCTTGACGAGTTGGTAGCCTAAAAAGAGTGGTTTCATTTCTTCGGATCGAAAATCAACACCCATAAAACTCACAATCACTTCTTTCTGTTGATACCGCGCTGCAGACATCTGAGATGCAACAAACCGCTCGAAGACGAGTTTATAAATCTTATACTGATCAGGTGTCAGGTGTTGTTTTATGAGATCGGGCTCGAGTCTGATTTTTGTGGGACGTATTGCCTCATGACCTGCTTGGGCTGCTTTTCGGTCTCTGAACTTCCTTACTTCCTTATTAAGGTAGTCATTACCGTACTTACCGGCAATGTATGTCCTTAATTCTTCAATGGCACCTGCATTCACTCGTATCGAATCTGTTCTCATGTAGGTAATAAGACCAATACGGCCCTGCGGCAATTTCACACCCTCATACAGACTCTGGGCAACCTGCATTGTTTTTTTCGCGGGGAAATTGTGCTTTCTCGCTGCTTCCTGCTGAAGTGTTGAGGTAATGAATGGAGGAGGTGAAACACGTTGTGGATTCGTAACGCGGTATGAGGTGACAGTGAACTCTGCTCCAGTACGCAAGAAACTTTTGAGGCGCCCCAATTCTTCCTTAGTTTTAATCTTTCTAAATACGTTATCAATGCGGCAGAGTACCCCCTGAAAAAGTTCCTTCTTGGCTGTCTCAAACCCTGCCACAGCATTCCAATAAGGAGTTGAACGAAAGGATGTGATTTCTTCTTCTTTTTCGCACACCAAGCGGAGCGCAACGCTCTGTACCCTGCCTGCTGAAAGTCCGCCTTTAATAATTGACCAGAGTAATGGGCTCGTGTAGTATCCGACAATACGATCGAGTACCCTCCTTGCTTTATGTGCACTCACTAAATTTGCATTTATCGAAACCGGGTGCTGTAATGCTTTTTTCACATATTCCGGCGTAATTTCGTAAAAAAGTGCTCTCTTTATAGGAGCAGGTGAGGAATCCAACTCTTCGGCAAGATGTTGAGCAATTGCTTCACCCTCGCGATCAGGGTCAGGTGCAAGAAAAATTACAGATGATTTTTTACACGTTTTTATTATTTCCTTTATGATCTTTGCCTTTCCTCGTATCCTAATGTACTGGGGAGCAAAGTTATTATCGACATCAACACCTAATCGAGATCTGGGCAAATCCTTGACATGTCCTTGTGATGAAATCAAGGTATATTCGCGGCCAAGAAAATCCTTTATTGTCTTCGCCTTAGTTGGTGATTCTACAATAACTACTTTATCTGCTGCTTTCTTATCCCTTATTTTCTTGATCTTCGTAGCCATAGTGTTCATTTATTATACACTAATTAAATTCTTATGTCAAGAGTTTTATGTGAGAGCTCTGAAAAACCCAGAAATCTTTGTCCATAGACTCTCAGGAGATTACAGTGATTTGCATCAAATTACAACGATAATAGTACAGGGAAATAATCAATTAGATAATAATGTTGTCGATCAATCGCGTCTTACCAAAGTAGACAGCAAGACCGATGAGTGTTCCCTTTTTAAGGTTTCTGACTGGCTTGAGTGTATCTTTATCAACTGCCTCAACATAATTGACCCGACCGCCCCTTTTGCTGATCATATTGTTGATTCTCTGCGTCGCTTTTTTAGGATTACGAAGACCCTTTTTATAGGCATTTTTTACCCATTGCAACGAGCGGTAAAGGACAACAGCGCGTCTTCGCTCATCGTTGGAGAGGTATGTATTGCGGGAACTCATTGCCAGCCCATCTTTTTCCCGAACGATCTTTCCTATTACAATTTTAACATCTAAATTCAAATCCTTAACCATCTGTCTGATAATAACCGTCTGCTGGTAATCTTTTTTACCAAAGACTGCGATATCTGGTTGTACAATATTGAATAATTTCAAAACGATTGTGGTTACACCTTGAAAATGGGTTGGCCGTGATACGCCACATAGTATCTTACTCAAATCAAAAACCTCGACATACGTTTTATAGCCTTCTGGATAGATTTCTTTATTTGTTGGATTAAAAATTACATCGACGCCCTCTTTTTTAAGTAATTGCATATCACGCTTCAAATCTCTGGGATATGCACGGAAGTCTTCTTTTGGCCCAAATTGGGGAGGATTCACAAATATTGAAACAACGACAAATTGACTTTGCTTTCTGGCAGTTCTAACCAGTGAAAGATGTCCCTCATGAATATAGCCCATAGTCGGTACAAACCCAATAATATCGCCCTTTTTCTTACGATGACTGATAATCTTTTTTAAGGTACTTATCTTCTTAACAAAACGCATGCTGTATTATATCTAATTTTGACTATGGTTCAATAAATATTATATAGGGGATCGTCAATGGGTCAGGGTAACGAAGCCCGTATCGTTAAACGTCAAAGGTTAATGGCTGTAAAAAAGCCGAGAACCGTAACCCTTCACCGAAACGGGTATCATAACCGTAGCCGTAACCTAATTTCCCGATTGGCTACTGAGTTTTACTATTTCGCTGTCTCTACTACCCGTTTTTCCCGTATGACAGTTACTTTTATCTGCCCAGGGTATTGGGTTTCTTTCTCGATTCGTTTGGCGACTTCGCGTGCCAAATTTTCAGCCTCTAAATCAGAAATGCTTTCTGGATGAACCATGACCCTTATTTCTCGACCAGCCTGAATAGCAAAAACCCTTTCTACGCCATCAAATGAAGCGGCAAGTTCCTCGAGTGTATTCAAACGTTTAATATATGCTTCTATTGTTTCTCTTCGTGCGCCTGGCCGTGAGCCTGAAATGGAATCTGCTATCTCAACAATTACGGCATACGGTGAGATTGACTGGATTTCTTCATGGTGCGCTTCAATTGCATTAATGATGACTTCATTCTCCCCAAATTTCCTGGCGAGTTCAGCACCAGCATGGGCATGGGAACCCTCAACATTGCCATCAGCAACTTTTCCAATATCATGTAATAAGCCAGCCCGCTTTGCAATAGTTGGATCGAGCCCGAGCTCCTGAGCAAGAAGCGCCGAGAGATAAGCAACTTCTTTTGAGTGTTGTAAGAGATTCTGTCCATAGCTTGTTCTGTATCTCATCATGCCGAGATACCTTACGATTTCTGGAACAATACCAATCATACCGAGTTCCAAAGTAATCTCTTCACCCGTATTTTTTATGACACTCTCAATATCTTTTCGGGAGCTCTGGACAATTTCCTCTATCCGCGCAGGATGAATTCTACCATCACTGATCAATCTCTCCATTGCCATACGAGCAACTTCACGGCGAATTGGATCGAAGCATGAAAGGGAAATTGTTTCTGGAGTGTCATCAATGATAACTTCAACACCGGTCAAATTCTCAAATGCCCGGATGTTCCTCCCCTCTCTGCCGATTATTCTTCCTTTCATCTCATCAGATGGAATTGGTACAACAGAAATGGTCGTGTCAGCTGTATGAGACGTAGCACAGCGCTGAATCACTTGTAAGATTATCTCACGCGAAGCATCTTCTGCCTTTGCTTTCGCCTCTTCTTTTATTTTATTAATCAGGGCTGCAGCTTCGTACCGTGCTTCTGCCTCAAGATTTTTCATGAGAATAGCTTTCGCCTCTTCTTTTGGTAGATTCGCAATTTTCTGGAGCGCTTCATTCTGTTCTTTTATCATCTGGTCGAGGCGTTCAGATTTTGCGTGAACGATACGTTCTTTATTCTGTACATTGTGTTCCTTGTGGATTAATTCTTTTTCTTTATCAACAATTAACTGCTCGCGGCGTTGAAATATCAATTCCTTTTCAGTTGACCGTTTTTCAATTTTTTCAAGTTCTTTCCTCTTTGATGCAGTTTCCTTTTCGAATTTTAATTTTTCTTGATACCAATTTTCTTTTGCTGCTATCTCAGCTGCTTTGCGGTAATTTTCTGCCTCACGTTTCGCTTCTTCAATTATTCTCGATGCCTCAAGTGAGGCAGTGGTTATTTTTGACCTGCCGACTTTTGAGTAGATGTAAATTCCTAAAGCACCGGCGATAATCAGCACGCCGATACTGATAACTATTTGCACTATCATAACAACTCCCTACCGCTCTACGGCGGCTAACTATTAAAATGTCCCCTGCCTGTGCCGTGTGGATACAAGTCTCTGAACCCAGGTTTAAGGTGGGCGCCTGTCGACCATAAGCAAACCTATAGCCGAACTTAGCTCCCTTATGATGGGTGTTGGCTCAAGACTCAATACCCATCACGGGCACTGCAGGGAACGAATTACGGAACTGCTTCATCGATCTTGAGGATTAGCGACCTAATCCTCTCTTCCATAGTAGATATCTTTTTATTAAACTGACCCTCGCGCTGGAGATACTCATCAACTAAATTCAAACATGCTAAAACAGCAATCTTGGTTGTCGATGGGAGAGGAAACTCACGGTGTATCTCCTTCATCCGCGCATCTACGATTTCAGCAACTTCCTTTATTCGTTCAGGATCTAGATCATCAGAAATGACCCGATAGTCATTTCCAAAAATATTAACAACAACCTCATTTTTCTTCAAAATATCTCCTAAATCATTAAGTTATCAACCTTTTCAATCAAACCATCGACACGAGTTTTTATTTCTTTACTCTGATCCTTAAGCTGGCTATTTTCTTCCTCCAGATCCTCAACTTTCTGTTTAAGTTCATTGATTAACTTAATTATCCTATCTATTTTTTCTTCAAGTTTACTCAATTCGTCCAATTTTGCTCCTTTGTTCTCAATTCAGCTCTAAATTTTCTGACAACATCGCCAGCTATTCTCTTTATAAAACTATCCACCTCCTTATCAGTGAGTGTTCGGTCCGGTGCCCTAAAATAGAGCCGGAACCCAAGGTTTTTTTTCCCTGAAGGGACATTGTTTCCTTTATAATAATCAAAGAGATTAACCCGTTCTAATACTGGACCGCTCACCTTAGTAATTGCATCAATCACATCAGGAACCTCTATTGTCTCGTCAACGAGAAAAGAGAGGTCCCGTGTGTTCGCCGGAAACTTTGCCGACGGCATGTAAAATGGTTCACTCATAAATGACCAAATTGGCTTGAGCACCATTTCAATATAGAAATAATCCTCCTTACAGAGTGCCGCGTCAACACATCCAAGATAACCAAGTTCTCTACCCGCGGCACAAATGGAAACAGCCTGATTCAGGCTCTTTTTAACTACTGGTTTAAATACAATATCTTTAACATGCAAGAAACGGAGAATACCTTCAATTGCACCTTTAGCATCGAAGTAATCGATTTTATCACGTTTCTGACTCCAAAAATTTGGATATCGTTCACCACCCATTATCAATCCAACACTTCTTTGTTGATATGGTGTTTCAGGAAGTAAGATATTCCCAATCTCAAAGAATTTCAACGACTTATTCCCTTTTGAAATGTTATAATTGATAGTATCGAGCAATCCACAGAAGAGCGTTGGTCGTAGCGCGTCGAAACGCTCATTTAAGGGATTTTTTATCTTTACAAAATTTTCATAACCCAGATCTGCGAGTCGCCTGCTCGACAAGAGAGAGAGTGTATAGGCTTCACTAAATCCTTGACCAACAAGGTAGCTCTTGAGTCTTTCTTCATTCAGGAGGGTTCTATCAACAACAACACTCCCTGCCCAACGTTGTGAAGATTTTTGGGGAATATTCATGTATCCATAGACCCGGGCAATTTCTTCATATATATCTTCTTCAATTTGCAGGTCGCGTCGATAATGCGGAATCTTTGCAGTAATGATCTTTGAGCCGCGTGCCTCAATCCCCACTTTACTGAGAAGAGACTTAACTTCACGCTCACTGAGCTGTATTGAGAGAATGTTATTCATCCGTGATGTTGAAAATGTAACACGCTTGGTTCTTCCCTTGCTTCCACAGACAACAAACCCAATTTCCTTTGCGCCAGAATATTGTGTAAAAAGTTTCCCACTCTCGAACGAAGTTCTATCTACTGCTCTTATATCTCCACCACGCTCGAATCGTATTGAGGCTTCGGTCATGATACCTAAGCGCCGTGCTGTATGTCCAATACGATGAGGGTTAAAATAAGCACTCTCTAACACTACTCGCGTAGTAGTCTGAGAAATCTGGCCTCGACGTGCTCCTACAATACCAGCAAGTGCTATCACGCCCTCTCTATCAGCAATCGCGAGATCGTCTTTCTGGAGTTTGAGTGTCGTACCTTCGAGCGTTATAAATTGCTCTCCAGCATGGGCTCTGCGTACAAGTATACCACCTTTGATCAAGTCAGCATCAAAGGGATGGAGCGGCTGACCAGTATAGAACATCATGATGTTTGTACTATCGACAACATTATTAATACCCTTCATGCCCATGCAATGTAAACGCCATTTCATCCAGAAAGGAGACTCATGAACTACTACATCCTCAAATAACCGTGCGGTGTAGCGTGGACATCCTTTTATATCTGTCACTCTCAGTTTGAAAGCAATAGGGCGATTATAATGTTTCAATTCATCAAAATTCTCTTTTTCTCTATAGTCAATTCCGAACCCAATTGCTATTTCACGGGCAATACCATTCACAGAGAGCCAATCTGGTCGGTTGGGTGTTGCACCTATATCGAGAACAACATTATCAAAAACATCTTGGAATGCACTTCCTGGTCTACCATGTTCCAGCACAATAACTCCTGTCGAGGTATCAGTTAAACCCAACTCTTGTTCACTAATGAGTATACCCTCAGACACGACACCACTAAACTCTTTTTTGAGAATTTTCTGACCATTAAATTCAATTCCCGCAGGTCCGACGAGCACTAAATCACCTTCTTTTATATTTTTCGCAGCAGTAACAATCTGAACCGTGGTGTGTGTTCTTATTCTAAGGATACGTAGATTTTTCTGTTTAGGATGGGTTGGACACTCCTCAATCCTGCCGATTATAATACCGTCTGGTGCAAAGCTGAGCTCATCCTCTACCTCGAGTCCGAGATTGAGAGAAATTCTCTTTAGTCGGCTAACTCCTAATTTTTTACCTAAAATTTCTTCAAGCCACTTAAGCGAGACTAACATGATCCCTCACTATCGTTCGGGATTCGATGACAGTGATAAAAATAATGATTACGGTGATAAATAATCTGTGTAATCTTTTTTAAAATCTTTGTAATCATTTTTATTAGAATTGCTCCAAAAATCTCATATCATTATTATAGAATACCCGAATATCATCAATAACATACTTCACCATCGCGACCCTCTCAACACCCATCCCCACAGCGTAACCTGAATATGTCTTCGGTGAAATCTTTACATTTTTCAAAACCTGCGGATGAACCATGCCACACCCTAACAACTCAAGCCATCCACTATTTCCACATACTGAACAACCTTCACCACCACAGACAGTGCAACTGATTGCCAGCTCACCAGACGGTTCAGTGAATGGAAAGAATGAAGGTCTTATTTCATATTTCGTTTTCGGACCGAAAATACGTTTGACAAATTCACTTAATATCCACTTCAATTCACCAAAAGATACACCTTCATCAACATATAATACTTCTACCTGGTGAAAGACCGGCGCATGACTGGCATCAAATGCATCATATCGATAGCACCGTCCAGGACATATTATTTTTATTGGTGGTTTCTGTTTTTCCATAACCCTTATTTGCACTGGAGAGGTATGACTTCTCAACATTAAATCTTCTTTAATATAAAAAACAGAAAACATATCGCGAGCCGGATGGTCTTTTGCCATATTCAGTGCACCAAAATTGTACCAATCATGTTCAATTTCTGGTCCGGTTTCAACAGTGAAGCCATAATTCTTGAAAAAGGTCACAATTTCAGAAAAGGTCTTTGAGAGCGGATGAAAGTGTCCAATATGCGGAACTTTTCCAGGTAAGAGTGGTTCAAATGTCGCCTCGCTCTTTTCTTTGAAACGCTCAAAACGACTGTTTAATTCACTGCTCAACTTTTGTTTCAACTGATTAATTTTGTTTCCATACACCTTTCGTTCTTCAGTCGAGAGGTGCGCGATCTCTTTAATGAGCTGATTAATCAGTCCCTTACGGCCTAAATACTTAATGCGCAATGCCTCCAATGAATCTTGATCACTGCTCTGTTCTAATGAAGATCGTATTTCATTCTCTAATGTAAGGAGTCGATCTCTCATTTAGTTTCCTCTTGTGTCTTACAGAGTTGAACCAATACATTGAACTCCTCAGGATGTTCATAGCACAGTGCTGCTAATGTCTTTCGGTCCAACTGGATATTATGTTTCTTTAACCTATAGATAAACTGAGAGTACTTGATACCATGATTTTGTAGCGCGGCATTGATGCGAGTAATCCATAGTGTACGAAAAACCCTCTTCTTCCGCTTCCGCTCCCGATATGCTGATAACCATGCCTTCATAACTGCTAAACGAGCAGTCTTATAGAGCCGGTGTTTGGCACCCCAGTAGCCTTTTGCCGCTTTTAACCATTTTTTCCGTCTCTTCCTCGTGTACGGAACATTCTTCGTCCTAGGCATTGTGGATCTCCTTTCTCACTATTGAAATTATAATCATTTTGAAACTACTGTCAACATTTTTACTACTTTTCCAGCACTCTCCCTAGATTAACCTCTTTACACGCTTCTTATCTGCCTTTGATACGGTAGTCGGCTGGCGAAGTCTCCGTTTTCGTTTCTTTGATTTTGACTGTAAAAAATGCCTCTTTCCCGCCTTCCATCTCGTGATTGTACCACTTTTTCTCTTCTTAACCCGCTTTGCCCAGCCTCTTTTTGTCTTCTGTTTAGCCATATATCTATCCTTTCTTCTTTTCAGGAAGAAATGCTACTTGGATAATACTCTCTTCTTGCTTCGGCTCACTTTCTTCCTTAGCTATATCCTTCAGATCTACAATCAACCGATCAAAAATCTTCATTGCCAGATCAGCATGTAAGTTTTCTCTTCCTCTCAAGCGTAGCCTCACCTTAACCCGATCTCCATCCATGAGAAATTCTTTAATCTTCGCCAGTTTGACCTGGTAGTCGTGTTCACTTATCTTGAGCGTCATACGCATCTCCCGGACCTCAGTACGGTGCTGATGTTTACGCGATTCGCGCTCCTGCCTTTTTTTCTCATAGAGATAGCGTCCAAAATTCATCAGCTTTACCACTGGGGGTCTGGCATTTGGCGCCACTTCAACCAGGTCGAGCTTTCGCTCTCGTGCCAGACGCCTGGCTTCTCCAATATGACATTCACCAATCATATCGCCTTTCTCATCGATAAGTTTTATTGTTTTTTCTCTAATTTGGTAGTTGATCCTTGGTAGCTGCTTAATTTTCACCTCCTAGTTCTTTTTTTATCATTTCAAAAAATTCATCTAATCTCATGACTCCAATCGTGACTCGACCCCGTTTCCTGACAGAAACTGTCTCTTGCTCAACCTCTTTCTTGCCAACAACGAGACTGTAAGGGATTTTCTGTACTTCTGCATCCCTGATGCGGGCACCTATCTTATCAGATTTCTCATTGAGCTCTACCCTGAATCCCTGCCTGAGGCAAGCGGTGTACACCTCTTCTGCGTATTCGTTTTCCTTGTTCGTAATCGGCATAACCACTAGCTGAACCGGTGCCAACCACAGAGGAAATGCACCACTATAGTGCTCTATGAGGCAACCGATAAAACGCTCTAACGATCCATAGATTGCCCGATGGATCACCACAACCTCTTTGCGCATACCATCACGGTCCATGTAGGTGATATCAAAGCGTTTCGGTAAATTAAAGTCAAATTGTATCGTGGTTGCCTGCCATTCTCGACCCAGGGCATCGAGTAATTTTATATCGATCTTAGGTCCATAGAATACTGCTTCGCCTTCCATCCGTTTCGCATCCAAATTAATTCTCTTCAAGGCTGAAATCAGACCCTGTTCAGCCCTGTCCCACTCTTCATCACTGCCCATGTATTTACCTTTATTATGAGGGTCTCGTACTGATAGATCGACCCGAAACTTTTCAAAACCGAATTTATTCAGCATCTTTATTGCCAATCCCAAGACCTTACTGAGTTCATCCTCAATCTGACTCGGCTGACAAAAAATATGGGCATCATCGATAGTGATCGACCTCACACGCAAAAGACCATGGAGCGTGCCAGATAATTCATTGCGATACACGGTGCCGATCTCTGCCAATTTAATGGGGAGATCCTTGTAGCTCCTGACCTTTGATTTATAGATGAGAATATGACCCGGACAATTCATCGGCTTGAGAACGTATTCTTCTTTCTCAATCGGTACGATGAACATCTTGTCTCGATAAAAG
>LJNI01000059.1 GCA_001303225.1 candidate division TA06 bacterium DG_78 | reverse complement strand
AAGATCACCCCGCCTATAATTTTATAGATTGGAAAGCGCATCTCTGTCGAGACTTCAAAAAGGACGTTTCCACCACGCGGATTTCCAAGTTCATCGACTGGGCCGATCATCCATTCTGAATATCCTCTCACCGATGTTGTTCCACCACAGTAGAACCGCTTATACACAGGGACATCGGCTGATGGCCCAATCGCACGAACATAACCAATTCGAAAATAAGAAGCTGCAACGAAAGAGAGTACCGGTTTGAATGATCGATATTCACATGTTGGACGTATGTAACTGATATCTGATGGCATAATGATGCCACTCGTTTCGAGGTTGATATTTACATAGTAACCGGTTCGCGGCAAGAGCGGATCATTCCGTCTATCTTGAAGCCAATTTATCGTGAGACCATGGAGCCAATCATTATCAACGCTGTCATAATCGAGGAAATATGTTCGTACATTTTTTATGTCATATTTTGTTGATAAATTACCGTTCAGTACAGTAAGATGGGTTGCAATATACCCACCGAATGTGCGCGTATTGAATCCGATCTCTTTTTTGAATTGATAAAACGTGCCGAGTGTTGTTTTTATTGGAATCACGAGAAATCGTGGAAACGTTACTTGCGCATCTAATCGATACTCAGCAAAACTCAATTTACCCTGGACATTACCAGACCATGCACGACCCAGTATATTGAGATGTGTAATACCAGCACCGAGCCTCAGATAATCTTGTGTTCCGTAGCCGATTCGTACATTTATAATTATTGGGTCTTTTTCTTTGAGATTGAATTGCACAATTTTAAAATTTGGTTCATCTGCGATTACCGTCTTTATCCTTATTGACTGAAAAACTCCGAGGTTGTACAACCTTCGTTGACTCTTCAGTATGTTTGCATAGCGGAGCGTATCATTTGGCTGTAGACTAATAACTCTGCGTACAATATCTTCGCGTGTCCTCTCTAAGCCGATGAGTTCTATAGTTTTAATAAACTGCTGCTCTGCCTCTGTGAAAGTGTACACCACTGTCGCTTTGTCATGTTCAATCTCATATTCAGCATGAACGTTTACATCGGTATAGCCCTTATCATCATACAGTGAGGTAATAATATAGGTATCGACTTCGATGTTTCGCCTATCGAAATACGCTCCTGGCTGTATTGTTATTTTCCCACGCAAAAAACTGTCTGAGAATACTGTATTTCCTATAAATACGGCTTCTCTGATGAATGTCTGGGTTCCCTCATTTATATCTATGGCGATGTCGATTTTCTTTTTGACGCTATCGAATGTAAATTCATGATCGACCGTGGTTTCGAGAAAACCATGGTGACTATACAGATTCTGAATAGCAGTTATATCACCATCAAATAGTGCGGGCACGAATGTGCCTCGGCGAAAGAGGCTCGGTGGTTTCGTGAGCATGACAGCCTTAATGGCACCATCTTTTAAATATTCATTTCCACGCAGTGTTATCGTTTCGACTTTAAAATCAACTGTGCTTATTGCAAGAAGAATCAATAGTATCATTTGAGGTTAAAGTGGATATCAAAATCTACGCTTGAATTCATATTCTCTTGGTCATGGAGTGTGAATATTGAAAAGTTGTCTGTTATGTCGTAATTGAGACCAATTCTCTGCAATTCCCATGACTCGATACCCATGCCGTAGACGAATGTGAATTTCTTGGCAAATCTCTTCTCGATACCGATATTCAGTCGGCGAGGATCGAGAATATCTCCGGTGATAGTAAATTCCTCCAATCCCAATGTCTTCTCGACTCGCCTCTCAATTTCACCTGTGACCAAGCTTGTCGCATATTCCTTTGCTGTTTCCTTGAGGTCGATATCTTGTAGTTCGGTGAAAATCTCTTTGCTCGGCCGTCTCTTTCCTATTAACAAGAGGCTGATGATATCCTGTTCAGGAAGTGTAGGAAAAGAGGTTAAAGAGAGAGACCACTTCTCGACTGTTCCAGAGAGGTGCATTTGAATTTCATAAGTGTCCTTTTCAGATGATATGAAATGCAATGCTTCGAGGTCCAGTACAGGATCTATCTTATAGGGGTTATCAAATGCGATTACTGCATGTACAATATCAAACTTCTTATTAAGGTATTGCACATAACCTTTTTTTAATGTGCTGGCAGTTCCGTATACATTCAATTGAGAGAGATACCCTTTGAGTTGCAAATCCATATCAATCTCTACATGAGCGACATTATTCGCAATCTTCGCGCCATGTGGCGTTGAGATGCCAATGTCGCAGTAGGTCTGTTTCAAGATTTTTCCTTGTTCAGGAGGTGGACGATTTGCCGAGGTGAGTAATTTGACAATTGTTTGCATATTGAACGGCGCACCATACACTGCCTTGTCAATCGTTACCTCACCAGTCACTCTTATTGAATCTTTCTTACCGGTCGCTTTGATATCACTCGAGAGGACGACTGAGCCGAATTCTTTATGATTAAAATCAATAGCATCCAATGATAGCATAATATCTAGGGTAGAAACATCACCGTTCGATACAGTAAGAGAACCACTGCTCTTGAATGTTCCCTTATTTATTTTTCCCTTGAGATTATCGATCGTGACTGCGCGGTTTCTAAATTTTACTGTGCCATACACTGAATCGATGATAATATCTGGCATAGCGTACTTAACAGATTCAAAGGTCACAAAACCGTTAATCTCTGGTGTGCTCGGTTTTCCTGTGATGCTCATGTCGACCGTAAAATATCCTGTAATTTCCAGAGCTTGGGGTAGGAGTGCGGCGATTCGAGTAATGTCGATCCTGGATGATTGGCAGGTGAGATCGAAGTTTCCCTGCGTCTGACTTAATGGAATCGTACCATGAAGCGATATGCTATCACTGTGTAACTTCATGACACACGAACGGATATCGATGAGCCCATTGCCAATATCAATTGCTATTCTTTCGGCATTTGAGAGCTCATGCTCTCTCGCTGCAACGTACAAGGTTTCGATCTGGATGTTGCCAGAGATACTCTCTATCTCATCTGTTCTGCCCTCAACAGAAACCTGGGCAGTAATATAAGCAGAATCTGAGGGAATAAAATCTCCGAGATCGAAGTGATCGAGGGTGATGAGTGCAGTGAAAAAGTAAGGTTGCTGAACCATGATCTGGGCATCGAAATGGACATTCTCTTTGTCATTGAGCACGTTGAAGTGAGCAGTATTGTCTGTGAACGTAAAATCGAGTTCATAGGTGTCGAACATCAAGGTATCATAGGTGAAGTCGTGAAACACTACTCTGCCTCTGCCATCTGGATTGAGGGGATTGCCATAGAACTCTACATCAAAACTCATATGACCACTTAAGGGAAAAGTATCTGTACCAAATACTTCAGGAGATGAAAACGTTACTTCATCGCTGTATAGATGAGTACTGAACATGCTGGTTTTTACATTATACATACCAGTTACATTGATAATACCACGTGCACTGTGCAGCAATCCCCGCTCGATATTAACAGTATGATTTTTCAACGTGATGAGTACCGTACCGCTTTCAATCTGTTCATTATAGAGATTTACATCTTCCAGTGTGACCGTGCTCACGACATCAGGATTAGCGAGTTTCCCGCTCATTTTTGTAGAGACGTTGAATTTTCCTGTAATGGGCAGCGGGTTTTCGATGAAAGTATTAATAACACCTATGTCAGTACACGATAATAAGATATCTGCAGTGATAGTAGCTGGGTCTTTTACGATCACCGATGCATTTACTTGAATCAATAGCTCATCATTACTCATGCGAATCCGCTTTACATCGAGTGTCTTGTTGTTATACAAAATATTTCCCTGAATCGTGGATTTAAATTCAGCATAGGTTAATGCACCAGTGAGTTTTCCGTCAAATTCAGGATTCTCCATGTCGCCTCCATACACGCCCTGGAGGGTGGCATATCCATACTGGGATGATATATCACAGAGGAACTTTTTCCCTTTCGCACGTAGGGTTACATCCCACCTATCTTTTTCCCCGCGTGTTCTGGTGAGTAGTGCAGTTTGTGCAGTAGCTGTAACTGTACAGTTGAGGTCATCGAAATTTGGTAATTGCCAATCACATGCAATGTGACCGTACACATCAGTTTTTTGATAATCGATATCAAAATTCAGTGTGCTTACAATCCTGGGTGATGAGGTGCTTCCAGTAATTTCACCTGAACCGTTCATCATGCCAGTTAACCCCTCAATATTAAACTCATCACATAAAATAGTAAGATTGTAGACGAGACTAAGATTTGTGCCTTCTTTTAAGGGGATACGACCATGGACAGAGATGTTCGATTCGCGAGTTTTGAGCATGAGGCTATCGATTACAAAAACATCAGGAAACAGTGAACCTTGTAGCGCTACGGAAAGTGTCATGTTCTGGTTATTCAACGTACTTAAGAGATTGCTGTTTTGTATTGATAGTTCTCTAATATGTATGACAAATGGAATCTTGGTTTCCTTTTCAGACTTTTCCTTTTTTGTTGATGGTATATTTTTTGTTAAAGTTTCAATACGATTCATGTCGATAAAAAGTCCATCGATGATAATAGAATGTATATCAATCTTTTTATATATCAATTGTAAAATACTGTATGATACTTTAACTCGGTCAACAGCTACAATATCTGCTATTTCGAATTTATCTATTGATACTGCATAGAAGAGATTTCCTTTCAGGGAACCTATATGTACTGGTTTACCAATGTTACTTTCTAGTGTGGTCTCAAGTTTTCCTTTGATGATGTTCAAAATAAGTGGTGTTCCGGCGAGTATGAAGATGACAAAGAGTAGCAAAATAAAGCCGATAGGAATCCAGAGGAGCTTCTTCATGATATACATTATAATGCAAGTTTACTTAATAGTCAATTGCAATCACAGAGAGCTCTGAAAAAGTATTCTTCGCTCTCACGATTTCTGGTTTTTTCAGAAATCTCTCACAATTCTCTTGACTTATACATAGCGCAGGATAAAATTATTATGTGAATGATATTAAGACATTGCAGCAGATACTTAAAAAAGACCCTCGTTATCCTGTGGAAGCTTACGCTTTCGTTCTTGAGGCGCTCTTTTATTCACGAAAAAAACTAAATATACGTGGTCATGTTACTGGTCAACAGCTCCTCGAGGGAATCCGAGATTTAGCACGAGAGCGCTACGGCATGATGGCTAAAATGGTCTTCGCACATTGGGGCATTACAAAAACGATCGACTTTGGTAACATTGTATTCAACATGGTGAAAGAAAAAATGTTAGGGAAAACAGCAGAGGATAGCATCGAAGATTTTGAAGATATCTACAACTTTGATGAAGTCTTTGTCAAAAATTATCCGCTCGATTTAAAGAGATTTAAAAATGTCAAAACATGATATGCACCATGATGGTAATGTACTCGATATCCTCCGCAGATTAATTGGTCGTTGTGGACTCTATTGCGGAGCGTGCGATATTTACCGTGTCTTTGTCGATAAGAAAATAGACAAACAGAAAAAAATGGGAGTATTTTTTAAGTGCCGTCCGGAACAAGTACGGTGTCAGGGTTGTCAGAATCTGACACCTGATGACTGGTGTTCAGGATGTAAGATACTTGCATGTCTTAAAGAGAATAGCTATATGTATTGTTACGAATGTGGAAAAATCGAAAATTGCGGCATATATCAGGAATTAAATGGCCGCTATAATAATCTTCCCTATAAAAATCTTGAGAGACTACGAGAAGTTGGCGAGAAAAAGTGGCTCGAAGAGCAGATGACGAGATGGCACTGCCCAGGATGCGGTGAGCCAATTGAATACAGTACAGAAACCTGCACTCAATGCGGATTTAACCTAACAAAAATTAATGATTAAATCATTCATTCATATTCCGTCATTCCGGTAATTACCAGAATGACGGAGTGACATACGCAATATGTTTCTGAGTATCGTGAATTTTGTTTAGTTCGCTACACTGTTCCGACAATTGTTGTGGTGATGGAGTTAGTAAAAGTAGATGGCTTCGCCTTTTTTGAGTTCGTCGAGGTGCACTTCTGCTTGCGCAGCATAGATAGTATTCGGGTAATCACGCATAATTTCCTCGAATACTGCTTGTGCGTCTTTTTTATACTGCTTATTTTTTGTTATTTCGAAAAGAACACGTTCTAAATAGCCAATTTCGAGTAATGCGAACACGCGTTCCTCGGTGTTCTCATACGTCACAATATATTCCTGCCACATGTTTAATTCTTCGTGGATCACTTGCAGAGAGCCATTCCAGGGTAGGTGTTTGGTGCGGAAGATAGTGATGAGGCGATATGCTGCCTGTGGTGCAAAAATACTTTCGGAAAATTTTTCAACAATTTTTTCGTATACATCACCAGTGTAGTACCATTGTTTACTTTTTTCGTTATAGATTATACTCTTGATGGTATCAGTATTATCAGTATATTTGGCAATTTCTTCGAGAGACAAACCATAATAGTAGAGTACCTCTAAGAGATATGATGAGGGAGCGTAGTGCTGTATAAATATATTAAAGAGCGATGCTGATTTCATGTATTCACCTGAGTCATAATAGCCACGTGCAAACACAAATAATTTTGCTTCAGAAATACCATCTCTCAAATCGATGAGTACGCTTTTCAGGAGCGTTCCTACTGTATTGTGGTATCTCACCTGTGTCGTGTCACCTCTATATCCTGTTATTTGTACGATGTCACCGGTGTTCAATACATGCGTTCTATGAATAGCAGCGTCATATAACCAGACGTCATCGACAATCACGACTCCGGTATGAGGAAAACACACCATAAAAATTAAAAATATTGCCATAGGTGAAGTATATAGAGTATTCTAAATTAGTCAATAATGATCATGAATATTTGTTAAATATCATTGACATTTGAATTCCTACAGCTATACTTTTGGTGGAGGAGATAAAGATGAAGTATCTACCCATACTTTTACTTCTTTTCTCAACATCATTTAGCTGGGCTGAATTTGAGGTTGATAAACATACATTAGCACTATGGCACTTTAACGAAGGTCAAGGGAATATCCTCTATGACATGAGTGGTAATAAAAATCATGGCCAAATTTTTGGTGCAAAATGGAATAATAATGGTATCTTCGGTGGTTGTCTATCATTTGATGGTGTCGATGATTTTATTGAAGTGACTGGGTCTTATCAGCTTGTGCCTCGTAAAAAACTTACACTCGAGGCATGGATTAAAATTAACGCAGTATCACATCGGCGATTTGCAATTATTTCTAAGGCAAATAATTACCTGAGCGAAAATGGATACTTGTGGGAAATAGAACGAGATGGGAAACTCAAGTGCTATTTAAGTGTAACTGACTGGACGTTTTCAAAGACAATAATCCCCCTCAATAAGTGGGTGTATGTGGCCATAAGTTTTGATGGTTCAAAAGTAAGGTATTATATGGATGGTGAAGAAACAGATGTTTTTGATGCGAGTACTGAAACGATAGCAGGCAATAATTTCAATTTAATCATTAGCCGAACATGTAATACATATACCTACTACTTTCCAGGATTGATTGATGAGATACGAATTTCAGACATCGCACGTACGTCTAAAGAGATAAAACAACACTGGCTAACTGCTGCAGATAAAATGAGACCTTTATTTACGATTTTTTTTAATAATGATGATCGTCTCACAGGAGAAATCATACACCCAGATACTATAGTAATAGATACAAAATATGGTACCCTTCAAGTACCTCTATTAGATATTTTGTCATTAGATTTTGAGGGTGACAGTATCGAAGACATGGTTGTTACTCCAACGATGCGCATTATCGGCAAGATTGAAAACACGTTATTTAGGTTAAAATCTAATATAGGACACTTTGAAATCAGGAAAGAAAGTATCACAAAAATTATTCACTAGTTTTACTTTAAACGTAATCCATTAATTGATAACTTTTCATCAATATTTTTATTAAAATTAATTGACTTGATCAATTATTTATGGTATAGTAATATCAGGAGGTTCGATGGTACACATGGTTCTGGTGATTAATCCTGGAGCAGGTTCGACCCGGGTTGCCTTGTTCAGGGGAGAAAAATCGATTTTTGAAGAAACTACAAGACATACTCCAGATGAGCTTTTGAAATTTCCTAAAATCATTGACCAGTATAAATTCCGAAAAGATAAAATAATGAAACTCTTGGACAAGAAAAAAATTGATTTGAAATCTTTGAATGCAGTCGTTGGTCGGGGAGGACCTTTTAAGTCTTTAACGAGTGGTACCTATGTAGTAAATGAGAAACTCATCAGTGACATAAAATCTGGTGATTATCAATCCGAGCATCCATCACTCTTGGGTGTAATGATTGCGAAAGAGATTGCAGATTCCTTGAATCTTAGAGCATATTTTGTCGACCCAGTATCAGTGGATGAATTCTGGGAGCTCTCAAGATATTCAGGTTTGGAAGAGATAAAGAGAAAAGCATTGAGTCACGCATTGAATGTCCGCATGGTTGCAAAAAAGACCGCAAAAAAAATAAAAAAATCGTATGGTAAGTGTAACTTTATCATTATTCATTTAGGAACTGGCATCACGGTTGCGGCACACTCAAAAGGAAAACAAGTTGATTCATCAAATGCAAATGAAGATGGCCCATTCTCAACGCAGAGAACAGGTTCTTTGCCAACCATGCCCTTGGTTGAACTCTGCTTTAGCGGTAAATATCAATTGAACGAAATCAAGAAAAAGTTACTGAGGGAAGGAGGGCTCTTATCTTATCTGGGCACTGATGATATTCGAGAAGTTGAGAGACGTATTAATCAGGGCGATAGAGAAGCAGAATCTGTCTATAATGCAATGATCTATCAGATTGCAAAAGAAGTTGGTGCCTATGCGGTAGTACTCAAAGGTGAAATCGATGCGATTATTATTACTGGAGGCATTGCCCATTCTCAGAGATTTGTCGATGGGTTAAAGGCATGGATTGGGTTCTTGTGTAAAAAATGTTATGTGTATCCTGGTGAGGGTGAGATGGAGGCATTGGCACGAGGTGTATTGAGGGTCTTAAACGCTGAAGAAGAACCAAAAATCTACAAGTGATCAGCGACTGAAAGACCATCCTTAATGTCTTATTGTCAATGGGAAAAGATAAGTTATAATATACAAGATGATTCAGATTATGCAGATTGAGTCAGATAGGATAGGTCAGACAGGGTTTAACTTTAAGAAAGGAGAATAAACTATGGCTGGGGAAAAGTTGGACAAAGTGGAAGGTCGAAACTTCACTGTGTTCCATGTGGGAAATTGGTCCGAATTAGACCGATATGCTTTCAAACATCCGAACCTTCCTAATTCATTTCCTGGTAAGTTGTTCTTGAAGAGGGAGCTAAAACTTACAGGGATGGAAGTTTCACTAAATAAGTTCCCACCGGGAGCTTCCATGCCTTTTTATCATAAGCATCAAGAGCATGAAGAGCTTTATATCTTTATTAAGGGGAGAGGGCAGTTCCAAATTGATGATGAAGTCATCGATGTAGGTGAAGGAACAGTGATTCGGGTTGCTCCTGATGGCATTCGAACATGGCGAAATAACTCTTCCGAAGATATTTATTACATTGTGATTCAAGCCAAGGCAGGAAGCTTGTCAGGAGAAGAGATCTCCGATGGAATAGCGGTTAAGTAGCGTATTGAGTGACCCGATTTAGAAGATCAAAGGGTCGACAGGTCAGACAGGGTTTAACTTTTAACTTTTATCTTGAATTTAGGAGAATTTCTATATGGTTTTTAAGCCCCGAGTGTCAGGTGCAAAGTTATATCATCACATTTATGCATGGGGTAATGATCGGCATCCGATATTCAAGAGGGATTTCCATTATACTCGTTATGTGAAATTATTACGAAAGTATGCGGAGTTTTTTGGGATTAAGGTGATTGCCTATGCATTAATGAAGTGGCATGTTCATTTATTTATTCATGATGTAAATGATACTGTCTCGGACTTTGTTATGAATTTGCATGGGGATTATGCCCGTTTTTACAATCGCACGACAAAGCGGGTTGGTCATGTTTTTGGCGAGCGGTTTAACAATCGGATCGTGCAGCCAAATAATTATGGTTTGTGGTTATCTCGTTATATTCATCGGCAGGCGGTTGAAGCCGGGTTGGTTAAAGATCCAGCAGAGTATGTTTGGACAAGTTATCGGATTTACATTGGTTTAGAAAAGAATGAATTCTTAAAACCAGCTATAATTCTGAGCCAATTTGGTGATGGTGAAGAGGCTTATCAGCATTATAAGAATTTTGTTTTAGCCCGTGATGATGGACCGATTGATTGGAAGGGGGTGAAGCAGAGGATCATCGGCGATGACGATTTTATTAAGGAAGTTGTTAATGAACATGATTTTGAATTGGATAATGAAACAACTAAACCGACTCTTGAAGAGGTAGTCAATAAAATTTTTGGATTAGACATGGATTTATTATTGCGACCAAAAGGCAAGCAGGAACGTTTGATGAGACATAAAGTGATTACGGTGTTGGGCATTGAACATAAGTTTACAAAATCGGAGATCGCACGCGCATTTGATATGTCTGTTCCAGCGGTGAGTAAGGTTTTAAACAAAAGTTAAAAGTTAAACCCTGTCTGGTTTGTCTCGATTTAATTGTTAAAATGTTCTTACAGGACATTAACCATATAGTTTTAGTAGAGCTCAAAAGACCATTTGTAAAATTGAATGCTGAACACATTGGTCAGGTCTTAGGTTATAAAGGCATTATTGAAAACCATAATCCTAGTATAAAGGATATTGATGTGTTTCTAATAGGGTATGACTTAGATCCTAACATGCCAAAAGGTCTAAAGGATTTACAAATTGATTTGTTGGAAGATATCGTTAACAAAAAAAGAAGAGAATTTGATGAATTTCTAAAAATTTTAGAAGACGCCAAAGAGGATGATTATGACATTTTATGAATTAAAGGAGTTGAGTTTACATCAGCTAAAACAGTATATGACACAGCATAAGTGCTACGGGCTAACGCCCTTGCCCTTCGGGATATTGCTCCCTTCGGTCGCACAACGTCGTATATGCCCGTCCATTAGGCGACAGCAAGAACAAGGAGGAGTTATAAATGGAGAAAATGGTTTTAAGAATATTTCAAAGGGAGATTGAACGACAATCTAACTTTGCAATCATTGCTATGGAGCAAATAAAATCAGGATTAGCAAATGATAATTTAGATCTAGTATGGTATGCAATACAAAACTTCTTAGTAGCTGTGGGTAATATCTCCAAAATTTTTTGGCCACCGAAATCTATGTATCAAAAAAGAGGAGAAGAATTAAGAAAAGGTTTAAGTATTAAAGATGATTCTCCTATAAGACCTAGGAACTTTAGGAATCATTTCGAACACTTTGATGAAAGGCTAGAAAAATGGGCAACTTCTTCAAAAAGACATGGATTTGCTGATTCAAATATAGGCCCATCTGATATGATAGCTGGAATAGATCCAGAAGATTTCCTTCGTAACTTTGATCCTACAAGTTGGACACTTACTTTTAGAGGAGATAGATATGAGTTAAAACCGATAATAAAGGCTATTTATGACCTTTATCCAAAAGTTTCAGCTGAAGCTAATAAACCATGGTAGGAATGATGTTTCGCCGTCGTCTAACAGCGGATAAAAGGCTTCGCTACGCTTCGCCCAAATTGGCTATCGCCGAACTTCTTTTATCCGCTATCCGTTATGTGCCATTGCGAGGTAATTTTAAAATTGGTTATATTATTAATTAAGAATAAATAAGATATGATAATACAATTACCCATGATATTGGAAATAAAGGAGTATCTTAAATATGAAAATAGAAAATAGTAAGAAAGAAATAAATTTCGAAAAAACAAAAGAAAAATTCATTAATTTTCTTGAAACTAAAGATAATGCAATAATGGTGCTGGCAACATCATTTAAAAATAAGGTAATTGCAAGAAATGTACTAATAGCTAATAATGGATTAGACATCTATTTCTTTACCTGGGGTCATTCTCGAAAATGTGAACAAATAAAGAATAATCCAAAAGTTGCATTATGTAAAGATAAAGTTCAAATAGAAGGAACCGCGAAGATATTAGGGGATCTTTTTTCTCAAAAAAATAAGAAATATACTGATATAATTAGAAACAAGTTTCCAGAAGCAATAAAAAGATGGGAGCAAAAACCAGGAATGGTTATCGTAAGAATCAAGCCTAATTTTATATGTGTTGATGGGACTGCAATAGATGATGATGTCTATTTAGAGTATTTAGATATTGAAAATAAAAAAGCTTATAGAGAAAAATGGGCATATTATTGAATATAGTCTATATCTCGCAACGACACATAGCACGGTGTAAAAGGCTTTGCCCAAATGCGCCTATCGACGAACTTCTTTTATCCGCAAACCGTTAGGTGACATAAATAAAATTTTCAGGAGGTTCATATGTTCAAATTAGTATTTACGTTCTCAATGATTTTTATAATTGCCTGTTCGGGTTTAGATTTTGT
>LJNI01000058.1 GCA_001303225.1 candidate division TA06 bacterium DG_78 | reverse complement strand
TATCCAAATCATTGTGGCGAAGGCATAAGCCATCATGTTTTGGATTTTTTAGGTATCGATGAGAAGGGAGAATGGATTGTAAAGAGAATGAGAGGCACAAAAATATTTTTCCCCAATGGAGGATTCCTCTATTATCCAGAAAAGAGTTATTGTATCACTAGGACACTATTTGACCAGGAACTCATCGATAAGGCGACTAAAAAAGGCGCACACGTATTACTCACCAAGAGAGTAGTCAGCATCAGCCCACATAATAAGAAATGGCAAGTTACCACTTCAAGTGGTGAAATCTTTATGTGCAACTACCTTATCGCTGCTGATGGAGCAACTTCTACAGTACGAAAACTTTTTGGTATACCAGAATATTTTATTGCGGCAATTCAATATAAATTCACTCCGATCGAGCGATTCGAAGACGAATATTTTGCTTTTTTTAATAATGAGAAACATCATCCAGGATATGCATGGATTTTTAGTAGAGGCTGTGAGACATCAATTGGTCTCGGAGGCATTGGTAATGTCAAAGAAAAATTAGAGACTTTCCTCGCATCTTTGAGCATCGATCCATCAAAAAAAATCTCAGTCCACTATGGTGGTATACCACACCCTGCACGTCCAGCAACCATAGCCCTACCAGGAGTGCTCTTTGCAGGAGATGCTGGAGGATTTACCTGTCCATTAACTGGTGGTGGGATAATCGGAGCACTCATGAGTGGGAAGGTCGCTGGTGAGGTGATCAGGGATGCACTTGTCACTAAACGACCAGAGATACTCTCTTCTTATCCTGAGAGAATGAAATTTCATCCATCACGCTCGCACATTACACTCTTCTATTCCCGCAAGTTCTTTTCACTCAACAATGATGCACTGGAAACATTGGGTAATATTATTGATCAGCATATCTATTCAGAAATACCAATGTGGAAAGCATTACGTTGTTTTACAAAAAAACCACACTGGCAGACTATCAATGCCTATATGACTGGATTTGCTGCACAGCAGATTTTACGCCATTACACAAAATGTATTTTTTAGTTATACTATGAGAGGAAAACAATTTCTTTTTAACGAATCTGATATTCGGCTCCACTATAAACTCCTGCGACATACGTATGTCAGTGAATTGCGCCTGCTCAAGAGGGGACTGTATCCTGTATGCAGGATCGTGAGAGATGAAGAGAGTTTCGTGTCTGTATGCCGACAATGGAATGGTAGGCGTAATATTTATGTCGGTTTACGAGATAGGAAGCAAGGATTGCGTTCATGCGCACGAAGCGAAGATATTATAGGGTGTCAAGCAGTTATCCTGGATATTGATCCTGACAGGGCTTCAGAAACACCAGCAACAGAACAGGAACTCGAATCCGCAATTAAAGCGGCTCAAAAAGCGAGCACGTGGTTCACGAAATATGGCTTTACACAACCACATATCGCTATAACTGGTAATGGATGCTGTCTCTATTTTTTCCTTCCCTATATTAAACTAAAAGATAATAATCGCCTTAAAATTACTAGAAAAATAGAGCTTTTTGAACATTGGGTGAGACAGAATATTAAAGAGATAACAGAGCATTATAAATGTACTATAGACCGAATGTATGATTTACCGAGAATCGTCAGGGTCGTTGGTACCTGCAATATAAAGGGTAATGTGAGTAAATACCGACCCCATAGGATTTCGTGCTGGCTTAAAAAACCAGAACTAATGGTCGAGGATAAAAAGCTCCTCAAGTTTATTCTCGGTTGTAAGGACACATAATAGGTGCTTAGTTGACTTCACTATTATTTGCAATTATAATCACTGCATGAAAATAAGGAGGAGGTGTATATGAAAAGAGTATGTGTTGGAATATTTATTATTCTTACCTTTTTAGTAACACTATGTAAAAAACCAGACAAACAGGTTGATATCACAAGCCAGATGTTCTTTGTATCACGAGATACTATACCACTACACATCACCCACATTTCTCCGGCTGGTTCAGTAGAAGGTGTGTACGAGACATTTAAAATTATGGTGGGGTTTAATCAGGCAATGGTTCCTCTGCAGGCAATACCACGTGAGGAGACAAGAGGTCCTCTAGAATTTAATCCATCACTGAGAGGAAAGTACCGTTGGCTCGGATCGAGAACACTGACATTCATTCCATCAGATACTCTACAGCCAGGAACCGAGTTCATAGTTACACTCAATAAAGATAAAATTCAATCGCTCACCGGCATGAGATTAGAAAAGGATACATCCTGGATTTTTGAGAGCGTCCGACCAAAATTTCTTTCATCCCAACCATATCAGAATAACCAGTTTATTAATACAGAAACGAGTATCTATCTTAAATTTAATATAGAAATGGCACCGAACAGAGTTGGTAACAAAATTAAGATTATTGCAACTGAAGGTATGCCCTCAAGGGTATATTGCGGTAAAGTCACACCAAAATTCGGTCCTGTAAAAAAAGAGATCGGTTTTCATGTTCGATACCTCAAGGATACCGAGAAAAAAGATTGGCCACTGAAAAATTGGGAGAATAAGAACACACTTGTTCTCGAACCAGTTGGTCAATTGCCTATAGAGGCTCAAATCGAAGTTCACCTCATGCCGGGCCTTCGGGCCAAAACCGGTGAGCTCGGTATGAGTCAGGAAAAAATACTACGTTTTAACACGTACAATTATTTAAGTCTCCTTAACTATTCCAAAACAATTGCCGGCGGTGAAGGTTTGGAATTATGTTTTTCAAATAGGGTCAGGGTGAGCGATATCATTCAGCACCTGAGCATCGAACCAGCAGTAGATATACCTCAAGAATATCATGATGCGACCTGGGATGGTTCTGAAATCCACCTTTACTTACCATTTGAAGTGAATACAAAATATACGGTGCGTATTGGGGAAAAATTAAAGGACATTCATGGAAATGAAATTGATAAAGAGTATCGATTCACACTCGATGTTGGTGATTACATTCCTGATGCTGAAATACCGACTGGAATAAACATAATCGAGGCGAAACGTGATTTACGATTTCCAGCAACCTTTATAAATGTTGATAGTGTCTATTTACAAATAGGGCTCGTTTCTATTGAAAATGCGGTTCCTTTTTTGAGTGCGCGTGATCTCTTCTATTCCTATAAAAAGTTCGTACCATCGACACCAGAATTTTTCATCATTGATCGATACTGGAAGGTGAATACCTATAAAAATCTTCGTAATAAAACAATACGAAGACCGATTGAGCTCAAGGATGTTCTCGGAAACAAAAAGAGCGGACTCGTCTTTATACAATTCGATAACCTCGGTCAAAATAGATGGAGCGGCGGCGACTACCGATATTTAAAGGCGTTTTGTGAAGTTGGTGACCTCGGTGTGACATGGAAGTATGCGCCAGAGAATAACCTTGTATGGATTACATCACTCGATGACACGCAACCAATAAAGAATGCAAAAGTTCAATTCCGTAATGAAAATAACCGTATACTCTGGGAAGGATCCACTGATAATAATGGCCTCTGTGAATTACCAGGCTGGGCAGATTTACGAATCAGACAAGAAGTTGAATCATATGATTATGAAGATGAATATGAATCGTATTCCTATTCGACATATACTGAACCAAAGTTCTGGTTAACAGTATCAAAGGACAATGATCAGGCAATATATTCTAATAAATGGAATTTTGGTATTGACCTATGGCGGTTTAATATCCCGTACAACTGGTACATACGATCTGAAGAATATGGTGCCTCTATTTTTACAGAGAAAGGATTATACCGTTCTGGAGAGAATGTCCACATCAAAGGCATCATACGAAAAAAGAAAAAAGGACAGTGGGTGATACCTGATGTCACGCATGTGAATTTCATAGTCAGAAATTCCCGAGATGAAGAAATCATAAATGAAAATATTGCTATTAATCAGTTTGGTTCGTTCTCAAGAATTATTCAATTATCAGATGAAGCGCCGACCGGTGTGTACTCCATGACCACCATATTGCCGAAGAAAGATTATAGTTTTTATCAAAGTTTTAGAGTCGAGGCTTACCGACCTGTAGAATTTGAAGTTACTGTTACTGCAGAAAGAGATACATTTATTGCTGGAGAAACGTTTAAAGGTTCGATTACTGGTCAATATCTCTTTGGCATGCCGATGCGTGAGGCTCCAGTTTCATGGAATTTGCAGAGATATTACCACTACCTGTCATATCCACAACATGAAGGATATCAATTTGGCGAATATATTGAAGAACAGGAGGTCGAGCTCCTTGGGTCTGGAAGTGGCACACTCACGACACTAGGAGAATATGCGGTTTCTGTAAAACTCTCAAAAGAAGATATCTATGCTCCTTCGATTATTACACTCGAGGGTACGGTTACTGCGCCGAATCAGAGGAGTGTTTCTGCAATACAGAATTGGATCGCTCTCAACGCAGATGTACTCATTGGGTTGAAGAGACCACAGTATGTCTATGTACTCGGTGATACAGTTAACCTCAGACTCCTAACCGTCAAACCATCAGGCGAAAAAATTGCGAATAAGAAGGTCCAAATAGAAATTGTGAAACAGGAGTGGAAGTCCATAAAAAAGGCTCGACTCGGTGGCCGGTATGAGTGGGTTTCTGAAATGGTTGAGAAGAAGATTGACAAACACGATGTAACCACCAGCAGTGATTCAACATTTGTATATTTCATGCCAGAAGAACCTGGTTACTACTATGTTCGAGCACAAACAAAAGATGGCAAAGGAAGACTTTCATCAACCAAAATCTACTTCTATGTGGCAGGCAAGGGATATGCTGGATGGCAGATGCGGGATGACGATATGGTTGAACTCGTTGCTGATAAAGACCAATACAGTGTCGGTGATACTGCAAAGATTTTAGTAAAATCTCCATACGATTCAGCGCGCTGTCTCGTAACTATCGAAAGAGAACTCGTCTTGCGCCACTTCACGACAACAGTGCACGGTAATGCAGACTATATCGAGGTTCCTATCGAATTAATTGATCTGCCGAATATATATGTATGTGTCACACTTGTGCGCGGCAGGGTAAAAGAACTTTCATGGGATGAAGAGAAACAGGAAGATTTGGGTAAACCACAGTTCAAGATCGGTTATGTTAATTTGAAGGTAGATACCAAAGAGAAACACTTGAAAGTGACGGCATGGTCTGATAGAACTGATTACCGTCCACGAGATAGTGTCACTGTATACTGCGAAGTAAAAAATTATAAGAATCAAGCAGTTACAAACAGTGAAGTTGCTCTCTTTGTTGTTGACCTCGGTGTTTTGAATCTCATCAATTACCAGACACCTGATCCGTTTGCGTACTTCTACGGAAGTAGACCACTCTCTGTAAAAACAATCGAATCTCGGTTGAACATCTTAGGAGAACGCGACTATGGTGAAAAGGGTGAAGAACGTGGTGGTGGTGGTCTTGAGGGAGATGGCATTTCATATCGAGAAAAATTTCTTGCCACGGTTTTGTTCAAGGCACATATGAGAACTGATAAAAATGGCAAGGCAATCGCGAAATTTGTGTTACCAGACAACCTTACAAAATTCAGGATCATGGCAGTTGCCCAGACTATGGATTCGAAATTCGGTTCAGCAGATTCCATATTTCAGGTGAACTTACCATTTCTTGTGACGCCTTCTATTCCGCGTTTTGTACGGGTCGGTGATGAATTTCTGGCAGGCGTTGTGCTCCATAACAGAACTGATAAAGAAGAAAAAGCGAGTGTTGAATGCTCTGTTGAAGGTTTGACATTCAATGATAAGGTTAAGAAAGAAATAATACTTCCTCCGAATGGAAGTAAAGAAGTGCTCTTCTCATGTACTGCTACAGATACTGGAGGAGCAGTTTTTAGTTTTAACGCACATATGGGAAAAGAGAAGGACGCATTGAGATTACGGATACCGGTTATCTTACCTCCATTTATTGAAGCAGTGGCAACATTCTCGTCGACGACAGATTCAGCACTCGAAGGTATAATCGTGCCCAAAAATATCTACGAGAATCTAGGAAACCTCGAGATAGTTCTGTCATCCTCAATTCTTGCAGGAATGCAACGCGGTATTGAACATCTCCTCGACTATCCTTACTACTGTCTTGAGCAGCGATTATCACAGATACTGCCACTCATTGTTGCAGAAGATATTATAAATCAATTCAAGCTCGCACCACTCACTGGAAAAGAATTGAGATCGTATGTACAGTCAATACTCGATGAAGTACCTGAATACCAGCTCTATAGCGGCGGCTTTGTCTATTTTAAAGATGGATATGTCCCTGCACCGTATCTCTCTGCCTATACAATGTATGTGTTAAAGTGGGCACAACAAGCTGGCTACAACATCGATCCCGAGGTAATCAAGAGAGGCACTGAGTTTCTTAGAGAAGTTTTACGATGGAAAGATGTGGACTGGTCATATCCATACAATGTGTACGCAAAACTCACAACAAAAGCATTTTGTCTCTATTCTCTTGCACTCTGGGGACACCAAGAAGTATCGTATGCATCGAGACTCTTTGAACAGCGTGAACAGCTCTCTATTTTTGCTAAGACCCTATTGCTCAAGACAGGAAGGATGCTCACTATGGGTAAGCGATTTGAAGATGAAATGGTACGGATACTCTTCAATAAAGTAAAACTGACACCGACAACCGCACATTTCGAAGAAAGCGAGAACCGAGGATGGACATTCCCTTCGCCCGCAAAGGTGACCGGATTTGTCATTCAGACATTCACTGAACTCGATATACCCTTTCCGTATAAGGATCAAACTATTCGGTGGCTTGTCCAAGAGCGGACCAAAAAGTCTAAACCAACAACACACGAGAACGCATTTGTCTTTGATGCATTCCAGACATACTATAAGAAGTATGAAAAAGAAGAACCAGATTTTACTGCACGTATTATCCTCCATGAAAAAGAGATTGTACAACAGCTATTCAAGGGTAGAACAAATGAACCGCCACAGCGCCATACATTCCCGCTCGATACAATACCGAAAAATAAGCTCTTGCCGATACGAATTACAAAACAGGGTGACGGCAGACTTTACTATACACTCAGGATGTTCTATGCACTTAAAGAAAATCCCATTGCGTTCGATGAAGGATTCTATGTGTGGAAAGAAATTTTGACTCTCGACGACCGAGAAGTAAGTAAATTCAAAAAGGGAGAGGTCTACAAGGTTATTGTTCATGTCGTTGTTCCTGAGACAAGACTTTTTGCTGTTGTCGATGATCCTCTACCAGCAGGTTTTGTACCTGTCCAGACATTTTTTGCAACTGAATCGAGAGGTGTACGAGAACAGTACTGGGAAGATCAATGGCAAGAGCGGGGTCACTGGTGGGGAGGTTTTGATCATGAAGAGTATTACGATGATAAAGCACTACTCTTTGCACAACACCTATTTCCTGGTGAACACACAAAAGTATACTACGTACGAGCGGCAACGAGTGGCACGTTCCTTGCTCCGAGTGCGAAAGCTGAGGAAATGTATTCACCAGAGGTTTTTGGATCAACAATCCAGAAGTTCATTACGATAGAGTGAAATGACACGTCTCAAATATCTTCTCTGTATAATTCCCACTGCAATCGCAATCTTCTTTGCGATTCCACCACACAGGGGCTCACTGTATCCAGATGATTTCTGCTCACTCACGGTGTATGCACGAGATGGTACAATACTACGTGAAGTATTATCCCGCGATTACAAAACGAGCGTCTGGGTCCCGATTGAAGAAATCTCTCCATGGTTGATTAGAACAACTATTGTACGAGAGGATAAGCGATTTTCTATTCATCCAGGCATAGATATATTTGCTCTGCTCAGGGCGCTCTACGACAATATTCGAAACCAAAAGATTATGTCAGGTGGTTCAACCATTACGATGCAGGTAGCAAAAATGGCACTTAACTTTTCTCGTCGAAATATCTTCACAAAGTTCATTGAAATCATCTATGCGTTGAAAATTGATATACACCTCAGTAAAAAAGAGATTATCGAGATCTATTTAAACCGAGCACCATATGGAAATCAAATTTATGGAGCAGAAGCAGCTTCTCGATTCTACTTTCACAAACCTGCGAGCCAATTGTCACTCAGTGAATCATGCGTTCTCGCTATTATTCCCAGAGCGCCATCTCGGCTAAATCCATGCAGATATCCTGAAAAAGTGGAAGCAGAAAAGAGAACTATTCTGGACCGTTTTGTACAACAAAAATTAGTCGATTCACTCGGATTTGAACTTGCAATGAAGGAATCACCTGACCTCATCAGGAAACCCGTGAATTTCAGAGCACCTCATTTTGTCGATTTTATCTTACAGGAAATTGAAAAACATAATTTGAACAATATTTCTCAGATAGTAACGAGTATCAATAGCAAACTACAGGAAGACCTTGAAAAACTCGGTTACACGACACTCGCGTCACTAGAGAGATATCACGTAAACCAAGCTGCACTCATTGTTATGGATGTTGAGACTGGTGAGATATTGGCGATGGTCGGTTCAAAAGATTACTTTGATGCACATGCAGGACAGGTGAATGGATGTCTTGCTCTCAGACAACCTGGTTCGAGTATTAAACCATTTCTCTATGCGCTCGCTCTTACAGAAGGGATTCCGGCATCATATATTCTTCCTGATACACTCCTTGAATTTCGACTTGCAGATGGAACGCTCTTTGCTCCACGAAATTATGGAAACAGATTTCATGGACCTACGAGATTAAGAGAAGCATTGGGTTCGTCGTTCAATGTTCCGGCTGTGTACCTTGTAGAGAAACTGGGAGTACAGAGATTCTACAATTTCTTAAAAGAAGTGGGTTTTGAAAGCCTGGATAAGGATATAAGTTTCTATGGCCTGTCCCTGAGCCTTGGTGCAGCAGAAGCGAGTCTTTTAGAGATGACAAATGCGTTTCGAACTTTTGTACTAAAAGGAAAATACTGTAAGCCTGAACCACTTTTGAAGATGTTTGACAAACATGGACACGAGGTTGTCTTCCACCATAAAGAAGAGAAAACCGTTTTTTCTCAAGAAGTAGCCTATGTCATAACCCATATTCTTTCTGACAATGCGAGTCGAATTAAGGCTTTTGGAGAAGACAACCCATTGAATTTACCATTTCCCTGTGCTGCGAAAACTGGTACATCAAAAGACTTTCGAGACAATTGGTGTATCGGTTTTACTAAAGATTACGTCGTTGGTGTCTGGGTTGGTAATTTTGAAGGTTCACCAATGCAAGGTGTTTCTGGTATATCAGGCGCAGCACCACTTTTTAGGGATATCATGATCGAACTCTACCGAAATCAGTACCCAGCTGATTTTGAGAAACCGTCTCCATTAGTCCAGGTGAAAATCTGTGCACAATCAGGCAGACTTGCGTCAAATACCTGCACTCGCGTCATAGAAGAAATTTTTATACCAGGTACTGAACCTGCAGAAACATGTGATATAAATCACGAGAACGATGATAGAGAATGCGTTAAAAGAGCGATAAACGATATTGAAATCATCCATCCATCTCATGGTGATATTTTTAAACTTGACCCTCAAGTATCTTACTCCTCACAGGCTATTCGATTTAAGGTGGATGTAAATGCAGAAATAGATGAAATTATCTTTAAACTCGACGGTGAAGATTTATGTAAAAAAACATACCCGTTCGAATATGTATGGAGCGCAGAACCAGGTGAACATGTATTAGAGGTGGTCATACTCATTGATGGTAGAGAAAAGACAGATAAAGTTAGTTTTACTGTCTATTAATTAAACCCTAATAGTGTTTTAAAATTGTTTTTGTGATTTTTGTTGATATTTTTTTGTTGAATTCAATTTTTTCACAGCTATGAAAACGACTAAAATTTTGTAAGGATTGGGCAAAGGCACGTATAAAACCCTTAGAAATTACCTTTTTATCTTCGATATGTACATTGTTAATAATTAAGATTTTATTCTGTCGGTCTGCCTTTGGATCGATTCTCCCGACCAATCGATTGTGCCAGAGAATGGGCAAACAAAAATAGCCATACTTCCTTTTATTTTTTGGTACATAGCATTCAAGGCTGTAGTTAAATTCAAAAAGAGTACTGATTCGATCTCTCAGGATTATTGAGTTGTCAAAAGGGGAGAGGAAGTGTACCCGTGTATCGGAAGTTTTCTTTTCCATTAAAAGTTCTGGAATATCCTTGCTCAAAACATAGTATGGTTTTTTTATTCCTTTAATCTCTATTTCTGTAATCTCTTTTGCCTTGAGCATTTTATCTACCCACTCATTGAGCTTACCACCGACACCAATGTAGCTATTGATATCTTTTATTGTTGCGATACCTAATGCTCCTAATGCTCGTCTTATAAAAAATTCCTTCTCTTCTTCTATAGTTGGTTTTGTAGTGTCTAAATTTTTGGGTAATACTCTTTCTGTAAGATCGTAGACCCTTTGAAAGTTTCTTCTTTCTTTAATCATCAATATGCCTTGCCAAAAAAGCACTTCAAGTGCCATTTTTGCAGGCTTCCAATCCCACCATGTCCCGCGTTTTCTATCAGTCACATCAGCAAAATCACCCGCAGTGAGTGGCCCTTCTCTCTCCATTCTTTTTCTTACTTTCTTGATGAGGCTATGATTTTCTTTTATCCACTCACCAAGCCATGAATCCTCTTTTGGCTTTTTCTCAATTGCCCCTATATAAAACCGGTAATCCTTCATGGGAATAAAAGAAGCAGCATGTGCCCAGTATTCAAAAATCTTTTTATCCTGTGCCTGCAATACATGGAGATACTTTTGTTTATAGTCAGGGCACCTTGTAAACAGAACGATGTGATGCGAACGTTCAATGACATTTATCGTATCAATCTGCACATAGCCAAGTTTTTCTATCACACTGAGTACGCCAGCCTTACCTTTAGGTAATGGAGAATTATTCAAGAGCTGTTTTTGCAGAGAAAATTGTCGAACCAGTTCTGGATCAATTTGTACGGGTTTATTACTCACTTTAATAGTATATCTGTCTATAAAGCAAAATCAAGATATATCAGAAAATATTAAAAACATTTTTATGTTTAATGCTTGGTAATCTTGACAAAAATCAGCAGTAATATATAATAAGCATATGTCTCGAATAATCATTGATAAGCGCTACAAAGTATTAAGAAAACTTGGCACTGGTGCTCATGGAACCGTATACAAGGTTCGAGACGGGAACAATAACAAAGTTATTGCTTTAAAAATCTTGTCCAAGAAGAAGATCTCTTCTGAAACAATGCAGCGATTCAAAAGAGAATTTAAACTGCTCGCTGGATTGCAACATCCGAACCTCTGTGCTGTCTATGATTTTGGGATACTGAAAGATGGAAGAAACTACTTTACTATGGAGTATATCGATGGTGAAAATATCTTCCAGGCATCAAAAGGGCTTTCTTATAAAAAGATGTATTCATGGATTGTCCAACTCTGTCGTGCACTGCAATATATTCATTCTAAAGGACTCATCCACTATGATATCAAACCAGGGAATGTTCTGATTCAATATGTAGACAATACTCCGTGTGTCAAATTAATGGATTTTGGTCTTGCTGGCGAGCAGCGGATAAGAGGTGGAATCATTATTCGTGGGACATTTCCTTATATTGCGCCTGAGATAATAAAAGGTTTGGCAGTTGACCACCGTGCAGACCTCTATTCCTTAGGTGTATTACTATATAAGATATTCACTAAGAAGTCGTTTAAGGTTAAAGATGAGACAAGTTTTACAAGACTCCTTCAACAACAGCAAGCGCGCTTTTCTAAACCATTGTCACGGATTGCCCGTGGTATACCTAAAAGGTTGGAACGATTAATCGTGCAGTTATGCAGTTTTGAGCCTGCTACGCGTTTTAGTCGTGCCAATGAGATAATAGGGGAGATAAATAAACTTAGTCGTTTAAAGTTTGAGTTTGAGACAGAAAAGACACTTGAGAGTTATCTCATGAGTAGTAAATTTGTGGGTCGTGAAAAGGAGATGGAGTTATTAACATCATTGTATGAGAAGGCGCGTAAAGGGGAGGGTAAGGTTGTTTTAATCACTGGAGATGCGGGTATTGGTAAGAGCAGGTTGTTAAGGGAATTTAAGATTGTAACACAATTAAAACATAGTCACAGTTTTATTGGTTATGCTCATAGAGATAAAACCGGACCCTTGGACCCGTTTTATGCTATTTTTAGCGAGTTAATCAATTATCTTGGAAAAGGGCTTGACCTATCCCGAACGAAAAAGCTCCGGCTTCCTCTTGCAGTTTTATTCAGAATTTTTCCAGATTTAACTGATGGCCATCTCAGGAAAAATTTACCGAAGCTTGTATCCTTAGAACCGAAGCAGGAGAAGTTGAGAAATTTTGAGGCGCTCTCAGAATTGATAGGGTACTGCGCCTCAAATCTTGGTGAGTTCGTTATTTTACTTGAGGACTTACATTGGGCTGATGATTTAACCATCCAATTTTTAAAATACTTGGGTCGTAATATAACAGATAGGAATATTTTTATTTGTGGTACTTGCAGGAGAG
>LJNI01000172.1 GCA_001303225.1 candidate division TA06 bacterium DG_78 | reverse complement strand
CAGGCAAAGACCTGAGAGGTTCTTTTACTGGTAATATAATATCAGGTGATATTTCACTTGATTATGCCGAGGTAAACAACCTTGACATCCATTCCCGCAGTGGTGATGTAACGATCTATCTTGATGATCAAACTGATGCTCGCGTGAGTATTGAAACCGAGGAAGGCACTATATCGAGCGACCTACCGCTCAGAGATGAGCAAAAAAGCGAATTCTCCTTAAAAGGAACTATGAACAATGGTAAAGGTACGATTTATATCAAATGTGATTATGGCGACACGTTTTTAAAGAAACGCGAAACAAAAGAAACAATTAACAAATAGGAGGAAGGCGTATGGGTTGCGGTGTATTCCTTTCAATTTTATTAATTTTCATTGGCATCTGGATTTGGGCATCTAACTACGGCATTACGATATTTTCCTTTTACCGTGATTGGCCAATTATTATTGTGATTATCGGTATATATATCTTTATAAAGCTGAGACGCCGAAAATATTGGCGCCATAAGAGAACTAAGGAGTAGGTATATACACTGTACTAATATAGTGTAAAGGTTAAGGTTTAGAGGCTGGAACTCAAACGGTACAATCCTGCATCCACGCCCTAACCTAATTACCATTATTTAGGTATTGACAAAATTCGGTTTTTGAATATAATAACCGCTGTTACGTTGAAGGAACATGTTATTCGGCTGCCTCTTACAAAAATATATTCGCAGAGTTGTCTGTCCAAAAAGCTGCGAAATCACTTGTTGACATCCCCAAAGTTTTATATATAATTAATGTTTAACTTATTTATAGATTAGTAAGGAGGCGATTTATGGCGAAGGAAAAGTTTGAGCGGACAAAGCCGCACGTGAACATTGGGACGATTGGTCATGTTGACCACGGCAAGACGGCGTTGACCGCGGCGATTACGAAGGCTTTGGAGAAGAAGGGATTAGCGAGGTATATATCGTATGATGAGGTTGCCAAGGCGTCGGAGTCGCAGGGTCGTCGGGATGAGACGAAGATCTTGACGATTGCGATTGCGCATGTTGAGTATGAGACAGAGAAGCGTCATTATGCGCACATAGATTGTCCTGGGCATGCCGATTACATTAAGAATATGATTACTGGGGCGGCGCAGATGGATGGTGCGGTATTAGTGGTGAGTGCGGTGGATGGTCCGATGCCTCAGACGCGGGAGCATATATTATTAGCGCGGCAGGTGAATGTGCCGTCGATTGTGGTTTATATTAACAAGGTGGATGCGGTGACCGATCCGGAGATATTGGATTTAGTGGAGTTAGAGGTGCGGGAGTTACTATCGAAGTATGAGTTTCCTGGGGATGATATCCCGGTGATACGTGGTAGTGCGTTGCAGGCGATGCAGTGTGAGGGTGGTGTGGATGATCCGGCGTTTGCGTCGATATGGCAGTTATTAGAGGCGGTGGACAGTTATATACCGACGCCGCAGCGTGAGGTAGACAAGCCGTTTTTATTAGCGATTGAGGATATTTTTTCGATTACGGGTCGTGGTACGGTGGTGACGGGACGAGCGGAGCGAGGTCGGTTGACGCCTGGTGAGGAGGTAGAGATTGTTGGTTTTGGGAAGCGTTTTAAGACGGTGGCGACGAGTTTAGAGATGTTTCGGAAGACGTTAGACAGTACTGAGGCGGGTGACAATGTTGGGATATTATTGCGTGGTGTGAATAAGGAGGATGTGTATCGTGGGATGGTGGTATCGAAGCCGGAGAGTATCAATCCGCATCATAAGTTTAATGCTGAGGTGTACGTGTTGAAGAAGGAGGAGGGTGGTCGTCATACGCCGTTTTTCAATGGGTATCGGCCGCAGTTTTATGTGCGGACGACAGATGTGACGGGTGTGGCGAAGTTGCCGAAGGGTGTTGAGATGGTGATGCCAGGTGACAATGCGAATTTAGAGGTAGAGTTGATTACGCCGGTGGCCGGTGGCGATTGAGCAGGGGTTACGTTTTGCGATTCGCGAGGGCGGTAAGACGGTTGGTGCTGGCGTCGTTACTAAAATCATAGAATAATGAGAGTCATCATTAGTCTTGCGTGTCAGGATTGTAAGAACAGAAATTATACGACTGATAAGAATAAAAAAATGCAACAGCGGCTTGAACTGAAGAAATACTGTCCTGTTTGTCGAAAACATACAGTCCACAAGGAAGTCAAATGAACTGCGCTACGCCAAATACTAATATCTCTCTCGACGTCGAGTCTTCCCTCGATACTGAGTCTCGGGACGAAGTGCGAGACGAGACGGAAATTCGAAATCCTAAACAAATCCGCATTTCAAAATTCCAATGTTCTAAATCTTTTTTTAGGATTTTGTTTATTTGTATTTAGGTATTGTTTAGGATTTGGTGCTTCGAATTTGGAATTTACTAGTATAGGCCTGTAGCTCTAACGGGAGAGCATCCGGCTCCAAACCGGAGGGTTGGGGGTTCAAATCCCTCCAGGCCTGCTGAATGAGAGAATAACGTGCTTGAAAAAGTAATTAATTACATAAAAAAAGTATATCTCGAGATGCGTAAAGTCACCTGGCCAACGCGTAATGATTTGGTCAACTCAACAATAGTCGTAATTGTTATCTCTGCTATCGTTGCTGTTATCGTCTTCGTACTGGATACTATTTTTACTAGTGTTCTTGGAATAATTTTGAAATAAAAAGGATTGCAGACTATGCAGTGGTTTGTTGTTCATACTCTCACCGGTCACGAACATAAGGTAAAAAAATTGCTTTTAAAAGTGGCACATGAAAAAAACCTAGAAAATTCGTTTGGTAGCGTCATTATACCAGTTGAAAATTTGGTGCGTATTAGAAAAGGCAAAAAGGTAGTAGAAGAAAAAAGGTTATATCCAGGTTATATTGTAATTGAAATGGAAGGAAATGATGAATGTCTACGACTCGTCAATTCGATATCAGGAGTTACCCATTTTCTTGGTTCTCGAACTAAACCGATACCACTCGATGATGAGGAAGTTCGTAATCTCTTAGAACAGGTCGAGGAATCTAAAGATAAGGTCGTAACGAAAATACCATTTACAAAAGGTGAGCGCGTAACTGTAACGGATGGTCCTTTTACCGACTTCATCGGTACGGTTGAAGAAGTATTTCCAGAACGTGAGAAGGTTAAAGTGTTGGTCGTTATCTTCGGTCGAACCACCCCGATCGAGTTGGGTTTTCACCAATTGAAGAGTATGTAAGGAGATATAGATAATGGCGAAGAAAATAGTAGCGACAATTAAATTACAAATTCCAGCTGGTAGTGCAACTCCAGCACCACCTGTCGGTCCGGCACTGGGGCAACATGGTGTGAATATAATGGAATTCTGTAAGGCATTTAATGCTGAAACAAAAAATCTCGCCGGACTGATTGTTCCCGCAGTAATAACAGTCTACAATGATCGCACATTCACCTATATATTGAAAAGCCCACCAGCCTCGACACTCCTCAAACAGGCTGCAGGAATCGCCAAAGGCTCAGCAGTTCCAAACCGCGATAAAGTAGGAAAAGTCACACACGCACAAATCAGAGAAATCGCAGAAAGAAAAATAAAAGATTTGAATACCGATACTATTGAACAGGCTATGAAGATTATCGAAGGCACCGCAAGAAATATGGGTATTACAGTGGAGGATTGATGAAACACTCGAAACGTTATCGTGAACTCATAGCCAACGTCGAGAAAAAGAACTACACTTTAGATGAGGCTATACATACCGTTAAAAAATTGTCAACGGCTAAATTTAACGAATCTATCGATCTTTCTGTGAAACTAAATATCGACCCCAAAAAGACTGACCAACAGGTAAGGGGAATTTCAAACCTACCACATGGAACCGGCAAACAAAAGAAAATATTAGTATTGACGAAAGGTGAAAAAGAAGTTGAGGCGAAGAAAGCAGGTGCTGATTATGTAGGATTCGATGAATATGTTGAAAAGATAAAAAAGGGATGGACTGATGTTGATGTCATCATCGCTACTCCTGATATAATGGCTGATGTCGGTAAATTGGGTAAAATCCTCGGGCCGAAAGGATTAATGCCTTCGCCAAAAGTTGGCACAGTAACTTTTGAAGTCGGTAAACAAGTCATAGCATTAAAAAAAGGAAAGGTTGAATTTAAATCAGATAAAACTGGATGTATAAATATCCCTGTAGGCAGGGCATCTTTTGAGACAGAAAAATTACGTGAAAATATCATAACTTTTTGGGTGGACCTAAATAATGTAAAACCCCAGGGAGTGAAGGGGAAGTATATAAAATCCGTCGTCCTCTCTTCTACAATTGGCCCAGCGATAATGATTGACGAAAAAGACCTTGCAGATCTACTGCGTAAGGGAGGTATCTAATGCCGTCACAAAAGAACATAGAGTACATTCAGACTACGAAAGAGCAATTAAAATCAGGCAAGGCATTTTATTTTACTGATTTTACTGGACTCTCTGTGCAAAATCTTGAAACACTCAGGAGAGAATTAAAAAAGAATAGTGCAGTGTACGTGGTGCTCAAGAATACCCTGGGTTATTTGGCAATGAAAGACTTGGGATTTGACAATACGCTACGTGAACTATTTATCGGACCTACCGGTATTGCTATCGCCTTTGATGACCCTGTGGTCTTGGCAAAAATTCTAAAAGAAACTAAAGATTTAAAAATCAAAGGATGTTATATTGAAGGAACATTTTTTGATGCAAAGGCAGTATTGAAACTGTCACAGATACCGTCAAAGGATGTACTATTGAGTTTTGTCGTCAGTTCACTCAATCTTCTCGGTAATTTGGTTGGTGTCTTAGAAGGAGTACTGAGAAATATAATCTACACTATCGACGCGATGAAAAATAAGGAGGCAAAATGACAGCAAAAGCAAAAAAGGGAATTGATACCTTAGTGGAGGAAATCGGAAATCTATCCGTTCTCGAACTTTCTGAATTAGTGAAGGCATTGCAAGATAAGTTTGGCGTTAGTGCGGCGGCACCTGTTCAAGTAGTCGCACAACAACGTGGTGAAGCTGGCCAACCAGCAGCCGAAGAGAAAAGCGAATTCACCATCTCAATGACCTCATGCGGAGATAAAAAAATCCAGGTTTTAAAGGTGCTGCGAGAACTCACTGGACTGGGTTTAAAAGAGGCAAAAGATATTATCGATAATCTTCCGCGTGCTATAAAAGAAGGTGTTTCTAAAGAAGAAGCACAGAATATGAAAAGCAAGCTTGAAGAGGTTGGTGCATCGATCGAGTTAAAATGATTGATACCGTTGCAATAGACGGAAGGAAGCCATTACTGTATCCACATAGAATGTATTGTTCTCGGCAATGAGCGGGATACCTGGCAAATGATACAACGTACTATTATCACTATAAATCAGTTGTATATAAAACTATAAGAAGAAAATTATGAGAAACATTATTGATTTCTCAAAACGACAGTCAAACTTTGATATGCCTCATTTACTTGAGGTTCAACTCGAGTCATATAAATACTTTATGGAGAAAACAATCAAAAGGATATTTGAAAAGGAATTTCCAGTATCTGATATCCATAACCGTTACCAGCTAGTCTACAATTCACATCGGTTTGGCATAACAAAGTATGGTGTCAATGAGGCAATCGAAAAGGGAGCCACCTATAGTGTGCCTCTCAAAGTGAGCTTTAGATTAGTAAGTAAAGAAGAAAATGGCGAGTTACGCGACATTACTGAACAGGAAATTTATCTCTGTGATCTACCACTCATGACAAATCGTGGGACTTTTATTATTAACGGTGTA
>LJNI01000057.1 GCA_001303225.1 candidate division TA06 bacterium DG_78 | reverse complement strand
ATGTGCGTCTTACCACGGTATTGGTATTAAGTTCCCATGGTGAAAAACTTGAAGAAAATGCAGTAAATCCTCTGATACAAGCTTTAAAGGAACCTGATGAATATCAGCAGAGATTAATAACACATACCTTATCAAGTATGGGTGAGGTTACAGTCGAACCTCTCATAGAATTGCTTAAGGATGAGCGTTCAGATATTAATAAACATGTTGCTAGGGCATTGGGCGCTACAAGAAGCAATAAGGCAGTTGAACCATTAATAAATTTATTAGATGATGAAGATCCAGACGTAAGATTTGCTGTAGTAGCTGCTTTAGGGGTAATAGGGGGTGAAAAAGCAGTAGACCATTTAATTAAGCACTTGACTGACGATGATAGAAACGTGAAAGTAGCGTCTATTCGGGCATTAGGAAATATTGAAGACACCCGTGCAGCAGTGCCGCTCAATATTGCACTTAATGATCCTGATCCATTAGTCCGGATGGAAGCGAGTGAGGCACTGGGAAAGTTAACCGGAGAAGCTTGCCCCTTGGTAACTAGTCTTACGCGCTATGATGCGGTTAGTTATACATGGGTAATAGTATTGGCATTGGTTTTATTATTTGCATTGATTGGAACAAAAATAAAACCAATTGATAGGTTTTTACGAAAGATATTTTCAAGGTTTGCACTTCCAGTGAAATTAAAATGGTGGATTATGGTTTTTTTAGGGATTGGTGCCCTAGCTTTGTTTGTCTGGTGTTATATATGCAAATATGGGGAAGGCGCTGCAGCATTTGCTCTACAAAAGCCGGGTTTCCTGCCTACGCTTTATCTGTATTCATTCAGGGTTTTCCCATTTTTTATTGGTGGATGCATACTCTCAGGCTATATTTTGCGTTTTTTTTCTGGCAGATGGCGTTTACCGTCAAATATGCTTGGTTCGACTACTCTTGGAGCAGTTATTCCTCTATGTTCATGTGCCACAATCCCTATGGTTCGGGGCATGCTGGCAGCCAAAATGCCAATTAGGGCAGCAATTGCTTTTCTCATAGCGACCCCAATTTTGAGTCCATTTATAATCTTTATGTCGTATGGAGTTATTGGTTTAAAATTTACTTTGGTTAGGATCATCTCAGTTTTTATTTTAGCAATAGTGGCAGGATTGTTTATCGAAAAGGTTGTTGGCAGGGAAGAAGTAGAAAAAGACACAGACTTCCAAAATTTGTGTAAGGGTTGTGCCCGGGCGAGCATGGTTCACGATACTACTAATTCTCCACTTATTATTGCTTGGAATCAGATACGATATCTCTTGAAGTATATGGTGCTCGGTGTTTTTCTGGGAGCACTCTTAGAGGAATATCTTCCGATTTCAATAGTGGCAAAATATATGAACTCGAGTTTCCTGGGTCTTTTTGCAGCGACAACAGTGGGTTTACCCCTCTACCTTTGTTCTGGTCAGGAAGTACTCTTATTAAAGCCACTCATGGATATGGGTCTGCCACTCGGACATGCAATTGCATTTACTATTGCAACTAATGGCATATGTCTGACTTCTATAGCACTACTCATAGGTGCTATAGGCAAAAAGACAACCACATGGCTTACGATTTTATTTTGGGCTGGTTCTTTTATTCTCGGCTTTTTGATAAACCTTATACTGTAAATAACTTTTCCTTGACAAATTATTTATTCTCATTATAATAGTCTAATATTGTAAAATGAATTCAGTTTATAGGGTAAATTAATAAAATAAGAAAGGAGGTGATAAAATAAAAATTCAAAAAAATCTTTGTATTTCACAATGGAAGGAGGCGAGATGCGAACAAAAGTAGGGAAAATTCTTTTTGTTTTTGGTTTGATTGCAATCATCGCTGCAATTACGTTATACGCTACTACAAATAATGAGATATATTCGAAATCTGGGAAGGTAAATTACAAAAAACCCCAGTCTGAAAAGATAAAAGGGCAAGGCGAAGTATCTTCTGCAAAGGTGACAACAAGAGGAGGTGTGCCCAATCGTCAGGTAACAGTCAGACGGATCACGACGAGTACTGCAAAAGAGGGATTTCCTTCTTGGAGTCCAGATGGCCAATGGATAGCCTTTCAATCAGAAGACCCATCCTCAGCACCCCCAAATTTTTATTACTGGGGTATATATAAGATTAAGCAGGATGGTACTGGGCTTGCTCCAGTAGCGCTACCAGACAGTTTAATATACACTTATATGTGTTTTAATCGTCCTAGTTGGTCACCTGATGGCCAAAAAATTGCTTATAATTCTTATGGAGATACTACACATGGTGGTTGGACCAATGCGGATATTTTCATCATGGACCCTGATGGTAGTAATAGAGAAATGGTTTCTCATGATACGTCATATTGCCATGGTAGGGGTGTTCCTGAATGGAGTCCAGATGCAAAGAAAATAGTTTGCAAGCATGATGAATACGACCATCTCATTGTTATTGATCTTGATGCAGGAACTGATATTGACATGGATGTACTCTATCCCGGTCCTGAGACCCTTGATGTAGGTATTGAAAATCAATGGCCAAAATTCAGCCCTGATGGAAGTAAGATATTGTTTAAACCTGATCTTGATGCTGATTATGATGGACATATATTAGTAATTGATACATCTGCTACTACTCTTGTTGAGATTGACACGAGTAATAGTGTCAGAAAAGGAGCTGACTGGAGTCCTGATGGAGAAAAGATCGTATATAGTGGTGATAGAGGCGAAGATAGTTATTCAGATATTTATATTGTGAATGCTGATGGAACTGGCAGACGCACGATACTTTCAGAGGGCAATACCTGTTTACAAGAGGTAGATTGGCAGCCAGTAAGTCCAGTAGCGTTTGGTAGATGGATTGTTTATGCACCGACTGTAGACAGTGATGATGATAATAAGAACATCTGGGTAGTATCAACTGATGGAAGGTATACTGGTTGTCTGTGGGCTGATACAACTGAAGAATATTGGCACGTTACTCCTCAATGGTCTCCTCAAGGCGATAAGATTGTTTTTGCCTCAGATTGTTATAGCGGAGGCGGAGATTATGATCTCTATGTCATTGATTTGGATACTGATGATGATGATCTTGATTTGCTCCTAAACTGGGAGGAATTTGCTGGCTATGGAACAGACCCAGATGATCGGGATACAGATAACGGTGATGAGAATGATGGTTCAGAGGTGTTCGCAGGCAGGGATCCTCTTGACCCATATGATGATATGTGGGCACCACCGTATACTGATGAACATGATCCTCCACCTGGTGACCCTGGAGCTGACCCGAACACAGACATCGTGGTTCATGTAAAAGACGATGGAGCTGGTGTCGATATAGCTACTATTGTGATGACTGTGGAAGGAGTACAGGTAACACCCGCGATTACAGGACCAGAGTGGGATTATACACTTACGTATGATCCTCCAGCACCATTTGATTCTGGACAAAATGTCCTTGTTACGATTAAAGCGAGTGATCTTGCCACACCTTCACATGCGATGCCAACTGACGCCTATTTCTTCACAATAGCGGTACCCGGTGTTGAAGAAGAAGGGGCGCAAATCCCTACAAGGTTTGACCTGTCCCAGAATACACCGAATCCAGCACATGGTATGACTAATATTAGATATCAGGTTCCTCGTATTACTCATGTGACGCTTCGGATATATGATGCATCAGGTAGGTTAGTCAGAGACCTCATTAATGAGTCTAAATCAGCAGGTTACTATTCAGTGAATTGGGATCTTAAAGACAACGCAGGTAAGACTGTTTCTAAAGGTGTATATCTTTACGAGCTCAAAGCCGAGGATTACAAGGATACCAGGAAGATGGTGATCGAATAAAGATATCAATGAAAGACAAAGGGGACGGCAAGTGCCGTCCCCTTTTTGCTATTATTACTCCACCCTTCATCTACCCCTCTCCCGCAAGAGGGAACAGGGAAAAAGATGAAGATATAATTTACGTTTTCAGAGCTTTCCAGACGATATCGCTTAAGTTTTTGACCTGAATAGTACCGTCGCCTTTTTCACTTACTACAGCAGCTGCTTTTTTCAGAACCTGTTCACATGTCGGGCACGGCGTAATGAGAAGCGGAGCACCTGTTTCAATTGCCTGTTTAATACGAACAATTCCTATTTCATCTGATAATTTAACATCTGACATCAGTATACCACCACCGCCACCACAACAATGAGATGTTTTTCTGTTTCGTGGCATTTCAACCAGTTCTATGCCAAGTTTTTTCAGTATTTCTCGCGGCTCTTCAGTTATATTCATGACGCGTGAAAGGTCACAGGGGTCATGGTATGTTGCTTTTAGACCAAGATTTTTTTCCGGGAGGTGTTCCAGTATAAACTGGGTTATGTGTTTAACGTTTTTCTTATAGTCTTCGTGTATAAAAGCCGCACACGTAGGGCAGAGGGCTACGATTTCCTTTTCTGGAAAGAGTTCTAAAAACTTTTTCTTATGTTCTGCAAATTCCTTTCTGAATCCAAGTGCATGTAGAGGATAGCCGCAGCATATTTCATCTTTGACCAGCGGTTTTACTCCAAGTTTTTCAAGGATCTTTAAATACATTTTTGTTTGATTAGGCCGGGCAAGATATTGACATCCAATATATACAGGTATTTCACCTTTCTGTACAGGTGCTTTTATCTCTTTGTCTCCAAAAATATTGCCGGTTTCCTCAACATTCTTTGCCATGCCTTTATGTGTATCAGATGCAAAACCAGCCTCGACAAGGTCTGCCCGCGCCGCGGCGAGAACATCTACCACAGAGACCTTAGCTGAACATCGCTCAGAACAATCCCGACAATACGTACATTGGAAAATCTTATCAGCAATATACTGAGAGGGTTTAAGATTGCCAGTGAGTATTCCATAGGCAAGAATGATTTTCCCTCGCGCTGAGTCGGTCTCCCAGCCAGCAATCTTGAAAACAGGGCATCCTTCAAAACAATAGGCACACCTTATACAAATGTTTAACTCATTTTTCCAATCTTTTAAGTGTTTATCTGCCATGTTCTCTCCTATTCTACTGGATATCTTAATTCAGTTGCAGTAACCCAATCCTCGGGTGCATCCTGCATTTTATGGGGATTGAGAATATTATTTGGATCGAGTGCTTTCTTAATCGCCTTCAGCATCTTGAGTGAATCTGCTTTTTCTTTTTTCCACGCTGGTGCTTTAGAGAGACCAATACCATGTTCGGCAGAAGTTGTTCCACCAACTGAGCGAACATAATCATAGACTTCTTCTACTGCCCGTTTTGCACCTTCCCACTGCTCCTTCTTTGTTGGGTCCATTAATATCTTTGTATGCATACATCCTGAACCACAGTGTCCGTAAGCAGTCATTACGACATTATTACGCTTGGCAATTTCGTGGATTTTACTTGCACACTCTGCCATTTTTGAATACGGAACTGCCATATCATCAGCCAGTGATGTACACGACAAACCCATTTGGTATCGTGATAATGCAGCAAACAATTTTTTCCTTCCCGCGTATAATTTTGTCCTTTCTGCAACATCATAGCTCATTTCAATCCCAAAGCCGTTATGTTTTTCACAAATTTCTTTCATTAATTTCATTTCAGCATCTACAGCCTCTTTTACTTTTCCATCGGCTTCAAACATAACAATTGCCTCGACATCAGGTAGACCCATTTTAAGCGTTGTATTTACTGCAGTAATAGCAATATTATCCATTAACTCAAGCATAGAAGGTTGAGCACCAGTCGCTATTATTTCTGATATAGACTCACCCGCATCCTTAAGCTCATTAAAACTTGCTTTAGCAAGGCAGCGAAATTTCGGCAGCGGTTTTAGCAACAGTGTTGCTTCTACAATTACTCCGAGCGTACCCTCAGAACCAACCATGAGCCTGTCAAGCTGGTAACCAGATGCTTCTACACGCGTATTTGAACCGAGATTGACCAAATCGCCATTGGCAAGCACAACCTTCATACCGAGGACCGAATCCCGCGTTGCGCCATATTTTACTGACCGTATGCCAGAGGCATTATTGGCGATTTCTCCACCAATAGTAGCGACCCTGCTCGATGCCGGTGCCGGAGGATAAAAAAGACCATAAGGTTTGAGCGCCCGGTTCAATTCATCATCTACTACCCCTGGTTCAACTTTGCAGAGCATATCCTCGGGCCGTATCTCAATTATGCGGTTCATTTTCTTTAAATCCATCACAATCCCACTATCTATTGGAACCACCTGACCTGACATGCCAGACCCTGAACCTCGTGCTATGACAGGTATGAGTTCGGCATTTGCATAACGCAAGATCGCTTGTACCTGTTCTATTGTCGTGGGTCGCACAACAACTGAGGCAAGGCCTTTATGTACTGACGCGTCAGAACCATAGATGTATAAATCAGCAATATCATTTTTAATATTATCTGCGCCTACAATTTCTTTTAATTTTTCCAAATCTATTTTCATTTTATCTCCTTTCAATCATCGGGACAGTAATACTTCCGTCCATCAAAAAAATAACTTTTGAATTCTTTCCTTTTTTCTCAATAGCTTTATTTAGTGCTTCTTGCAAATCATGAAAAGGTTTAATAAAGATAGCGCTCATATCATTATCTTCTAAATCCGTAACACCCCACATCTCTGCCCAGGTTCCAATTTCTGCCATTTTTGCTGCTTTGTGATAACCCAGTTTATAACCCTTATCAATTGTCTCTAGTGCTTTTTGCGGTGAATCACTCGAAGAGAGTAGTTCAAAGAAGGTCGGCTCACCAATTCCCGTCCGGCATTTTGATACCATTATTAATATGCCACCTTCTTTTAATGCAAGTTTTCCATTGTCCAGTGCTTTTTGTGATTGATATAGATCGATGTCCATTGGATAAGGCGCAACACTCACTACGATATCTGCCTTTTCAGGAATTTTTACACAGAAGACTTCTTTTGCCTTATCAATTGCAGCATAAAATGAATCATGTATATGACCACATGTCACACCATAAAGCCTTCTTTCACCATCGAGTACAGTCTGAATAGAAAATATCTCTTTATCGGCAATAGTCTTTAAGGCGTCGATCATATCTTCGTGTACTGGATTGCCATCAAGGGCTAGCGCCTGTGCCTCGAGCTTCAGCGCGTGCTTATGATTTTGCGCAATTGTTTTGCGTGAGGCAATACCTGGTAAAAAGGATTTTCTACCACCAGTATAACCACCAAAATAATGAGGCTCAACGGAACCAATGATTACAATCTTATGTGCTTCCATGCCAAGACGATTCACATACATCTCTGTACCATTCTTCGAAGTACCAATATGAACCATATCTTCTTCTTTTTTACTGTCGTGAACATGTATTCGGTCTTTAAAAGTGTTATAGTATTTACCAAATATAAAATCGAATTCTTCCTGGGTTGGTCCGCGGTGTACGCCTGTGGCGATGATGAACTTAATATTTTTATCCTTGATCTTATCGTAAATTATATCGAGGACCTTGGCGGTTGGTGTTGGCCGTGTACCATCATTGGCAATAAAGAGAACACCCTTTGCATCGCTGAGAAAGTCGGTAAATGATTTTGAATGTATAGGATTTTCAATTGCTTTGAGCAGTATCTCTGTTTCGTTCTGTTCTTCAACCTTGTTTGGATAGACGATACTCATTACATTTTCCTCGGGTAAGGTTACCTGTAACATCTCATCCTTGCCATATGGAACTTTAATGTCCATCGTGTCCTCCTATATAAGCCAAAATTTTTTATTTCAAAAAAATTTGCATGAACATACTGTTATGCTATGAAGTACCTTTCTCAGCTTTAGCAATATGATCGGCAATAAATTTATTCAATGCATCAGGTCCGTGAGAAAGATTTTTTAATTCTTCTTCAAGATTTGATGGTTTTATTCGCATAATCCATCCTGAGCCATAGGCATCTTTATTTATTAAACGAGAATCGTTCTCAAGCTCGCTATTAACCTCTACAATCTCACCAGTAACTGGCGCGATCAATTTTCCTACCCACTTTGACGACTGGAGCTTTCCGCATGTTTCTCCTTGGTTTACTGTATCACCTTCGAATGGAAGATCGACATAGGTAATATCACCTGACTGCTTTTGATAGAAGTCATCCATACCGACTCTTACTGTGCCATCTTGTTCAACCTTTGCCCAAGTATCTTCTTCATGATAATATAAATCGTCTGGCATATTATAGCCTTTAATCTCCATTTAATCCTCCTTTTTAAATCCTACCTTGTAATCTCTATTACCCCAGTACTTTATGCCAGAAGTGCTGGGTGATAATTCTTATTCAAATAATACCAATTTTTATTATTTGGTATGCATACATTTGTAGAGATTTTTTAGACTTCCCCTGCTTCTCTCAGTCTTATTATACAGATTTTTACACTAAAGTCAATATTCTGTACGGCAAAAATGTTCATGACATCATATGATTGTATTAAATAGTATATTGTTAGAATGCTGAAATTAAGCACAGTTTCGTGACTTTGGTGCCCTTGACATAATCCTTAAAATACCTATAATTATAAGAATGTTGCTATTACTGTTTGTGCTGTTTTTGGATTATAGTCCGCAAACCCTTGCTGTGCCACCCTTCAAGCATACCCTTGGATTCTATCGATCATCAAAATACTACTTACAGCTCTTTTTAGGTCCTGGTTATAGTTATCATGATCCTCAGGGTATCGCAGCAGTTAAACTCCGTGAATTGGATGATCCGAAAACAAAAAAGGACGATGATGAACTCTCTGTTTTTGCAGTTAATTCAGGGGTAGGACAGATTGTATACAATATTGGCCTTATGGATGTGAATGTATACGGTAGTCCAAAAATGTTTTCAGAACCAAAGGGCATTGCGGCAAATGAAGCGGGACTGATTGTCCTTGCTGACTATGGTAATAAGCGCGTAGTAAAGTTACAGTATAGAGACGGTCGTGTCTTTGAGGTCGGAGAAATACAATTACCTGGTCGGCCGTTTGATGTCTGTTTTGATTCGAAAAATAATCTCTATGTTACTGATTATGATAATTCAAAGGTTTATGTGTACAATCCTAATGATTCCTCAGTTCTTTCGTTTGGAATGGAAGGTAGAGCAGTTGGTGAGTTGTATCATCCCATGGGAATCGAAGTCATTGACGCAGATGCTCCTCACAACCACTATAAGGACGATTTCGTTGTTATTACAGATAACGGAGGTTTGAGAATTACCAAATTTTCAGCGCATGGTAGATTTATCAGTTCTGTCAATAATTTTGATCTAGGTCTTACAGATGCTAATTTTCTCTATGTGGCAATTGATTATTTTGGCAGTATTTATGTTACCGATGAGATGAACAATCAGGTTCATAAGTTTGACCATGATCTGAAATATATTATATCAGTCGGTAGGGCAGGGACTAGTCAAGGGGAATTTTTTTCACCTCGAGGAATTTCCATTTGGCGCAGGTACGGACAGGTCTTTATTTCTGAAAAGGAGGGTGGTCAATATCTTTGGATTGCTGTTGACGGTTTTGTGGTGGGTTGCTTTCCTTCTGAATTCACGGAAGAAAGACCTGGTACAACGTTGGCAATCTATACTACTGAAGAAGCAAAGATTAATATTACTATTGTCAATCAGTTAGGTGAGGTAGTGCGCGATTTAATTGTAGGTCTCAGGAGATCACCTGGTGAATATCTCGTTGTTTGGGATGGTCTTGATAACGACAATAACTTGGTACTGCCTGGTGAATATGAATTTCATATTAAAGTAAAGTCTTTGCATGGACATGCAACAAGACTACATAAATTGATAAAGGCAGGTGTAAAATGTGTCGTATTGTAAAGCTCGTGCTTATTCCGGTTATTCTCTTGGCAACAAAGTATGCCGGTGAATTCCAGGAGTTAGGAGTAGGTGGAAGAGCATGTGGAATGGGAGGGACAGGTATTGCCCAGTTTTCAGACGCTTCGGTTATATACTTCAACCCAGCAGGGTCATTTTATACCGAACGCGGGGTTCTCTTAATGCACGCTGAGAATTTTGCAGGACTGGTAAAAAATGATTTTGGTGCAATCGTACTTCCAAAGGAAAACATGGCTCTCGGCGCTGGAATACAGTATATTTCTGTTGGTGAAATAAAACTCACCACACTGCCAGATACAACATCTCAACCTGGTAGCGATAATCAACCGATACCCTATGATACGGTTGGCACAAAGGATTTTGTTTTCTACATTAATGCATCAAAGGGAAACAAGACATTATCATATGGAGCAAATGTGAAGATATTTTACCGTGACCTTTCGGTGATGAGTGGATTTGGTGGTGGTTTAGATCTGGGTCTTCTTCTTAATATACCATATGTGAGAATAGGGATTGCTGTTCGAGATTTTATTCTCTCTCCACTTATGTGGAGCAATGGAACGAAAGAAACCATTTATCCGAAGATTTCATGTGGGGTAGCACCGGTAATTCCAATAGAAAAGATAAATTCAGTGATAACTCTTGAATGCGATTTTGTAAAATCAATCGATGTTGAAGGATTTAATGTTAATTTGGGTTTTGAGTACGCATATAAAAATTTCATCTTCGGACGCGTTGGTGTGTATAATGGAAATTATACGTTGGGTATTGGCCTCCTTTATAAAAATTTCAGATTAGATTATGCTTTAATTACGCATTCGGAACTCAATAATTCGAACAAATTCTCAGCGGGGTTGCGATTTTAATTAAGGCCGAAGTATTCAGAAAATTACTAAACTTATGGTCAATTTTTATACCAGTTGTGTATTATTTATCGCCCGTACGATCAGGCAGATTGCTCCTTTTGATTTTGGCTCTTGTTGTTATTACAATCGATTACCTGAGACTACACATTAATGGTGTTAAAGAGGGCTTTATTCTTTTTTTCGGTTCCTTTCTTCGCCGTCACGAATTTAGCCGTTTAAGTGGTGCAACGTATCTTCTTTTTGGGTGCTTCGTAACCTCATTACTCTATAAAAAACCGATTGTCATAGCATCCTGTACATTTATCATTGTCGGTGATACATTTGCAGCAGTGCTGGGGCAGAACATTAAGAATCCAAAGTTATTTAAGAGAAAAACCGTGCTGGGTAGTGTCGGTTTTTTAGCTTCTGCTTTGATTGCCGCAGTTATTCTCTATAATCTTCCCGAGACATTACCATTGCACCATCTCATCATTGGAGCAGTTGCCGCATCGGTATTTGAGGCACTTCCTTTGCCCTGGGATGATAATTTCTCTGTTCCGATTATCACCGGTTTCATTATGAGTTTCCTCTAAAAATCACTCAGTGAATGAAAAAGTGCCCTGACGTTTGTCAGGGCACGAACAATTTATAACGATTTTTATTACGGAATTATTTTTACTCTACTTCGGCTTCTGCTGTTTCTTCTTCCAATGTGAGTTTTCGATACTCGGCTAATCCAGAACCAGCAGGAATAATTCGGCCGACAATAACATTTTCTTTCAATCCCTCGAGTCTATCAAGCTTACCTTCAACCGCAGCATCGGCAAGAACCTTTGTTGTTTCCTGAAAGCTCGATGCCGAGAAGAACGATTCGGTTGAAAGCGCTGCTCTTGTTATACCGAGGAGAATAGGGCGATAGGTAGCAGGTTTCTTACCTTCTACGAGCGCTTGCTGATTCACCTCAATGACCCGTCTCTTATCAACAATTTCACCACCAACAAATGGTGTGTTACCAGGTTCTTCAATCTTCACTCGCTGAAGCATTTGACGTACAATAACCTCAATATGTTTATCATCAATTTTAACATCCTGGATTCTGTATACTTCCAAGATTTCATTAACTAAGAACCGTTGAGTCTCCATTGGTCCTTTTATTCTGAGAATATCATGAGGATCAATTGCTCCTTCACACAGCGAATCTCCAGCACGTACGAATTCTCCTGAGTGGACCTTGAGGTATCGTGTTGTTGGAATTTTGTAGGTCCGTGCATCACCGACCTCTGGAGTGACAGTGACTTTCCATAGTCCTTTTTCTTCATCGACGTCACAAATACCATCAATTTCAGTGACAATAGCTGGATTTTTTACAATCTTTGCCTCAAATAGTTCTTCAACGCGTGGCAGTCCACCGGTGATATCCTTACTCTTTCCGATCTCTTTGGGTATTCTTGCAATGAGTGTGCCTGGCGTTATTTTATCACCATCTTTCACGAGGAGATATGTTCCAGCTGGTATGGAGAAGCTCTTGAGTGTTTTGTAATTTTTATCCACAATATTAATCTTTGGGTGATGTTTTCTTACACGGTCTTCTACGATAACAAACTGCTTACCGCCTGATCTTTCATCGACCCAGTTTTCTTGTAAAGTAACGCCTAAGATGATATCAGAATATTTGACCAGCCCTCCCTGTGAGGAGACAATTGGTATGGAATATGGGTCCCATTCAAAGAGTATAGCGCCAGTCTCGACTTTATCCTTTGTTTTTGGATATATTATTGCACCAATAGGGATATTATAACCGGATTTTCTACCATCAGTTTTGATAATCATACGTCCCTTATCATTGAGACTTACTAAAAGTCCATCAGGTCTCTTTGCTGCAGATAGGTTTTCGAAACTAACAATACCCGAAAACTCAGCATTTTTCGATGTACTCTCAGCTATACGTAATGCAACACCGCCACCATGGAATGTCCTCAGTGTTAATTGGGTACCTGGTTCACCAATGGATTGCGCAG
>LJNI01000056.1 GCA_001303225.1 candidate division TA06 bacterium DG_78 | reverse complement strand
GACCTTTTTCGAGAACCAGTTACTATTCTAGCCATAGATATTACTCCTCGTTTCCTGTTAATTGGATCTTCTCAGGCGATTGTGACGTGTGTGGATGATCAGCTGATGTGTAGAGCTTTAAGCGTTTTAAACGCCGCTGTCTCAGCTTATTTTTGGGGAGCATACCACTTACTGCGTGGTACAGTGCTCTTTCAGGATGTTTCTTCAATAGCAATTCGAGATTAATTGTCTTAAGCCCACCTGGATAAAAAGAATGCGAATAATAAAGCTTATTTTTCATTTTCTTCCCAGTAACCCGAAACTTATCAGCATTCACAACCACGACAAAATCACCACAATCCAGGTGAGGTGTATAGTGTGGTTTATTTTTACCTATCAGAATACGCGCAATGCGCGAGGCGAGCCTCCCTAAAATTTTATCAGTGGCATCCACCACATACCACTTTCGAATAATCTCATTTTTCTTAAGAACTTTCGTCTTCATAGACTATCATTATAGATAATTTCTGAAAAATGTCAAGCATTGTATGGAGAAGCGGACTCTCAGTGTGCTTCGCCCCACGTTTTACCGACGCCGATTGATACCTCAATAGGAACAGCCAATTTCATCACTGTTTCCATGCTCTCTCGTATCATTTTTTGAGCCTCCTCAATACGATTTTCTTCAATTTCAAAGAGGAGTTCGTCATGAATAGAGAGGAGCAAGCCGCTCTTGAATTTGTTCGTGGTGAGTCTTCTCTCGACGTCGATCATCGCCATTTTCATTAAATCCGCAGCAGTTCCTTGGATTGGCGTATTTATTGCTGCCCGTTTTGAAAACTCCCTCATATTTCGATTACTCGAATGAATATCAGGGAGGGGTCTTTTCCTCTTGAATAGTGTTTCAGCATATCCTTTCTCTTCAGCCGAGGAGATTGCCTGTGCACGCCAGTGGTCCACTTCAGCATAGAGTGTATAGTATGATTCGATAAATTGTAGTGCTTCTTCCTGTGGTATATCGAGCCCTTGGGCAAGTCCATAATTACTCATGCCATAGATGAGCCCATAGTTCACTACTTTTGCCATTCTCCGCTGTTTCTCGTCGACGCTCTCTTCGGAAATGCCGAAGACGAGTGAAGCAGTATGGCGATGTATATCCTGACCTGATTTAAATGCCTGAATCAGAGTTTTATCGTGTGCGATGTGAGCTAAGAGGCGTAATTCAATCTGAGAATAATCTGCAGATACGAGTAAAAACCCTTTTTCAGCAACAAATGCTTTTCTCATTTTCTTTCCGAGCTCACTCCTGATTGGTATGTTCTGAATATTCGGATTAGATGAAGAGAGACGACCAGTTGTTGTGCCTGTTTGATTGAATGTTGTATGAATACGGTTCTTTTGAGCGGCTGCAATGAGTGGGTCAATGTAGGTCGATTTTATCTTTGATAATTCACGATGATTGACAATTTCATGCGGCAGCGGATGAACAGAGCTGAGCTGCTGTAAGACTTCGACGTTCGTTGAATAGTGAGTTTTACCCTTTTTGAGGGGTTTCAAGTTTAATTCCTCAAAGAGAATGTGAGCGAGCTGTTTCGGTGAATTGATGTTAAAATTTCTTCCAGCAATTTTGTAAATATTTTTTTCGCGCTGTTGGATTTCTGCTTGGATTTCCTCACCCATGGTGTGGAGATACGGTATGTCAATTTTGATGCCCCGCTGTTCCATTTTCGCAAGGACAAATATGAGTGGCTCTTCGATGTCGTAATAAAGCGTTTTTTCTCCGTGCTCGTCGAGTTTCTCGCTCAGTTGAGAATAGAGTTTCATGGTGAGGCTGGCAACATGAGCCGGTGTTACGTGAGGGTAGGTGCGGAGAAACTGGAGTGCGATATCCTCGAGTGAATACGATCTCTTGCTCGGATCAATGAGCCAGGCGACAATACCACAATCAAATAGTGGTGATTTCAGGGTCGTTTTTTTTATGAGGCGCTTCAGGTCATGCCCGATCTTGATTTTTTCACGATCAGTGAGTACGGTCGCGGCGTGATCTGTTTCGATCTGGTAGACCTCATCAGGCGTTGAACAGAGATATATCTCTTTCGTATCATCGAAACCGATGCCGACTGCATTGCCGAATGTAATCGGAGAGAGATCTTCTATTCTCTTCACAGCTACTGCAGGTTCGTGGGTGCTCGAGAATTCTTTGATGTATGAATGGAATTCAAGATCGAGCAAGAGTGGCATGAGTTTATCGAGATCAGGTTTTTGAATGTGTAGATCATCTGGTCGGATTGTCAGCGGTATCCGGCACTCAAGGGTTACTAATTTTCGTGATAACTGAGCACTATCTTTATGTACGACGAGCCGTTTATCTGTATTAATCGCCTCCTCAAATGTTGCATATTTCTGCATGATTTCGACCGCCCGTTTTGGACCGATACCAGGCACGCCAGGTACATTATCGATCGAATCGCCAGTCAGCGCGAGGTAATCTGGAATTCTTTCAGGCGGTACACCGAATTTTTCTATTACTTTTTTTCTATCATAGATTTGATCTCGATATGCATCATACATATATACGTTGTCAGAAACCATTTGCAAAAGATCTTTATCAGATGAGACGATGTATACTTCTCCTTGGTTCTTCAATTTCTGAGCAAGGGTCGCGAGGACATCATCGGCTTCATACCCCTTTCTCTCGAGGTGTGTAATACCGAGATACTGAGAGAGTTCCTTTGATTTTGCTATCTGAAAGGGAAGGTCAGGAGGCGGCGGAGGCCGATTTGCCTTATATTGCTCAAATTCTTCATCTCGAAATGTCTTACCAGGTGCATCAAAGGCGAGGCACATGTAGTCTGTCGTGAACCGTTTTTTGACCTTTTCGAGGGTATTCAAGAATCCAAATATGCCTGATGTATTCTCTCCTTTTGAGTTTTTGAGGGGATTTTTAATGAAGGCAAAATACGAACGGAATATTACTGAATGGGCATCGATCAGGACAAATTTTTTCGGCATGGTTAATTATACGCAATAATTTATGCAAGGCAAGGGCTTCGCCCTGATTACAGCGATTAGATATTGACACCGGGTTGAGTTTGGATACTATTTATCAGATGCCGCAGAAAAAAAGACTCCACGCCATTGTCAATCCCCATGCTGCCTACGGCAGAGCCGGACGTAGCTGGCCAGATGTTTTAGCACATTTAGAAAAAGAAGGATTCGATGTCACGTGGCAATTCACTCAGAGAAGAGGGCATGCGTCGCATCTTGCCCAGGAAGCAGTGAAGCAGGGAGCTCAGACCATCGTCGTCGTTGGTGGTGATGGAACGATGAATGAAATTGTGAACGGAGTCTTACACGATCCTCAGCGTGTTCCAGATATCGCCATTATTCCTCTCGGTACTGGAGCCGATTTAGCAAAGACACTGGGCATACCAGATGACTGGCAAGAAGCCATCGAAATTCTCAAACAGGGAAGAGTACAGTCGATCGATGTTGGAGAAATTACGTTCACGACTGCTACGAAACAGTGGAAGCGCTATTTTGCCAATGTTTTTGATGCTGGTTTGGGTGGTAATGTAGACAGGATTGCCAATACGCTTCCTAAGGGAATCGGTGGGTTATTGACATTTCTCTTTTCGAGTCTCCTCGCACTCATTACCTTCCGTCCGATGCGACTACAGGTTTGGATAGACAAGAAGTTTATCGATGATGCGTTCATACCAATCGTCGGCGTGGCAAACGGACAGTTTTTTGGCGGTGACATGCACATCGCGCCGATGGCAAAAACTGATGACGGACTCTTCGAGATTCTCTATGTGAAGGATACCAATATCTTCAAATTTTTAATCCATGTCCTCGGAAAAGTGTACCGGGCAGACCATTTACAATATAAAAATGTCTATCACTACCAGGGACGAGAATTGAGGATTAAGGGCGACAAACTCTACCTCACTGATGTCGATGGTGAAGTAGAAAAGGCGCAAGATGTTACCGTATCACTCATTCCCAAAGCAATAAAGATCCGAACCCCATTACGAGGCCAAGCCTCGTAGGATTAATTTCGCACAAAGGTCAATTGTTTCTTACCAGAACCGTCTGCATTCATCACCCATAACTGACCATCGCCATCTTCCTCACTACCCCAATAACTATATTTCACGTATGCAATCTGTTGTCCATTAGGACTCCATACTGGAAATAGCCCGCCATCTTCAGTTAATTGCTCGAGACCAGTACCATCACGATTAATCACATAAATCTGCCAGTCAGAGAGGAGCATCTCATCAGATTGGAAATCACCGATAATAATCTGATAGTCGAACAGAATCTTTTCTCCATCCGGTGAAAACGAAGCTGGCGATCGTAAAGGCGTACCTGAGTTTGTCTCAGGAAGAGGGATGTCAAATGTAACTGTACCATTGGTATCAGCAATTACGAGCGGCGATGGATCATGAGGATAACGCACATAGACCAGTTCCCGTCCATTCGGTGCCCAATCTGCCTTCTCAGTGTTGATCGCAATGCGGTGTGCCTCAGAACCATCGCTGTTTACTATCCAGAGCCCCATGGAATCACCCGCGTAAATCGTATAAGAAATTTTGCTTCCGTCTGGATTATAACGAGGATATGCACCTATGTAGAGGTCGCTGACCGTCGTATCGATTACATCAATGACATGACCTGGAACGATGATCGTTTCTCCATTTGGATGCCAGTCAAGCGAGCTAAAAAAGCCCTGCAAGAACATGGTGAGATTACTGCCGTCTGGTTCAATGAACCACAGTCCCATCGAATCGTCAATACCTGTATACTCATTATAGATACTATCCCAGATTAATGGCGTATAGCTAATAGCAATTGTTGAGCCATCTGGGCTCCAGGAAATGGCAGGTATTGCTATGAGAGAGGATATGTTGGTTCAGGCTGTTCTTCTTTAGAGCAGTACAGTATCTGTGTTCCTAAAACAAGGAAAGTTAAACACAATAGGTGATGAACGTATCGATACTGTGCCACCTGTCTCCCTCCTTTTTATTCTTCAAACTAAGCTTTTGTGTACAATAATCTCACCATTTCAATTATGACCTTCTCCTATATCTTACGAGAAAATTTTTTTCTTGTCAAGGGGCTATCATTACGCATAATCTACGAGGCCAAGCCTCGTAGAGTTACCGATACAAATGTTTTGTACGGATGTAGGTCAGTACTTGTTGGGGTACTAAATAGGTAATATCACAGTTTTTTTGGATTCTTTTTCTTATGACAGTCGATGAAATATCAATGAGTGGTGTACGACTGATGAGAATTTTTTTATAGAATCGTCCTGTCTTTTTGATTGGGTACCAAGGTCTGGGAACGACAATTATTTTACATTCGTGCAGGAGCTCAGCAGGACGTTTCCACGTCTCGATCTCCTGCCACTGGTCGCTCCCAATGATGAGGTATAATGATCCGTGCACATTCTGCTTCAGTTTTTTTATTACGTCTATCGTATAGGTTTTGCCACGTATCTTTTTTTCAATATCACTGATCACAAATTTGCCATTATCCCTGATTGCGAGAGCAGTCAATTCATATCGTATATAGTATGATGAATATTTCGATTTGTGTGGTGGATTGGCTGCCGGCACAAAAATTATCTTATTAAGATTGCATTCTTCTAGTACCCACTGGGCAATAATGCAGTGCGCAATGTGCGGTGGATCAAAGAGTCCACCAAAAATACCGATTCGGGAATTTTTATTGGATTTCACCAACGTCTGACTCGTCACTGTCTTTTTCTATCTCTTTAATTCTCTTCTCTGCTCTTTCTTTCCAGTGATTATCCTCGAGGAGTTCTCTGTAGAGTGTTAGTGCTTCGTCAATTTTCCCCGTTTTTTCATATATCTGTGCAGTGTAAAACCTGGCTTCATTTGCGACGTTGGTCTCTGGATATATTTCGAGCACATAGTCGAAATATAAGAGTGCGGCATCAGATTTTTTTAGTTTTATGTAAAGTTTTCCATTCTCAATTTCTTTCTTTGCGAGACGATTCCTTCCCTCGAGTATTAATTCTTTTATCTCATCGGTATGTTCTGAATTCGGATAGAGCGTGAGAAATTCATTGAGTGAGCTCAGGGCTGCTATGAGGCCTGTTTGATCTCTATCATAACTCGGTGCATTGAAGAAGTACGATTTTGCTCGATAGAGGTACGTTTCTTCTGAAAAGATTGAATTTGAAAAGTTTCTCAAGAGGTAGTCAAATTCAGCAACCGCCTGCGTGTAGTCATTCTTTTCAAAATATGACCTGCCGAGCCAATACTGGGCATCGTCGACATATTCTGATGTTGGGTGATAAAAGATTATTCTCTCGAATGCCTGGATAGCGCTGTCGTACTTTTTGTTTTCAAAATAGGCCATCGCCCGTTCGAATTCATCCGGTGCTGAAAGCGGCGGTAGCGCCTGCCTCGTGGTACAGGACATCATAACACAAGCGACGATCATGAAGATGATTCTTTTCATTGTTTCTCCTCGATTTCTTTAATGCGTTCTTTTGTTTTTTTAATGATGTCACCTTTTTCATACGGATTCAAACGCAAAACTTTTTTATAAAATTCGAGTGCTGTATCGAGCATATTTCTTTTTAGAAAAATTTCACCGAGGTAAAAATAGGCATCATCTAAAAATGATTTTGGTTCGAAGTGTTCTGTTATTTGTTCGAAGTAAACCTGAGCACTATCGAACAGCCCTGCATCAAAAAAATTCTTTCCTACCGTGAATTTTATTTCAGTCAAGAGTAGTAAATTAGCTGCTGTTTTTAATTTTTCGTACTCTTCGGTTGCGAGTCCTAAGGCGAGTGTCAGACTGCCGGTCTCAGCTAAGGACCTGATAAATTTAGGTCGTGCCTCTTTCGCTTGTGTTGAAATTGAATCGATGCGGAGTGCTTCCTGATATGCTTGCACTGCAGATAAGTAGTTGCCTTGTTCGAAATTTAAATCACCGAGTATAAAGAGGTTATTTGCCTGCTCATACTCAGGGACTAACTTTGCTATCTCCTGATAAAGAAAGAGTGCCCGTTCTGGTTCATTAATTTTTATCGCATTCTGAGCGAGTCCATTATAGATCCTGATGATGCTGTCTTTGAAGAATTCAGATTCTGACAACGAATTCTCAAAATATCGTGCTGCGCCTTCAAATTCGTTCTTCTTGAGATAACAATAACCTAAGAGATACTGAATTTCTGGGTTTTTATCGTTTCGATACGAGATTATTTCTGTGAGGGCACGGTCATAATTCCACGTCTTGATGAACGTACGGGCATTTTTGATACGCTCTTCTTTCTGGGCACAGGAGGTAAGGAGTGCGATAGAAAACACCATACTAATCAGTAATAATGTCTTTATGTGCTGATTCATAGTTTCTGGACAACTCCGCTGACAATTTTTACCAGCTGAGGTTCGGCACGTACTGCCGCTTTTAAAATTTTCAATATACTTGTCGGTTTGAGCGCATCAGCAATACCCATATCAGTAATTACTGAAACTCCGAGAACATTCATTTTTAGATAACGAGCCATGATGACCTCGGGAACAGTCGACATACCGACGGCATCTGCTCCAATAGTCCTCAAGAATCGGTATTCTGCTGCTGTCTCGAGATTCGGACCTGAAACTGCTACATAAACCCCCTTTTTGACTGCTATGGCATTCTTGAGGGCAACCTCCTCAGCAATTTTTATAAGTTTTCTATTGTAGCACTCATACATATCTGGAAAACGTGGGCCACGCTTTGGTTTATTTGGACCACGTAACGGATTATCGGGGATGAGATTTATGTGATCGCTTATCAGCATTACTTCTCCAGGTTTAAACTTTGGATTGAGTCCACCACTCGCATTCGAAATAATCAGGTACCGTACGCCGAGCAATTTCATCACCACAACTGGCAAGGTTATATCTTTTGCACTGTACCCCTCATAGTAGTGAAACCTTCCCTGCATTGCAATGATCGCCTTCTTCTGTAATGTACCAATAATTAATCTGCCTTTATGAAATTCAACGGTTGAGACTGGAAAGTGGGGTATCGTCGCATAGGAGAACGATTTATTAATAGTTATTGCATTCACTAACTTACCGAGGCCAGTGCCGAGTATAATGCCGATTTTTGGTCTGCTCGTTGTGTGTTTTTTGATGTAATCGGCAGCTTCTGATGCTTTCTGCTTCATTTCTTTTCTAATCTCTCGAGTAATCTCAGGTAGGATTCGAGGAGCCCACGAAACTCAGAAACGAGGAGGAGCTTCTGGTGTTCAACCATTTTTGTTTCCTCTTTAATCTTGGCAAGCTCTGATTGAGCATCACGCAAAAATCTCTGTGCTTCGACTTTCGCATTTGCAATTATTGTTTCAGCTTCCTTCTTTGCACCACTCTTTAATTCATCTGCCGCTTTTTGGGTTGTCGTGAGCGTATCCTGTAGAATTTTTTCCATACGGCGGTAATCCTCAATTTGCGAGTCCATATCCTTCACTTTTTCATTCAGACTCGCATTTTCTCGCAGTAGATCTTCGATTTCTGAGGAAACCATTTCGAGAAATGACCTCACCTCATGAGTGTCGTAACCTCGCAGCGTTTTTCGGAATTCCTGTTTACGAATCTCTAAAGGGGTAATTGGCATGTTACCTCCTTAAAAAATTGTATGCCTACTTACACAAAATGACCTTAAAACTCCCTTGTTTCTTTGCTCGCGCAAGTGCGCTGGTCAGTTTTTTAATGAGTTCTTCAAGTTTACCAGAATCTTCAGGGAAACCAGCGATACCTATAGACACACTGAGTTCTTTTACCTGAAGATCATTCTTAAAGAAATCATAACTCCGGATATTTTTTAGAATTCTCTTGGCACTCAGCGCAGCCTGCGCCTTTTTGGTTTCTGGTAGCAGTATGACGAATTCATTTTCGCTAAATCGTGCTACTACGTCGACAATACGAAGGGTCTCCCTCAAGATGTGAGATAATTCCTTGAGTATTCGATCACCTTCACGGTTACCACATTCATCAATAACTTTTTGAAAATCAATTGTACCGAGCAAGAGAATAGACAACGGATGATTATACCTCACTGCGCGCTGCAGTTCCTTGTCGAGTTGATGCTCAAAATATTTCTTGCTAAAAACACCAGTCAATGGATCAAACCATACTCCGTCATCGAACCTTGGCCTTCTATATTTTTTCATGTATTTTCTCTGCGCTTGAGAACTTTGTGGAGAACATCGAGTGCCTTGTCCAATTTCTTCGTGTCATAATTACCCATGTGTCCAATTCTAATTATCTTCCCTTTCAAATTCTGCTGGCCATTGGCGAAGAGGATATGGTGTTTTTCTTTTATTTCCTTGATGACTTCGGTACTATCAATAGTGCTACGCATCTTTACAACCGTCAGTGCATTTGAAGGAAATTCGGGGAGGAGATCATATCCCATCTCTTCTATACGTTTACGAACATGCTGAGCTGTTGTTTTATGGCGCTCGAAATTCTCATCCAATCCTCTTTTTAGAATAATTTCAAGACCTTTCCTTAACCCATATAAAACAGTGATTGCTGGTGTGAATGGTGTTTGGTGTCGAGTAATGAATTTTTCATACATCGGTAAATGAAAATAATACTTTGGGAGGTCAGACGTTCTCATTTTTTCGAGTGCCTTCTTCGATACTGCAAGAAATGATATTCCAGGTGGCGCCATGAATGCCTTTTGTGATGCGCCAACGAGAATATCTATATGCCAATCCTGTTGTGCACAGAAATCAGCGCCGAGACCAGCAACACCGTCGACAACGAGCAGTGAGTCATATTTCTTTGAGATTTCACCAAATGTTTTTACATCATCGAGAGCACCAGTCGATGTTTCCGTGAGCGTCGTGAATAGAACCGTCGGTGTTCCTCGCTTTTTGAGTGCATCTTCTATGTATTCAGGCTTGATTGATTTGCCATAGTCTTCTCGGATAACGATTGGTTGAATCTTGTATGTCTTACAGAGTTCTAACCAACGTTCACCGAATTTACCACATACTGCAACAATCGGTACATCGCTGCTCGATAGGATGTTGTTACACGCTGCCTCCATCGCGCCAGTACCGGACGATGTGAAAAAGAAGATTTGATCATTGCTGTAGATGACGCGGCGGAGTTTATCAGCAATTTCTGAGAGTAAGTTGCTAAACTGCTCTTCACGATGATAGACGAGCGGCTGTGCAGTTTCCTGCAATATATCATCGGGTACATCAATAGGTCCGGGAGTGAAAAGTGTGTAGTTATTCAATGTATATCCTACAGTTATTACACAACCCCACGTTTTTATAATCGGTATCGTTCAAGGTGTTCGAAAAATGCATTACGCAGGAGGGATTAGAACAGTGCTCTAGTCCGAGTAAATGTCCTATTTCATGGACAACCTCTTTAGAAAGACGCTCGGTGATTTTATCACCTGCGAGGCGATACGTCGAAACAAGCGCGACCCTTTTTAGTGGCTCAGCCATTCCGAAGATAAAGTTCATACCGTGTGCGTAGATATCGACCTCAACCACACCAAGCCTCAGATTGAATTTAGAACTGCTCTGATCGGTGAGGTCTCTGATAACTGTACTCGCATCATACTGCTGCTTTATTGGATTGTAAGAATTGGACGTCAGTGCAAAAAATCCTGCGTGCAGAGAATCGAGATTCAGATGTTTCCTGAGAGCCTCTTTTATCACATCAAAAAACTGTATCCCTTTCTGTTGATAAACACCAATCACTCTTTCTTACCAAGTTTTCTTAAGAAGGGTTCGAAGAGATCGATTGGAACAGGGAATATGGTCGTTGAGTTTTTCTCGGTGGCTACTTCGGTGAGGGTTTGTAGGAATCTCAGCTGAATACCAGTGGGTGTTTTGCCAATTATCTCTGCAGCCTTGCTCAATTTATCGGCAGCCTGGAGCTCTCCCTCAGCATGGATTATCTTGGCTCTTCGTTCACGTTCAGCCTCAGCCTGACGGGCAATTGCACGCTGCATCTCAGTAGGAATATCAACATGTTTAATTTCTACCATCGAAACCTTGATACCCCAGGGGTCAGTTGCCTGGTCAATAATCTTTTGTAAACGCATGTTAATCTTTTCTCTCTGCATGAGGATATCATCGAGTTCATATTCGCCACAGACACTCCGCAAGGTCGTCTGGGCAAGCTGACTCGTGGCGTAGAGGTAATCTTCGACTTCTAAAATTGCCTTTGATGCCTCAAACACTCTGAAATAGGTAACGGCATTCACCTTGATCGAAATATTGTCTTTGGTAACAACATCCTGTGCTGGTACGTCCATAGTGATTACCCGTAATGCAACCTTTGTCATTTTATCAATACCTGGCCAGAGAATGAATATACCAGGACCCTTTACCTTGAGAAATCTTCCGAGTCGGAATACGACTGCTCGTTCATATTCCCGCAAAATTTTAATTGCACTCAAGACAATGAGAATAAGAATGATAATTAATATTGTGGACAAACCCATAATTCCTCCTTGATTACCCATATTCTATGTAAATCAGTAGGAAAGTCAATACTTGAGAGAATGATTACAGTGATAAGAAAATAGATTACAGTGATGAATTGTAAATTGACATTTTATTAATTCTGGCTACATTATGGGTATGGGGATCTTGGTGCTACTGTTTATTCTCCATACAGATTTTAGAGGTATATGGATACCTCGTTGGTCGATCACCGACTATAATAAGATATTCGAGCATCTTGACGGAAGGTTTAACCACATTTTCCTACAGGTCTTCGCATCAGGCGAAGCCTACTATCCATCCAAATACGTACCGAGTAGGATGCTCTCTGATGCATGGCTTAAGGAGTTTATACATGAGGCACACCGCCGGAACATTAAGGTTTCCGCGTGGATCAATACTTTTTATTCATGGGGTTATGCACCGTGGACACCGAATTCCGAACATCCGATCAATCGTTATCCAGAGTGGTATGTCAGGGATCAGTACCAGGAATCAATCCTCGACTATGATGTAGATAGGTTGAGACAGATGGGTATCGAAGGATACTACCTCGCGCCAGCCAATTCAGAGGTGAGGTTATATATTACGAGGATTATTGAAGAGTTGCTTAACTATGATTTTGATGGAATTCACCTCGACTATATCAGGTACCCCAGCCAAGAATTTATCTACGACTCCTTTCTGCGGACTAAATTTATGAGAAAATTTTCTATTGATCCGAGCGACCTCTTCACCTCCCCTGATAGCCTCAAGAGAAAACTGAGTATATGGGGATATGATGACTTTAAATCTCAATGGTTTAGGTTTGTCAAAGATGACCTCACGCTCTTTATCAAAGACTTGAATAACATTATTAAGGTAACGTACCCGAATATAGAAATTTCTGTTGCGGTAAAAGCAAACCATGTCACTGCCCGTGCTGGATACCACCAAGAATGGGTTACGTGGCTTAATTCAGATTTCGTAGATTTTGTGTGCCTCATGGCGTATACGAAAGATATTGATGGCATTTTAGCATCGACTTTAAAAGCAGTTGATGAACCACGCCGAGTAGTGGTTGGATTGGGTCTTTATCTTCTCAGTCCTTCAGAAGTTGAAAAACAGTTGAGATTGGTCCATGACTCACCTTTTGCAGGAGTCGTATTTTTCTCATACGAAGAAGTTAAAAAAAATAGAAGGTATCTCAGCTCTCTATAAGAGAGCTCTGAAAAAGTATTCACCGCTCTCTCGATTGTCCCATAAGTTTAACAACTTACGGGGATAAAAGAATGATAACAGTGATTTTTCGATACGTATCATCATCGTAATCTTTCTTGACAACTGTAT
>LJNI01000055.1 GCA_001303225.1 candidate division TA06 bacterium DG_78 | reverse complement strand
TAATCCTGAAGCCACTACTTCAGAATATCAAGAGACGAGGAAGGCAGTGCTGCTGAGATAATCCCAGTCCCTTACAAACGAGCTGGGTAAATACGTAAAAGATTGGTGAATGGGTTAGGGTTAAGAAGCTAGAAATACAATAAAAAAAACGTACCCATATTTGCCCCCGCCCATTCTCAAATGGGCGGGGTTGACATTTTTTTAAATAACAGTAGAATATAGCCTATGTGGTTTAAGAAGAAGGTAGAGGCAAAACCTGATGAAAAGCTGAAATTTCCTGATGGTTTATGGGTGAAGTGCGAGTCATGCGGTGAGATTCAGTACCGCAAGGCATTAGAAAATAATCTCTGGATTTGTACAGAGTGCCGTTTTCACTTCAGGATTAATTGCCGCACGTACATCGAGCTCCTCCTCGATGATGCTCATTTAGATGAACAGGATGCGAATCTTGAGCCGGTCGATATATTGGACTTTCCAGAATATAAGAAAAAAATGAAGAGTGCCCAGCAGAAGACGCAAATGAGAGAAGGTACGGTGTACGGATTTGCCAAAATTGGAGGTGCACCAGTGGTCTTTGCTGCCATGGATTTCGGCTTTATGGGCGGGAGCATGGGATCAGTCATCGGTGAAAAGATTGCCCGCGCAATACGGGCAGCGCGGGAAAGAGAGCATCCGCTCATCATTGTCTCGGCTTCAGGTGGTGCGCGCATGCAAGAGGGCATTTTTTCGCTCATGCAGATGGCGAAGACCTCAGCAGAATTGGCACTCTTGAATCAGAAGAAAATTCTCTATATTTCAATCCTCACGCATCCGACAACTGCTGGTGTGATGGCATCATATGCCTCACTCGGCGATATTATCATTGCTGAACCTGGAGCGCTCCTCGGTTTTACTGGTCCTCGGGTGATTGAACAGACCATTGGAGAGAAATTACCTCAGGGATTTCAGCGTTCTGAATTTATGCTTGAGCACGGCATGGTTGATATTGTCGTATCAAGAAAGGAATTGAGAAATACATTAGTAAAGATACTAAATATTGTGAGCCCTGCGAACCCCGTAAACCCCAATGGCTGAACTCCGACTCGAACGCGTGACCAAAAAATATGATAGTGAAGTCTATGGTGCGCATGATATTACCTTCGATATCAAGGACAAGGAATTCACCGTGCTCGTTGGTCCTTCTGGTTGTGGTAAGACAACGACACTACGACTGATCGCTGGACTCGAGGCATGCGATTCAGGCAAAATCTTTATCGACGGTTCATGCGTCAACGATGTATCACCAAAAGACCGTGATGTCGCCATGGTGTTTCAGAATTATGCATTATATCCACATATGAGCGCCTACGACAATATGGCATTTGGTTTGCGCATGCGGCGTTATCCAAAGAAGGAGATTAATGAGCGGGTAAATGAGGCAGCCCAGATTCTGGGAATTTCAGAGCTCTTACAGAGAAAACCGAGACAACTCTCTGGCGGACAGAGGCAGCGGGTCGCAGTCGGCCGTGCGATTGTCCGACAACCCAAAGTCTTTCTCTTTGATGAACCGCTCTCGAATCTCGATGCAAAATTACGGGTGCAGATGCGTGCCGAACTTTCCCGTTTACACCGAAGATTTGAGGCAACCATTGTTTATGTTACCCATGACCAGGTTGAGGCGATGACCTTGGGTGAGAAGATAATCGTCATCAATGAAGCGCGCGTTCAGCAGGTTGCTGACCCAACGAGTCTCTACCAACGACCGAAGAATAGGTTCGTTGCTGGGTTTATTGGAAGTCCACCAATGAATTTCATTGCTGGCGCTATTAAAAAGAGACAGGGCAAAATTACGTTTCACAGTGCTGATGTGAACATAGGGCTCAATAAACGAACTGAACACTGTACGAATCGAGAGGTGATTCTCGGCATACGACCAACCGATTTTTTTCATACGCGTGGGTCAAAGATCAACATTGTCGTCGATGTTGTCGAGCCAATGGGGAATGAGTTTTATATCCATGGACGATGTGGTACTACAATGCTCTCTGCGCGGTTGCCAGATGAGATGCAGACAACAATTGGTTCAGTTGTGACGCTTGCAATTGACCCTAAAAAAATATATATTTTCGATGCAAAAACAGAAGAGAATCTCATTTAAGCCTCGTCGTTTTTTGTGGGCATTCATAGTTTTTCCGCTCTTGCTCGGTATTGGCGTGGGTATCTATATGTCAATTATCGTCGACCTGCCTCCAGCTGAGTCAATATCCTTTTTCACTCCACCAGTAGCGACCAAGGTTTTTGATAATAACAATAATTTAATAACCGAATTTTTTATTGAACGCAGAGAACTGACTGATATCGAACAGGTTCCCTCGTATTTGAAAGATGGTTTGATTTGCATTGAAGATAGACAGTTCTACAAACACTGGGGTGTTGATATTCTTGGACTCATACGTGCCTTATTTACGAATCTCCTCCACCTGAGGGTTATCCAGGGAGGCAGCACCATCACCATGCAGCTCGCTCGGAACATGTTTTTGACACTCGAGCAGACGATGTTACGGAAATTGAAAGAGATGGCGCTCGCAATACGCATCGAACGTGTGTATACCAAGGATGAAATCTTAGAAAAATATTTCAATCAGATAAACTTTGGTCAGGGTCGCTACGGTGTTGCCACTGCTGCAAAGTACTACTTTGACAAGGACATTTCGGAATTATCACTCGATGAGTGTGCACTACTCATTGCAATTGCAAAGTCACCTGAACGATACTCTCCGCATAAGCACCCTGAAAAGGCACAGCAGCGAAGGGACTTTGTCCTCACCCAGATGTTTAAGAACCACGTGATAACAGAGCAGGAATACGAAGCAGCAGTTAATACACCCCTCAGTGTGGTTGAATACAAAGAAGATAATGTTGTCGGAAGATACTTTCTCGAAGAAGTCAGGAGATACCTCGAATTGAAATATGGACCAGAATTTCTCTACCGCAGTGGTGCGCGTATTTATACAACGATGGATATTGAAATACAAAAGACTGCTGAGAAAATATTGGAGAAGCACCTCACACAGATAGAAAAAGATTATAAATTTGAGAATACGAAAGCAAAATTTGATTCGCTCGGTCTGAGCGATACAATCACAGCATCACCCTACTTGCAGGACGCCTTAGTTATATTGGATTATCACACAGGAGAAGTAAAGGCGCTCATTGGTGGTCGTGATTTTTCACAGAGTAAGTTTAACCGTGCAACACAGGCACGCCGGCAAGCAGGCAGTGCGTTCAAGGTTTTTGTTTATACTGCTGCAGTCGATAATGGTTTTACACCTGCTGACATTGTCTTAGACCTGCCGATTGTTCTTGAAATTCCTGGGGTTGACAGTATCTATCGGCCAGCAAATTATGACCGTCGCTTCTTAGGACCTATTACAGTGAGAAAGGCACTGGCTCTATCACGGAACCTTGCAGCGGTACGGTTGATTCGAAACATCGGACCTGAATTGGTCGCCAAATATGCTCATGACCTCGGCGTGGAATCTCCACTCTTACCAGTCGTTTCTTTAGCGCTCGGTTCCTGTGAAGTCAATCTCTTAGAAATGGTGAGCGCAATGGGTACTATTGCAGCGCTCGGTGAGCGGGTTCAGCCAATACTCATTCGGAAGATAACCAATAGAGAGGGCACCATTATCGAGATAAATGAGCCCTTACCTGAAACGAGGTTATCTCCGAGAACGAGCTACATCATGATTAATCTAATGCGTGCAGTCGTGGCAGGTGGTACTGGTTACCGCATTCAGCAGTATTACAGCGGGCCGGCGGCAGGTAAAACAGGAACGACGAACAACTATTCTGATGCCTGGTTCGTTGGGTTTACGCCGAAATATGCGTGCGGTGTTTGGGTCGGCTATGATAATAATGACCGCATATTTCGTGGCGCAACTGGAGGGGTAGTTTCTGCACCAATCTGGGGTGAGTTAATGGCAGCAATAGACCCCAACCCGACTGAGCAATTTCCCAAGCCGAGCGGTTTAATCACCTGTACGGTCTGTTCAGAAACCGGATTGCTGGCACGGGAATCATGCCCGAAAACTCGGGAAGAGGTATTTGTTGTAGGAACCGCACCAAGTGATTCATGCGACCTGCATGGCTTTGATACGTACATTGATTACCATAATGATTTTGATAAGATCGATCCTTCAGTCTTAGAAGGATATTAGCACTTTCCTCACTACATAGACGCAATACATCACCACAAGCACAACAATGGTTGAAAGTTCACCACGTAGATTCGTTACTTTAAAATGTGCTTTCTTTTGGGGCAATGATTCTAAATAGTGTTGTTCACTGATGATGATGAGTGCATACTGCATGATAAAGAGGATAAGCAACAGAACAGCGATAACTGTCGGTGGATTGAAGAGAACGATGACACCCAACACAAGGAAAAAATTTCCACAATACAGGGGATGTTTCATATATCGGTACGGACCATTGATAATCATGTGCTGACCAGAAAATTTATTTCCTCGTGCTGATTTACCAATATAACCTGCAGCCCATAGTCTTATTATCATACCGATTAAAATAAAAATTATCGGTAGAATAAATGGACTACGTGGCCGTGAGAGAATAACTAATACAATAAAAAAAGGGATGGCAATCTTAGCCCGATAATAATAGAGAAATTTTCCAATTTGTATTATTTTTTTCTCCTATATATTATCCGGTATCTGTCATCTGTGAGTGCCGGGAAGGGGATTTGAACCCCTATACCTTTTCAGGCGCTAGGTCCTGAACCTAGTGCGTCTGCCAATTCCGCCATCCCGGCTGTTTTTATAGTACTCATTTACGTTGGAAAGTCAATTGTTACACCCTTTATCCAGGTTGCGGAGTCTGGTCTATTTTTGGTTTCTTGCCGAATAATTTAAAATATACTTTGGGGTACTCATCTTTACCACTGAGCAGCTTCGAGGTTATGGGCATCACCCTTTTCGCCAGATTTGACATTTTCTGTACTTTATGCCTGATATCCCATTGGGCAGTGACATCTTCACGCAGTCGTGAGAGATGATAGAGTTCTCTTAAATTTGTTTTGAAGAGTACTCTCTTATGATGTGCATTCGTGAGAATATAAGCACCAACTCCAGGTTGTTTTTTTTCGATTTTTTGGTAGACATTCTCGGTGCGTTTAATGATTTCAATGAATCGTTTTTCCTCACCAACTTTTTTAACTGCATCAGGAACGGTAATGCCACAGACTGGATTGTAGTCTTGAGAGGTTATTGTTGCAATTCGGTGACGCTTCAACTGTCCGAAACAGGCACCCGAAACAACGAGAGAATAGGTGAGGTTTACAAATTCGAATTCTCGTAGGGCAGCATCATAGAGCTCCATGTACTGGCAGGATTTTTTGAAAAGCTCTTCCTTCTTATGTTTCGGCATTTTTTTTATCAGCTGCAAGCACTGTGGATATTTCTTCTTTGAGGTTTTGAAGAGGAGCGCTGCCAAGACCTTATCATCGGCATCAGTAGTATGGTCGATTAACTCAACATCGCGGCTGCTCGTTACTGGCTCATCGGTTTGTCTCGCTAACGTACTCGCATACTCGCGGAGCTCAGGATAGGTTTTCTGGTCGTAGTCATTAGTCTTACAGAAGAGTATAATCGATGGAGCAATTTTTGTCACCAATTGATAGAATTTCTTACCGAGTTCATTGATTTCCTGCAGGTTGTGTGAGGCAAATCTTCTCATCAAGAGCTCCAAATTTCTTGCATTGATTGTTATCCCGAGCTGGGTTTGTGTAGCGAGACACAGAATATATCGGGCGTCTTCTTTTGCCATATTTTCGAGTAGCTTCTGGAATTTTTTGCTCATGGCAAGTTTCGGGAACGCATCGAGATTATATTTTTTTATTTTATTAAAGAGATGTTTATAAAAGTTATTTTGAATTTTAATTGTTGCAACATATGGCTCGAGCAAATTTGTCTGCCTCAATTCTCCCGGAATAATAAAATCACCCTTGAGTGTTACATACCGCTGGGACTTTTCAGTATAGGAACAGAGCCGAAACCTCTCTAAATCTTCGACTGCACGACGAGAAATGCCGATTACGTCAAAATTAAAAACAGCATGTTCAGCAATGGAGTGGTGTCCCATTTCAAAGATGATTGTGCGATTTGATTTCCTCGCCTTCGCCACTTCTTCTCTTGCTTCCTTTCTCAAAATATCAACAGATTTTGGACTTCTACTAATTCTCGCATATGCTGCAGATATCGATTCTGGGGTTAAATTTGTGTTTTTATCTTTGTATGATTTTAATGCCTCGGTGTCAACATTAAATCCAGCTAAGATAACCTTCATTGTAGATGCTAAACGCTTAACGCTCGATGCCTTACGCAATTTTTATTTCGCATGTCTATACCTCTGTTTAATGTCCCGCGCAACCAATTTTAATGACGGAAGCATATCTTGTGCTGCCTTGCGATAGGCATGTATGTCCTTTCCAACAGGATCAGCAACCTCGTTATATTTTACTCTCCTCCGGTATTCCTTTAAGAGGAATGTTTTTACTGCAGCTTCACGTGCAATTTCCAAGATTGCGCTATAGTGTTTGAATTCCATAACAAGAATTAAATCTGCCCACTCAATCATATCTCTTGTGATACTCTTTGTCTGGTGAGGAGCGATTGAACCCCCATACTCCCTTACAACATCAATAGAAAATTGTGCTGGAGGCAGGCCATTCATCGGAAGGATGCCAGCTGATCTAACCGTACAGTACTCCTCTGTAAGCAGTGTTTTGAAAATACCCTCTGCCATAGGACTCCGGCAAGTATTTGCCGTGCACACAAATAACACATTGAATCGTAAGGTGCTATTCAGGAGTACTCTTTTACCGTATACCTTCTCAATTTCCAAGATAGGAATCTTACCTTTCCTCTTTACTGTCGGCGGGGTTGTTGTTAAATCGAGCACAGTAGAAGGTTGGGACAGAAGCTGTCCACCATTAATAATGAGGTCGATACCTGGAAACTGCTTGCTGATTTCCATGGCAGAAGTCAACGGAGGTTGACCAGATACATTAGCACTCGTTACTGCGAGCGGATTCTCGTAGAGACTGAGAAGGTTGATGATAAAGCGCACCTGCGGTATTCTGACACCGATTTTTTTCATTGTCAGAGGAATTGCTACAGGTGCTCTCTTTGTGAGTATGACAGTGAGTGGACCAGGAATAAAGTAGTCAATTATTTTTTGTTTGGAAATGACGGCATACTCATGCAGTGTGCTCTTTTGAACAAAAAAGGTGAAGGGTTTTCTATCGCGTCCTTTCAGGACACGCAGTTTTTCACACGCATCAGAGTTCGCACCATCGACTGCAAGACCGTAGATTGTATCAGTAGGAAGCGCGACAATCCCACTGGTTCGTAAGGTTTCAGTTATCCTATTAAAAAATTGAGGTGTGTCTTCGATATTTATCACCATAGAATTTTTTACGTCTTGGTCAACTGCTAAAAATTGTGTGCAAGTTTAGTTAGGTGCGAGCTAATCGATGGTACAGCCGACTGGCAAAGAGTGCGGCGTTTTTAGCACCTGATTTTCCAATACCAAAGGTCGCAACTGGTACACCTGTGGGCATCTGAACGATCGAGAGGAGAGAATCAATGCCACCCAAGGTTGAGGATGGTATTGGTACTCCTAGGACAGGAATATCTGTCATTGAGGCAATAAAGCCTGGCAGGTGAGCAGCAAGGCCTGCACCAGCAATAATTGCGATGACATCATTATTCTTTGCCTCTTTAATCAACTCCCTAATCTTTTCTGGCTCACGGTGTGCAGAGTGAATAAATGTCTGGTACGGAACAGATTCTTTTTTGAGAACTTCCTCTGCACCTGCCATGAAGTCTTTATCAGATGTGCTGCCCATGAATATCCAGATTTTCATCCCGCTCCTTTCTTGGTCCAGACCTCATCAAAATTCATTGGTAATGCTATTGTTATGTCTATACCTAACATAGAGACATAATTTTTCTTCTGAAGAGGGGTTGGATTCATTTTCGCCTCTTTCTCTTCATCTTTTTCATACCCGAATTACCAATATCTTTACGATAGTACATTCCCTTAAAGTGTATTTTTTTTATCTCGTCGTATGCCCGCTGTTTTGCGATCTTCAAGTTTTCATGCATGGTGACGACATTCAATACCCTTCCTGATGCAGTGAGAAGTTTAGAATCTTCATTTTTTGTACCAGCGTGGAAGAGGAGCGTCTTAGTACTCAGCTTTGACTTAAATTCAATTTCTTCACCTATGCGATAGTCTTGCGGATAACCAGCTGAGGCGAGCACGACACAGATTGACCACAGGTTCTTTGTTTTTATCTGCACCTCTGATAGTTTTCCATCGGCGACAGCGAGCAATGGTGTAAGAAAATCGCCGTCAATGAGAGGAAGAATTGCCTGTGCCTCAGGATCTCCGAATCGACAGTTAAACTCCAAGACCTTGGGACCGAGTGATGTGATGATAATGCCCGCATAGAGCACTCCTTTATAGTGCACCCCGTAATCTTTCAGCGATAGAATAGTTGGCTGAATGATGACTTTTTCAATAATATTTGAGACGCGGCGGTTCGTGGGATATGGGGCATACGCTCCCATACCACCGGTATTCGGTCCACGATTGCGGTCGTAGAGCCGTTTGTGGTCTTGTGATGACGGAAGGTAGCTTATCGCTATGCCATCGGTCAAGACAAATATCGATGCTTCCTGACCAGTGAGAAATTCTTCAACGACGATCCTCTTACCTGCTTCGCCAAGGCGATGCTGTACCAGAATTTCATCAATCGTTTTTTCATACTCATTTTTGGTATTCACAATGAATACACCTTTACCACCAGCCAAGCCAGATGCCTTTACAACGACAGGAAACTTATTTATTGTCTTCGTATACTTGTGTGCTTCTGATACAGTCTCGTAGACTTGAAATTTTGGTGCGGGTATTCCAAATCTTTGCATAAATTCGCGGGCAAATGATTTATCAGCTTCGATACGACTTGCGTTCTTATTAGGGCCAAATATTTTGAGTCCCCGCTTAGTAAACTCATCAACAATACCGAGCGCTAATGGTGCTTCTGGACCGACAACAGTCAAATCGATCTTTTTCTCCTCTGCAAAACGAGCGAGTCCAGGAATATCTGAAGCGAGGATACTAACACACGTCGCTATCTGGGCAATGCCAGGATTTCCTGGTGCAGCATAGATTTTTTTAACCTTCTTTGATTTGCTCAATCGCCAGGCAAGGCTGTGTTCTCTACCACCACCACCGATAATCAGTAGTTTCACCCCACCCCTCCTTTTTCATAAACTGCTGTAATTGATTTGTGTATTTCAAAATATATAAGATCCATTAGTAACATCCCCCATGATGAAGGCCCAGCCTCTCTTTCGAGGGGCGGGGTTCATCCTATACTCTCCATAATTTCTTTAAATTGGTCCTCTGATTTTTCAACAATACTTCCCAACACAATGTAATCTGCACCAGCTTGTATAATGTCTCGAGCATCTTTGGCTGTTCTGATGCCGCCACCAACAATGAGTGGAATAGAAATAGTCTGCTTCACCTCTTTTACCATGTCAATAGGAACTGGTTTTTCAGCACCACTCCCAGCTTCAAGGTAAATATATTTCATGCCAAGATATTCTCCAGCAAGGGCATGGGCGACAGCGATCTCGGGTTTGGTCCGGGGAATTGGTCGAGTATTTGAAATATATTCGACAGCAGTATAATTACCAGGCTCGATGAGAATGTACCCAACAGGGATGACTTCTAAATCGTATTCTCTAATAAGAAATACTGCCTTGACCTGTTCGCCGATAAGAAATTGAGCATTCCGACCACTTAACAAGGATAAGAAAAAGACTGCATCGGCTTGAGAAGAAATCTGGTGGGAACCTCCTGGAAAGAGAACAACTGGTTTATCAGCACTCTGTTTCACCGTTGAAACAAAAGCATCAAACTGGGGTGAGACCAAGAGTGATGTTCCAATCAAAATCCCATGTACTCCCTGTTCACAAACAGATTGTGTAAGTTGTGCAATCTTGTTGATTGGAGTCCTATCTGGATCCAAGAGTACGAATACTCCAGGTCTTGATTTATTGAGGGTCGCATAGACCGATCCGCTCTTCATCTTCATAGAATTATACTTGCACAGGCAGAAAAATCAAGCCCTAAGTCATGGAATAGGATGCTACCCGAATCGTATATTTTGCTTAAACCATACTGCCATGTCCCATCGTCACATATACTAGGAGGTAGTATGGCTACGTTAATACTCATAATGTTTATGATGGGACTACTTGCCTTAGTATGTGACTTCTTTAACGTCTTTGCATGGCTTATGCCATGGTGGGCACTGGGCTACATGGTTCTTGCCTATTTTATGTTCACGCTCATCTGGAAAAAGGAACAAGAGGGTGAAAAAGAGAAACTGGTAGATCGGATTATAGAGCTTGAGGCTCGGCTTGAGTGATAATAATAATGAGGTAGTAGAGAGCTACGTCAGAAAAGAGGTATCATGATTCCATTTATGCTGTTGTTTTTATATAGTGAAGCTGATGGAGTACGTGAAATCGCTCAGATACAGCAAGAGATTCGCATCATTAACCTCGTGAACGGGCTCGAATTATCAGCATATCAGATAGATTTTATCTTAGAAAAGGCGAAAGAGGCAGAAGAGATACGCAAGGATTTCCTCAAGACAATTGAAGCTAATGAAGGAGCTATGCTTACGACATTCAACGAGCTCAAGAAAAATAGGATGAAGGATGACGTTATTCCCCAGACGCTCCAGAGACAAGTACACACTACTGAGGGCCGATTTCAGGACAAGAAGACAGAGGTATCTGAATCCCTCGAGCAGATTGCCCGAGAAGTAGAGGGTATTCTCGAGGGAAATCAGATTTATGCATTAGAACACTACATTGCGTGTCTCATACCGCCGCTAGGAGAATCACGAATTGGTCAGTCAGAAAAACCTTTAGGAATTACGAAACAATTGAATAGACTACGAGAGATCCCTGATTATGTGTATCAAATGAAGAAATACGAGGTTGCAGACAGGGTAGTAGAAAAGATTAAAAAGCACCTTTCACCAGGGACTGTATTCAATGAATATACAGAGAAACAGAGGATTCTTGGATTGCTCGATGAAGTGAGGAGTCTCTCTGATGTCGATTTTGTACTCAACGAAGAAGGATACATTGAAAAATTCAAGGGTGACTATTTCCCAGAAAAAATTCCTGTCAACTTATCAGTGAAGATTGAGCGATTCTTGCTCAACCCTTTGATCATTCCTATACTCGAGGAAAAATTGGCGAGTACATAGCTGCTCTCAAGTCAGTACACATCCATAGTAGATTTCCATTCCGTTATTGTTATTACTATTCTAGACAGACAACAACCTTGACAATTCTGTATATATGATTAGAATGGGACCGTGAAGGAGAAATCGAGGACGCCGCTCTTTAAATATTTGACGCCGCAGGAAGTGAGCTGGATGCTCGTCAAATGGCAACCGAGGAATGTTCCTGAAAATACTGTGATTATCAAGGAAGGAAGTCCTGGTGATGAGATGTTTATCATTGAATCAGGCCAGGTCGAGGTGTTTTTGACCCGCGGTGAGGTAGTGTTGTCGCTCTCAGAACTTCAGGAACCTTCATTCTTTGGCGAGCTTGCGTTTTTAACTGATAAACCTCGTTCTGTAACGGTCAAGGCAAAAACAGATTGTCGGCTGCTCGTGTTGAAAAAACCGGACTTTATGGAAATTGTCAATGAAAACCCGAAAGTTGCTGCCAAGTTCCTCCTGGCAACGAGCGAAGGCCTCTGTAATAGAATTACAACATCAAATACCAATTTAGAAAAGTTTTTCTTGACGAATCAGACTATCGTCGATAATGAATCGTTCAGAAAACTCTATATTCTCACACACAAGGCCCCATCGTCTAGTGGTTAGGACATCACTCTTTCAAGGTGGAGACACGGGTTCGAGTCCCGTTGGGGCCAGATTTTTGATAGAAGGGGCATAGTATGAAAAAATTAGTTATTTTAATTTGTTTTTTGACAGCAGTGAGTTTCAGTCAGGAAATTACATTCCATGGTAATCGTGGTATGTTCAATCTACAGTATGCACGGCCACATGATATGGGAATGTTTTCGTTCCATATCACACCAAACTGGAGATATGAAGGTTTTGATGTTACCTATCAAGATACCCAGATAACAGACCGCAGACACTTTGTCCACCTCGCTTCTGGACTTTCATATTCGATATTGGATTACCTGGAGATGCGCTTTCATGCTCAATCGTTTGTGAAGTACTATGAGACGAGTGATTTCCCCATACACCGAGATGACCCGTATCCGCCATGGGGATTCAATTGCCTCGAGGTAGGGCTCAAGGTTGGTTACCCATTCATCGTCGACGAGAAAACACATACCTACTATGCATTCGGTGTTGATGGTTATGTGGATTTCAGTTTAGAACTCTCTGAGAATGCCCGTACACACGACTCGTCATTCTATGCTGGTGTTTTTGATGGTGTTGCTCCAGAATTTCCTCCCTACATTCCACATAATCCAGACGTTGGGTTCACCGGCTTATTTGATTTTCGAATCGGTCCATTCGCATCGCACGTAAATGCTGGTTATCTCATTACCGGGACAGATAGAAACCCTGGTTATGTCACTGCTGCAGATTTTAATCAACTCGAGAGGCCAAATTTCATCACGCACAGACAGAGTCACTCTGGATTACACCGGGTTTGAGGTTTGGTGCGCAAACAGTGAGTTTTGATCTCGGGTGTGAACTTGCTATTGTCAATGAATCAGACACACGGTATTGGAAGCCGTTCTTTAATATTTCGCTCGGGTTCGACTTTGTGAAGGAAGTTGAAGTTCACGTTCCTATTGCTGCCATTAGTGGAAAAGTGTACGATACTAAGACACAAGAGCCGATTGTTGCTACGATTACCTTTCCAGGGACCGAACTGGAGGCAGTGCAAACGAAAACAGATGGAACCTATACGATTTCACTCACACCAGGTAATTATCGTGTCCATGTTGATGCACCAGATTACCGGTGGAAGGAGCAGGGTGTTATATTAAAGGATGGTGCCGAGCTTATTGTCGATTTCCATTTAAACAAGGTTGAAGTTATCTCCGGAACAGTTACTGGTAAAGTCTCTGATGCTGAAACAGGTAAGCCACTCGCAGCCACGATTACCTTTGCGAATAGCAAGACATTCACGGTGACGACTGATTCGACGACTGGAATATATAAGGCGACACTACCACCAGCTACGTATTCAGTGAAGGCTGAGGCAGAATATTACATAATGGAGAGCGCACCGTTCATTCTGGCAAAAGATGAGACGAAACTCCAGAACTTTATATTGAAGCCAGTACCAAAGGTTGGTGAAAAGATTGTCCTTAAAGGTATTTACTTTGATTTCAATTCAGCAGCGATAAAACCGACATCATACCCAGTGCTCGACGACGCGGCAAAAGTTTTGAAAGCAAAACCGAAGATGAGAGTCGAAATCGGCGGTCATACTGATAGCGTTGGTTCTGATTCATATAATCAAAAGTTATCGTACCAACGGGCTCAGGCTGTGAGAGATTACCTCGTACGGTACCACGCTATTGACCCATCACGTTTAGAGGTGCGGGGTTATGGTGAGTCCCAGCCGATCGGCGACAACCGGACCATAGCTGGCAGGGACCTCAATCGCAGGATTGAATTTAGAATTCTGAGTGTAGATTAAATATATTGATTGTCGTTTATGCGACGTAGGTTTTTGTTATCTCTTCTTCGATCTTATCGAGGAATCGTAGATTCCCAATAGATTCAAATATTCGACTTGCTTGCACAAACATCCTGAGAGCATCTTTTAATTTTTGTTCTCTCTTATATGCGATACCCTTAAAATAAAAGATTTCACCAGCGTATCTATTCTTGGGTAATGATTTAACAAAGTTATATGCCTTGTTATAGTAATAGTGTGCCTTAGCATAGTTCTTTACCTTTACCATAACACGACCACGGTAGATTAACCCGTATATTTTATAATTAAGGTTATGCACAGATTTTGATTGCGCACGTAATTTTTTTGATAATGACATTAACTTCTTGGTGTCCTGTGCTAGTAAGAGATAGTTAAGTTCTTCCATCATGCACAGGAGCGTATAGTATTTCAGATTTATTTTTGTGGCAATACGTTGGGCTGATATCAAATGTCGTTTACCATTTTTTATCTGTCCCTTGTCACGATAAAATTCGCTCATACTCACATTCGCATATATAACCCCTTCTGGCGATTTTATATCCTTTGCCAATTTAAGTGCACGCTTATAGTTTGCGAGTGCCTGCTCATCCATGAGCCGATGCCGGGCAGTGTCACCAAGATTGTTGTAGAGGAGTATCGTATGCCGCTTTGTACCAATGATTTTGGATATAG
>LJNI01000054.1 GCA_001303225.1 candidate division TA06 bacterium DG_78 | reverse complement strand
GCTGTTGGTACCTGCTCCTCCTCAGGTGCTGCTGGTGCTTGCTCCTCAGGTGCCTGTGCCTCAGGTGCTGCTGGTACCTGCGCGTCAGATAGTGCTGGTTGTGGTTCTTCCTTTTTAATCACAATGATATTTTGACATTGTTTGCATCGAACCTTGACTCCGGCAGCTGGGATCTTATTATCATCTACATTATACTTCCTGTGACAATGGCTACACTCAACAATCATTTTTTATCTCCTCATAAATATTGTGGCACTGTTTTTTAAGAGCATTCATCGTGCCGTTATTCTTAATAATAAAATTTGCCTGACCGGATATCTCAGTATCTTTTTTTTGAAACGATACAATTTTCTTAAACAGATCACTATTAATACCCTTCGCCATTGACCGTTTAGTTTTAATTGATTCTGCTGCCGTTACAAGTATTGAATAATCAATTTTTTCAAAAATCTCTGGCCAATCAAAAAGGAGCGCTGCATCAATAACGATCATCTCAGAAGTACTCTCTTGGATTCGCTGTAAGATTTTTTGTATAATAAGCGGATGCGAAAGTTTGTTCAAGTACTCAAGATTTTCTCTTTGTGAAAATACTATGTCGCGCAACCCTTTTCTATCAACCATTTCTTCATTCATTACTGTTTTTCCGAATTTCTCTTCTAAGGCATGACTAATCTCAGGCAAAACTTTCCAGCCAACCTCATCAGCTGAGATGTAGTGTGCGCCCCAAGATTCGAAGAATTTGCACACTGTAGTCTTACCTGTACCAACATTTCCTCCTACTCCAATGATAATTCTCTCGCCATGCTGCATACCGTAGTTACTGCGTGAATCGTTTGAAACATAGTGTCACGTTGTGTCCACCAAACCCTAGTGAATTTGAAATCGCATAATTTATTGTTGTTTTCCGTGCTGCTCCAACAACGAAATCTAATCCTTCACATTCAGTATCAGGATTTTCAAGATTGATTGTGGGGTGTACGATTTGATCTCGAATTGAAAGTGAGGACACCACGGATTCTATTGCTCCAGCAGCACCGAGACTATGACCAATCATTGATTTAGTTGAATTAATAACCAGGTTTTTTGCATGCTCTGCAAATAGATCTTTTATTGCCCGTGCCTCAAATTTATCATTTAAATCCGTCGAGGTGCCATGCGCATTCACATAATTAATGTCGTTGTATCGGCATCCTGCCTCTTTAAGCGATCGCTCCATAGATCTCCGCGCACCTTCTCCCTCAGGTGCTGGCGCAGTGATATGATAGCCGTCGCCAGTCGAACCATAACCAATACACTCAGCATAGATCTTGGCGTTTCGCTTGCGAGCACACTCCAATTCCTCAAGAATCAATATTGCTGACCCCTCAGCCATAACAAAGCCATCGCGTCCCTTATCAAATGGTCTCGATGCCTTCTGTGGTTCATCGTTACGACGCGAGAGCGCACGCATGTTACTAAAACCAGCAAGTGCGAATGGCGTCACCGGTGCTTCTGAACCACCAGTAACCACGATATCTGCGTCACTGTATTTTATTGCCCTAAATGCATCACCAATCGCATGGGCACCAGAGGCACACGCTGATACTGTCGTATAATTGGGCCCTTTTAGACCCCAATGAATGGCAACATAACCAGAAGTCATGTCTGGAATCATCATTGGAATTAAAAAAGGCGATACCCGGGCTGGTCCTTTTTCGATGAACTTCGTGTGTTCTGCTTCCCAGGTCAGGAGCCCTCCGATACCAGAACCGATAATAACACCGATTCGATCTTTATCAAATTGATTAAAATCGAGCTGTGCATCCTCTATCGCTTCAGTTGTTGCCCAGAGACACAATACAACACAACGGTCGAGTCGTTTGAGGATTTTGGGATCAAACTTCGTCTCGGGATTAAAGTCCTTTATCTCACCCGCTATCTTAACTGTGTGGTTTGATGTATCAAATGATTTTATTGTATCGATACCGCTTTCACCCTTGAGCAACTTCTCCCAAGTCGTTTTTACATCGTTCCCTAAGGGTGTAATAGCACCACATCCAGTAACTACAACTCGTCTCATTCTTTTTTTACCTTATCTTCAAGGTACGTAACTGCCTTACCTACTGTATCCAATTTTTGAGCTTCTTCTTCTGAAATCTGAAGATTGAACTTTTCTTCAAAAGCCATAATAAGCTCAACAGTGTCCAAAGAATCTGCACCGAGGTCCTCGATGAATTTTGCTTCGAGATTAACCTTTTCCGGTGGAACATGAAGTTGCTCCACAATAATATCTCTGACATCATCAAATAATGCCATGTCTATCTCCTTTCATTTCTGTTTTGCAGAAAACATAGATTGACGCGGATATTGGCACGGATTATTTTATTTGACATTTCTCATGTCCCCTTGTCTCCGTGTCTCTGTTTCATAATTACATCACCATTCCGCCATCAAGGCAAATTGTCTGGCCGGTAATATACGAGGATTGATCAGATGATAAAAAGAGCGCGAGCGCAGCAACATCATCAGGATTTCCAAATCGCTTCATCGGAATGAGTTTAAGGTAACTCTGCTTTACTTGATCAGGAAGAACCGCAGTCATCCTCGTCTCAATGAATCCAGGAGCAATTGCATTGACGGTGATGTTCCTCGCGGCAAGCTCTTTGGCACACGATTTTGTAAAACCAATAATGCCTGCCTTACTCGCTGCATAATTAGCCTGCCCGGCATTACCAATCAACCCAATTACCGAGGCAATATTAACAATCCTGCCATACCGCTGTTTCACCATATGCTTTATTACTTCCCGGGTAACCAGAAAAGTACCGGTTAAATTTGTTGTAATGACACGTCCCCAGTCATCTTTGGTCATCCTCAAGAGTAATTTGTCACTTGCTATACCAGCATTGTTTACCAAGACATCGATTTTGCTATAGTCCTGCACTATCTTCTCGATGGTTGCACGCACCGCATCTTCATCACTGATATCTATGTGATAAAATTGGGCGCGTTCACCAATATTCTGGCACGTTTTTTTGCCAATTTCTGAATCAATATCACAGAGGCAAACGTTCGCTCCCTCTGAGGAGAACTTTTTCGCAATCGCTGCACCAATACCGCTCGCACCACCAGTAACCAACGCTACGTGTGAATCCAAAATCATGGTCAATTTTACTCGATTTTAGATACCTGTCAAGAGCAAAACAGTGTAATAGCCTCATCAGTTCCCTTGACTCTACCTGTGATCTCAGTATAATGCTACGCATGAGACATTCATATAAGGTCGGTTTCAGTTTTGGTCTGATATCCGGCATCGTTACCACGCTCGGCATGATTGTCGGTCTCCACTCAAGCACGCATTCAAAAATCTTTGTCTTGGGCGGAATTCTAGTCATTGCTATCGCCGATGCGCTCTCAGATGCTATGGGCATTCATTTTTCCGAAGAATCAGAAAATAAACACTCGTTCAAGGAAATCTGGGAATCAACCGTAGCGACATTTTTATCAAAATTTATCTTTGCCCTAACATTTGTCATACCCATTTTATTATTTGAACTCTCAACAGCAATTATTCTCTGTATTACCTGGGGTGTTACTTTAACTATGATCTTCAGCATCTACCTAGCAAAATCACAAAACAAAAAGATCATCCAAACTGTTGTAGAGCACTTAGTACTCATAATTGTGGTTGTCATTATTACTCACTTTGTCGGTGACTGGGTAGCAACTCTGCGTACGTACTAAAGTAAAAATCTGCTACTATTGTAACGGAAAAAGAAAGCCCCTGCCTTTATAGCAGGGGCTTTACATTTGACTTATGATGCTTGCTGATACTCAATCCATCGCTTTTCAAGATCTGAATCTGCCATTGTTTGCAAAATGTAGTCGCAGAAGTCTCTGCCAGTTGATCCTGTAGAACGGCCTGTCATAACCAGTTTTTTCTCGTACTGCCCGCAAATATCCAATGCCCTTTCGAGTTTTCTACCGAGTTCTTGATAACCGATGTGATTGAGGAGCATCGCTCCTGCCCTGATGACGCTTGAAGGATCAGCATATTGCGCTCTCCCTTCTTTCACCATACGCGGAGCGCTACCATGAATTGCCTCAAACATTGCATAGCGTTTACCAATATTAGCACTTCCTGCAGTACCGACACCACCCTGGAATTCAGCAGCTTCATCAGTCAGGATATCACCGTAGAGATTAGGAAGAACCATAACCTTAAACTCAGTCCTACGCTTCAAGTCTACTAATTTAGCAGTCATAATATCGATAAACCAGTCATCAGCATTGACACTAGGATATTCTTTGGCAATTTTGTAGAAACTCTTCAGAAACAATCCATCAGTAGTCTTAATAACATTCGCCTTGGTAACTGCAGTCACTCGATTGATCGCGTTCTTTTTTGCATATTCAAAAGCCAATCGAATAATCCTCTCACACCCTTGTTTGGTCACCGCAGTAAAGTCGATGGCAAGATCGCCAGTAACTTCAACACCATATGGACCAAGGGCATACGCACCCTCGGTATTTTCTCGGAAAAACATCCAATCAAGACCCTGTGATGGAACGCGTACTGGTCGGACATTGGCAAAGAGGTCGAGCTCTTTGCGCACGGCGACATTTGCACTCTCAATATTAGGCCATGGATCGCCTTTTTTCGGTGTTGTCGTCGGTCCCTTGAGTGTCACATGGCACATCTTAATTTCCTTCAACACATCATCAGGAATCGGCTTCATGACTGCTGAACGTTTCTCGATAGTCAGTCCTTCAATGACCCGAAACTCCACCTTTCCCCGTGTTACTTCGTCCTTTAAGAGTAATTCGAGTACACGTTGAGCTTCAGCAGTAATATAAGGACCAATACCATCACCGCCAATAATACCGATGATAATTGGCTTGAGTTTACCATAATCGATCCAACCTTCAGCCTTTTTCATCCGTTCAACTCTCTTCAATTGCTGGTCAACGAGTCCGGCAAAGTGCTCCGTTGCGTTATCGATTGGTTTGAGTGCCTTCTTCTTAACCTTCATCACTCTCTTCATCTTTTTCTTTGCTTTCATCACCTTTTTCATTTTCTTCACTTTCTTCATCTTTTTCATCTTCTTCGATTTTCTCGCGGTTCTCGTTTTTTTTCGTTTCTTGGTTTTTTTCATATGTTTTCTCCTTAATATTCGTTTAATCTAATTTAAAATCTCTATGTTTTTTTATATGGGCTACGAGTCCACCGTCATTCAGAATGTTAAGCATCGCCTTGGGTAAAGGCCGCGATTTGAGTTCGATGCCTTTTGTCTTGTTTTTGATAATACCAGTAACAAGATCAACCTCAAGCTCATCACCCTGATCAATCTTATCTGTATCACATTCGATCAAAGGCAATCCAACATTTATTGCATTACGATAGAAAATACGGGCAAATGATTTTGCCAATACCGCAGAGACACCTGCGAGCTTAATAATCGTAGGCGCATGTTCGCGGGAACTACCGAGCCCAAAATTGTTACGTGCTACGACAAAGTCGCCCTTAGCCACCTTCGATGCAAACTCTGGATCTGCATCCTCAAGAACGTGTGTGGCAAGTTCAGGAAGATTTGAACGAAGATGGAAGTAACGTCCAGGACAGATGAGGTCAGTCGAAATACTATCGCCGAATTTCCATACCTTACCCTTAAGAACCATGTTTCCTCCTTTGAACCGACGTCAGATAACAGATAACCGATATGGGTTCTCTTTAATTTCTGCTATTCCCTATCACCTATCTGTTATCGCTTATCAGTTATCCTTTCGCCACTTCTTGCTTGACCCACTGAGTCGTCACAGACTTCGGTCGCTCAATTGCCTCACCGAGCGCACGACTTACAATGAGCTGTGAACACATACCCATTGCTCTCGAAACGCCGAAGAGAACCGTGTAATATTCAAACTCAGTTAAACCGAAGTTGTAGAGTAAACAGCCAGAAGCAGCATCAACATTCGGCCATGGGTCTTTCGCCTTACCGTGTTCCTTGAGTACACCAGGGATAACTTTATACACCTTCGCAACAATCTGATAGAGAGGATCATCAGGACACACCTTAGCACCAAAATCATGGAATGCTGCAAAGCGTGGGTCAGTGACCCTGAGCACGGCATGACCGTACCCTGGTATGACCTGGCCTGAATTCAAGGTATCCCATGCAAATTGCTTTAATTGCTCGTCTGTCGGCACACCACCAAATTTATCCTTCACCATAATGACCCAACGTAAACACATCTGATTCGCCAAACCGTGTAATGGACCTGCTAAGCCATTGAGCCCAGCAGAAACCGCATAGTATGCATCAGAGAGTGCAGAACCAACGCAGTGACACGTATGGGCACTGACATTACCGCCCTCATGGTCTGAATGGAGCACCATGTAGAGACGCATAAGATTCGCGAATTCACCAGTTGAATCCTTAACACCGAGCATACGGGCATAATCACCTGCCCAATCGAGTTGTGCATCAGGGTCAATCCGTTTTCCCTTATTAAAGCGCATACGATAAATTCCCGCAGCGAGTGTTGGTAACTTAGCAATGAGATTCAAACAGTCTTCGAGTGTGGGGTCCCAGAAATCTGTTTTCGTCAAACCTTCGTCATATTTTTTCCTGAATACTGATTCTTTTTCCATTGCCAAGATACCGAGGCTGAACATCACCATTGGGTGTGAATCTTTTGGCATTTGTTCAAGTATTTTCCAAACATAATCAGGCACCTTAGCGCGTGATTTCAAATCCTTTGTCAAATCCTTTACCGCCTCATCATCGGGCATCTCGCCAGTCACGAGGAGGTAGAATACTGCTTCAGGAAGTTTATCTTTCAATTCAGCAATTGGCTTACCACGAATAATCAATCCCTTATCAGGTGGTACGACTGAGGTATCACATACTAATGCCTTCACCCCCCGCATACCGCCGTACGCCTGGGTTACTGTAACCTGTGATATCACCTTATTACCGTGTTGTTTCATAAAATCCTTTATTTCATCACGCAGTGCAGGGATCGTTTTCGCTAATTTCTCTTTTAGTTTACTCATCGTTAATCTCCTTTCAATTTGTTTTCAAAAATTTAAATTCTATTAAAATCTGACAATCCAGTTTCCAACCCAAATCCTATCTCCTACTTTTTCTTCGGCCTCTTTGCCTTTGCGAAATTTTCCCGCATCTTCGATGCGGATGAAAATTTCAGCATCCGGACTTTTTTGTCGGGACTCTTGCCCTTTCCTGCCTTGTTCTGCCCTCTTACTATTATTTTTCTCGGGTCACTTATCTCACCCGTAATTGCAGAATAGGCACAGGTTGCTGGCGAAGCGAGGTAAATGAAGCCTTCAGGATTTCCCATTCTGCCCTTGAAATTCCGATTTGCACTTGAGAGACAAACTTCTTTATCACCTAATATTCCTTCGTGGACACCAACACATGCACCACAGCCTGGACCCATGATCGATGCACCAGCGCGTACAAAAATTTCTAATAACCCTAATTTTATTGCATCGAGGTACACATCACGTGATGCAGGACAGACGATCAATCGTGAATGGGGAGCACGTTTTTTCCCTTTTAAGATTTTCGCTGCGATCTTCAAATCTTCAATACGACCATTAGTGCACGTACCAATAAAAACTTGATCAATTTTGATTCCCTTTGTCTGGTCTATCGGCTTCGTGTTGTCGACAGTATGTGGAAACGCAACCTGAGGAACAATCTTTCCGGCGTCGATTTTAATCACCCGCTCATACTGGGCATCCTTATCAGGAGTAAGTGGACGCCACTCCTTGAGCCGGCCGCGAGACTGTAAATATGCTTTAGTAATTTTATCTGAAGCAATCAGACCTGTCTTAGCACCTGCTTCAACTGCCATATTTGACAGGGTAAAACGGGATTCCATTGACATCGTATCAATTGTCGGACCGCCGAATTCAAGCGCCTTATACGTCGCGCCATCAGCGCCGAGCATACCAATGAGGTAGAGAATAAGATCCTTAGAAAAGACACCAGGTTGAAATGTGCCAGTTGCCTCAACCCTGAATGTCTCAGGAACCTTAAACCAGGTCTTTCCCATTGCCATGCCAATCGCAACATCAGTCGAGCCCATACCAGTCGCAAAGGCACCGAGCGCACCCGATGTACAAGAATGGGAATCCGCACCGATTACCACGTCACCCGGTTTGGCAAAATCCTCGACGAGCCGCTGGTGAATAACACCATCTCCGACATCAGAGAGAATCGCGCCAGTCTTTTGCGCAAAAGTTCTCAGTAAAATATGGTCATTAGAAAGTTCTTTTCGTGGAGAGGGTGCCGCGTGATCAATAAAGAGGATCGAGTATGGTGCCTTCACTTTCTCTAAATTCATTTTCTGGAGTTGACGGACACCGAGTGGTCCGGTACCATCCTGGAATGCCGCGACATCAACCTGTGCAACAACAATATCACCAGCGCGCGCATCCTCGCCACACTTTGCGGATAAAATCTTCTCTGCTAAAGTCTTTCCCATTTTTCCTCCACTTTAAATTGGTTGGATAAATTGAAAGAGTATATGGAGGTAGTATATCCAGTTTTTTCGCGAAGTCAATACAAAATGCGTTTGAAAAGTGCTTGACGCTTCACGCTATACGCCCTACGTGAAATATTTTATGAAAGCGTTATGCATTAAGCATCCAGCGTTTAGCGTATTGTGTTCAGCGCATCACATTTCGCCTCGTCCCGAGGTGACTCGGCACCGAGGGGGAATTTATAATTTCGGATTTGTTTAGAATTTAGTATTCGGATTTCGAATTTTAGGGGATGATTATTCCCTATAAGCACCCTCCACCACATCCGCCACAGAATCTGAATTTTGGACGGTAGGTAAAGCCAACCGAGAGCATAATGCCATGGTGAGGACCATCAAAATTCTCGACCTGGCACAAATTGACACGATACCTCACATCGAGGAGTACTCTGATGTCATACGTTCTGAAGAAAACCAGACCACCGCCGCCATTTAGAGCAATACCATAAGCAGCTTCTGGATCGAATCCAGTTTCAGGATTAAGAGAAAGGATTCCAAAGCCTATACCACCACCAATATATGGTGATATGTCTTGTCTACTGAACATATAGAGTAATGAAAGTTCAGGTGCAACAAATTCGTTTGCAGTACCTTCAATGTCTCCAAGATTACCAGAAAAAGCGCTGTATAAACCGAGTTCTACCACGAGATTTGGAGTTTCATACCAGAAAAGTGCACCGAAATGGAACATCGTGCCAGACTCTCCATAACCTCCTAATGGTTGAAGTGCACCTGCCTTGATACCGGTCGTGTAGAATACCCTTCTCCGCATTGGTTCTTCTTCTTCCTCTTCAGTAACCGCACCCACCTCAACTGTCTCTCCTGTCTTTTTGCCTTCGGCAATCGATTTAACGAGCCGTTGAGCAACCATATCAAGGTCTTCAGCTGTGGCTGCTGAGAGGCTTCCTGACCAAATAACTTCCTGTGTCGAGACGTTCACGACCGATGCCTGGACAATGTGTTTTTCGCCTAATTTTGAGACTGAACCATACACAACCTGTTCGACCTTTGCTTTAAATCCTGCCTCAGCTGCGCAGACTGGTTCATAACACTTGATAACCTCACCTACTGCTGCATCCATAGCATCAGGGTTCGATACCGTGTAGCCATAATTGACGAGTTCGCTACTGAGCAAGTCTGTGACTACCTGTGCAGTCGTGGACGAAACACCAGTCGCCTTAAAATGGAGCACGCCAATCTTTTTTGCATTCATGAAAGCTGGTATCAAACATAGTAAACCAATCGCCAGCAATTTTATCCACAGTTTTTTCATTTCTCCTCCTCTAGTTTATTTACTTACACAATACTACCTAAAAATATTCGTCTGTCAATAACACTGACTGCATCTTTTATTTATCACTGTAATCATCTTTTTCCCATCACCGTAATCATCTTCAATAGACGAACGAACTACTACCAATAAATTCCCTCAAAATAGAATTCGATGGAACATCCCGCTTATCGAGTTCATAAAACAATTCAAAAAAATCGAGCAGTCGCTGTGCTTCTTCAAACTCGCTATTTTTTTCTTTTACCCGCTTGAGAAGAGGTTCACAAAATTTCTTCAGCACCGATGGTTCATAAACGAGTGCTGAATTGAACATCTCATCTGCTTCATTCTGGAAAGGATAAATATTACGTTCCTCTCCAACTCGCACGCTACTCCACTGGTTGAGAACGCCCTGCACCTTGTAGCCACGAAAGTGCGTATCGCGAACAATACGCCTCATCATTCGTGTGTCAGTTGTAGAAATCCGATTGTGGTCATCAATGTTGAGCTGAGTCAGAGCACTGATATAAATCTTAAATTTAAGAAACTTTGGGATCTTGTAGGTCAATTTTTCATTTAAGCCATGTATTCCTTCGAGTAATACGACGCCATCTTCAGGTAAAAATACTGTATTACCCTTGTTTCTTCTGCCGGTCAAAAAATTGAACTTCGGTACAACAACTTTTTTACCGTTAATAATTTTGAGCAGGTCTCTGTTCAACAGACGAATATCAACTGCCTTAATCGACTCAAAATCGAGTCTTCCGTACTTATCTGTCGGTGTTTTACTGTGTGGTAAAAAATAGCTATCCACAGAGATTACGAGTGGACTGAGACCATTCACCAATAGTTGAATTGCTAATCTCTTTGTAAACGTAGTCTTACCAGCACTACTCGGACCAGCAATGAGTACGAGTTTCTTGCGTTCCCTGGTGATACGGTCAGCAATATACACAATCTTCTTCTCATGGAGTGCCTCGCTCACCTTCACGATTTCAGGACCACCTCCATGTTTTATTGCATAATTCAATTCACCGACATCACTAATACCGAGAATCCTCACCCATTCACCATATTCATTAAAGATTTTTGCGAGACGAGGTTGAGGAATAAATGTGGGGAGTCTCGACAAATCATGCCATGTAGGACACACAAGAACAAACCCTGGTGGAAAATTTTCAAGGTAAAAGAGCGGTGCCTTGCCAGTCGATGCAAACGGCGGTACTGCATAGATATTATAGAAATCGAGGAGTGTATAGAGCATTATGTTTTTTACCTGTATGTTTTTAAGGAGCATAATCTTATCGTCGAGATCAAAACACTTGAATAAATGTATCGCCTCTGACTTCGAGCGCACTGCCTTCTGAATTGGGATGTTTTCTTCTATTAATTTTTTCATTTCTACATCGATTTTTTTCAAATCATTTCGGGTCAGTTTTCTGCCCAACACACAATAGAGTCCTGAACCTATCGAGTGGTCAATTCTGAGCCTGCTCGTAGGGAATAATTTTTTTGTTACCGCATACAGAATAAATGCGAGTGTCGATTGATACCGACGCCACACATTCAATTTGTGTAAATCCTCAATGCCCTTTCTATCGTTTTCAATCATAATTTACTGCATTATAATCAGAATGTAGCATAAGTCAATCAACTCCTGAATCTATTTATCATTGCGAGAGATGAAGTGACGGCGCATCACCACCTACTGCACAGATAATATCAGATGAATCAGGATGGGAAAATATGCCCTCTCTCATCCCTTCGAGAACGGCCAGAGCGGAACCTTTTTCATGTATTCTTTATATTCATCACCGAACTTGGCGATGAGTTTTTTATCCTCTCCTTTTGATGCCATGAAAAAAAGAATAATGGCGATGATTCCTAGAATTATTGAGATGATCGCTTGTTGGACAAGTATCACGCCGAGCGTCCAAAGCGCGGTGCCAAAATACATAGGATGACGGGTGATTCTGTACACACCAATATCAACTAACTGTGTCGTATCTTCCCAACCACCTCTTGGTGTTCCTTTATGTTTAAGATAAATAAAAGAGGGAATGACAAACAGCGCAGCAGGAATATACAGGGCAAGACCCACATATGTCAGCCACTTTATTTGCTGTCCAATCCATAACCAGCCCACAGTGATGAGCGTAATGAAAATCGCCATACCGACCCCTTCGGAAACTTCACAGACAAATTTCTTTTTAATTACTGGAATGAGCCAGTGCGGCACGAGCCACCCAAAAATCACTCCTGCCCAAATGATAATAAGTATTATACTCTTCACCATCGCCTCCACGAATTTTTACTAATTCTCTGATTTATGCTATAAATCCAGTGTCCCGAGCGAATGCGAGGCTACCCTATGATTGTCCTTTTCTCAGCATCTGCGTAATCATTATCGCTTCGCGATAACAAGAATCCTCGGTTTATTCTCCTTTGCTAATTCGTAACCTGGCATAATTTCAAGAATGTCAAATCCTGCTGCATGAAGCAATTTTGCTAATTCTTTTTTTGTATAGTGCTTTAATGCATGATTGATCTTGAATCTTACAAGACTTTGAGGGCTCTTAACAGTAACCTCGGTTTTGACCGTCGCGACTCTCGTCTTTTTATTAAGATCTTGGACAAAACTAAATGTTAAATTTTTGTTTCTTTTTTTGAAAACTCTCGTTTCACGATTTCTTTTTTTAAGTAGTTTAAGATGATACAAATAATCACGTACATCAAAGATAAATATGCCATTTTTTAATAAATTATTCTTAATATTTTTAAGGGCTCTTTTGACATCAGTCAACGTAAGCATATCACCAATACTTCCCCTTGCCCATATGACCTGTGCCTTTCTTTTTAATTTAAAATTTCGTATATCTCCCCGAATAAACTTGATTTTGAGATACTTTTTCTTGGAATTTTTTCTGGCTACTTGAAGCATTTCATCGCAAATATCCAGCCCACGCATCTTATAGCCTCTTTTTGCAAGTTCAATCCTTTTTTCTGATTATGTCTTTTTACAATATGCTCAACTGAACTGCAAATGCCCTTGATATCTCTCGGCACCAGCGTATCATAGTACGGCGCAATAACTTCATAATACCAAGATTGCTTCATGAATGTAATTTATTATATCGTATATCTGAGTGGAAATCAAGCATCAGCTGTTTTAATCATCGTTCCAAAATTTGTCTAAATCTATGATTTAGCTGCAAATTTTAGGATCCCGCGTTTCTGTGAAATGCGGGGAATCATCCTTTCAAAATCATTGACATCAATCTGACAATTATAATTGTCAGAAAGGATTCGTCAATTATTACTTTCTCGCTATTTTCTTGATGGAACCACAGCTTGACACACATTATATCACAGTTATACTTTACAAAAAACATAACAGAGGAGAGGATATGAAAAAACTTTTTATATTTGTAGTGCTCATCATACCAGCTATTCTCTTAGGTCAAAACTATAATTATGGTATCGGTGTCATTCTCGGAAGTCCGACAGGATTATCAGGAAAATTAATCCTTGCGCGTCACTCGGCAATTGCAGTACATGCAGGGTGGTCAATCATTGGCGATAAAGGATTACACATTACTGGTGATCATCAATTTCTCTTTCCCGGTGCCATAAAACGTGACGACGGTACACCAAATAAAGACGTTGTTCCTTACCTGGGAATCGGTGGCAGGTTTCGATTCAAGGAGAGCGAAGGCGATACTGATTTCCATCTCGGTGTCCGTATCGGTGGCGGCATTGAATATTTTGTAGTACAATTCGGATTTTTCTTCGAACTCTATCCTGTTGTTGATGTCGTACCAGAAACCGGATTCGATTTTGAAGGAGGCATCGGCGCACGATTTTACTTCTAATTTGCCATACGACTGTTCAAACCGCTTTATTTTTTGACTGTAAGCAATGTCCGATTTCGGAGCGGAACGCCGTTACTGCAGTTGACATTTTCTTTTCCTTACATTATACTCGTTTGATTTTATCAAAAGTACTGTTGTGGGCTACATATGTAAGATGTAGATGAATAAGCAAAAAAGGGGGATGAATATGGGATTGAGCGAGGAAGAAGGGGGCAAGTATTGGGATAAGGAAGCCAAAAGCTACAACGAGGAAGTTGAGAAGCACAGAAACAGATATTATGAATTAGTCGAGTGCATAATAGATTTGATGAACCCCAAGAAGACCGATGTCATCATGGAAATTGGTGCTGGGACTGGGGCGGTCTCATTATTACTTGCGCCTAAAGTAAAAAAGATTATAGCAGTTGACATCTCTAAAGAGATGCTGAGAATCGCTAAAGAGAAAGCAGCAAAAGCTGGTGTCGATAATATCGAATTTGTGAGGGGAACTTTCCATAAGCCGAACATCGCAGAAAAGGTGGACATAATCGTAACCATTGATTCGCTCCACTGTACAACAAATGGGAATTATAAAAAGCGTGCAATTGAGATAATGCATGGTTATTTAAAAAATGAGGGAAAAGTATTTTTAGAAGACGAGATGATAGTCTACGACCAAAAGATATTGAAAAGGAGGGTTGACCAGATAGTTCGGTATTTAGTAAAGCTAACGAGGAAATCAGACAAAGAATTTCGAGATGTGCTCTTTGAAGAGCGCCCGAATATTCATGATTTGAAGGAATTTTTCGATGAGTCGATGAGCTACTATATCAAAGGTATGGCTAAAACAGGACATCACCTTAAGCTTGAAGATCTGGTGAGATATTTTGAAGATTCGGGTTTTGAAGTTAAAGAAACAAAGAGAGCGTCTTCAACGAATGGGATAATTTATGCAAGGAAGACGAAAAACGCTTGAAAACTTGGGCGATACTTAAATTCTTAATGGCATGTGGGGTCAGGTCTTGACTTAAATACATAAATATGTCCATCCCTGAGCGGAACGCCGTTTCCAGCGGTTGACATTTTCTTTTCCTTACATTATACTTTCTCTAAGAAAACAAATGTGTCCATTAAAAAGGAGGTTTTATCATGAAAGACCAAAATCCAATAATACTGGGTGTTCTATGCCTGTCCCTTTTGGCAGCAAACTTTATTTTTGCTGAGCAAGATGTACCAGGCAGCAAAGACCATCCCCTTGTCACAAGGATGTCCAATTATTATATCCAAGACTACGAGGTAAAAGAATTTGACCAGATGGAATTCGTCGACAACCAGGGCAATGAAACAAAGGTTGAAGGCAAAAAGTACTATATCAGTCACTATATAAACTCTGGTGTGCAGGCACCGAGTGACGTACAAATCCTGCGCAACTTCATAAATGCGATTCAGAAAATAGGCGGTACAAAAATATATGAAGAATCGTATGATGCCTATCTGAAAATCGAGAAGGCAGACATGGTCACATGGGTTCACGTCCACACATGGAATGGCGGAGAAGGTTATGACCTAAATATCATTGAAGAGAAAAAGATGGTACAAGAAATTACTGCTGATGCAAAATCCATGGCACAAGATATCAGTACAACGGGTAGAGTTGCTGTTTATGGAATCTACTTTGATTTTAATAAAGCAGATGTCAAAGCTGAATCAGAACCAGTATTGAAAGAAATCGCCAATCTTCTGAAGAAGAATCCCAAACTCAACCTGTACATTGTCGGGCACACCGACAATATTGGTTCCCTGACTGCTAACATGGATCTCTCGCAGCGTCGTGCTGAAGCGGTACTACAGGTTCTTGTTTCAAAACACGGCGTCGATGCAAAACGTCTAAAGTCTCAAGGTGTCGGACCTTTGTGCCCAGTTGCCCCAAACACAACAGAAGAAGGTCGTGCAAAGAATCGACGCGTCGAATTAGTCGAACAATAAATACCCAGTAGCAGCCATGGGGGTCAGGTCATGGCTTAAATACATAAATTTGTCCGCTCCCGGAGTAGAATAAAAACCCTGTATCGATAATTGTACAATTGCACATATGCACATATATCGATATGAGTATATTTCTATATTTTACCGCAAAAGCAGCATGATGTCTTCACTGGTTGACATTTTTTTTTCCTTAACTATACTTTTTTAACAATTTTACTGGAAGGTATTAATGAAAAAAGATTTTATTATCTGGTTTGGAATATGTTTTATATGTTATATAATTCGTACAGTGTTCAACATACTAAACTATAAAAAAAGCCCACTGGCAGAGAACAAAAAAATTGTAACCTCGGTATTAATTGTCATGGGTATTTTGTGGTTCTCATGGTTCCAAATGTGTTTTTCAGATCCAATTAAAATGAATATTCCTGCATGGCTTAGATATATCGGTTTTTTGTTATTTTTATTAGGAGTTTTTCTTTTTATTTTTTCACACATGAAACTGAGAGGACTTAAAGATAAGGAAGGTCTGGTCACGAGCGGTATCTATTCAAAAATAAGGAACCCGATGTATTTAGGGTTTGTAATATGGCTTGTTGGTTTTCCGATTTACATGCAATGTTTCACTACACTGGTCTCCTCTCTTATCTGGATATCACATATTTTGTATTGGAAAACATTGGAAGAAAAAGAATTGGAGGGTAAATACAAAGAGTATACAGAATACAAAATGAAAACATGGTTTTAATCTCTAAGGATGAATCCCCGCCAGAATATTATGAAAGATAAAAAAGTGATATACGATGGACGAGAAATAGACTGGGGAAAAACTTCTGCTGATTATAGTCTCTATCGTCCTGGATATCCAAACAGTTTTTATGATAAACTTGCAGCATTAGGTATTGGCCTCAAAGGACAACGGGTTTTAGATTTAGGAACAGGTACTGGAGTTTTAGCACGTAATTTTGCCAAGCGTGGTTGTAAGGTCACTGCTGTCGATATTTCAGAAAATCAAATATCTGCTGCTCAGAAATTAGCTAAAGAAGAAAGACTCGATATTAATTTTTTCGTACGTGCTGCTGAATCTACACATTTACCTGATAAGGCATTTGATGTAATCACTGCAGGTTCATGTTGGTTATATTTTGATAAATCCATAATTATTCCAGAAGTTAAACGATTACTGGATCCACATGGTTTTTTGATGAAATGTAGTATTGTTTGGCTTCCTTACGAAGATAAGATCGCTCAAAAAACAGAAGAATTAATATTGCGATACAACCCGCATTGGACAGGAGCTGGGTTTACATTTAAGCCCGAGATTCACATAGTACCAGAGTGGTCTTTAGCTGACTTTCAAATGACATCATTCCATATGTATAGAGTGTATATTGAATTTACGTATGAAACATGGCGAGGTCGTATTAGAGCATGTCGAGGAGTTGGAGCAAGTCTATTACAAAAAGAAATCAAAGAATTTGATAAGGAACATGCTCAACTACTCAATAAAATAGCTGACGAGAAATTCAATATTTTACATTTAATCTGGTTCCATGTGTTTCAAGTAAAAAAACCTATTGATTAAATGATCTTGTGAAATTATGTCTACCTCGTAGGTGGACTGAGGTTCAGCGGTTGACATTTTCTTTTCCTTAGATTATACTACAGACGTATGGAAGGAAGGAGGTAATTAATATGCATCCAGGTATTATTGGAGGAATAATCGGTGGAGTCATTGGTGTTATTGGCGGATTAGTTGGTAGTTATTTCAGCATTAAAAACACAAACGGACCAAAAGAAAGGGCTTTCATGATCAAATTTGTCATCATCGGTTGGATTGCCATCATAGTTTTCCTCTTATTACTTTTCTACCTACCAAAGCCCTATAATTTCTTATTATGGATTCCTTACGGATTTGCATTATTTATAGCTATCCGCTATGGAAACAGAAAGCAACGTGAGATCCGAAAACAGGAAGAAGAAAGTAAAATAGGAACTTCAGACAAAGGATAGTTCATCACACGTGGCTAGGTTTTGAAATTTTTGACTGCTTAATAAGGATTTGTCAAAAAATGGCAATTGACATTTCTTCTAAAAGTGATATATTATTAGTATAATAAAATAATATATATGAAAAATTTTTTACTCTTATTAACAATGGTAGCTGTTAGCTTGAATGCTGAAACGTATGTAAAAAAAGTCTCTCTGATAGTTGCTGTCAGGTCTGATATTGCTGATGAAATATTTCTTGTTAAATATATCTTTTCAGACGGGCAATTTATCTCAACAGATACTATTTTAACGACATCTATAAAAAAGGTTTCTTATACTTACTACGATGTAATTTTTAAGAACAGGTATGTAATCCTTTCTAAACCATCGAGCGATCAACAATCAATTATTGATCTAAAGGACAGAAAGATTTTAAAAAATTATAAGGCTATTAAAGATGAAAGTGCTGTATTTGTTTCAAAAGAGCCTCCTATAATAGGTACTGAAGATTTTACATCGTATCTTAGGAACCAGAGACCTCTCATGAAACAGAGAGAGTTTGATGTTGGAAAGATACCGTCCCCTGACGCAACAAAGGTCCTGGTTGCTGAAGGAAATTTTTCTCAAAATACAGTAGGTAATTATATATTTAAGCTCTGGGTGTACACCTCAAACAAAACAAGAAAGCTTCTAGCAGATGGTTTGAGTGTGCAATGCTCTAGTCATAACTGGGATTTACCGTGTCCCTATATGTGGATAGATAATAATACTATTTTAACTCAACGATCAAATGGTGATATTGTTACATTAGACCTCAATGGTACTATAGAACCGGTGGTAAAGATTGATTCAGTAGGTCCTGATAATGATCTGAGATTTTACAGGGATTATGATGGAAATATACTCTACGCATGCAAAGAAGGTAAATTTCTGATTGATCCAGAAAATAAGACCTACTTAGAATATAAACTTGCGCCGTTAAAACATGGATTTTATGTGAGTACGTCTAAAACTGATAAAGGTAAAACATTCCAGTATAAGGGTACTACGATAGGAGAATTGTACTATAGAACGCCAAAAACTTTTGATGGCTATATAGCCTTGATACATTATCCTGGTCATGAGAGTGATTTTGATTTCCAATACAGTTTACTGGTGTGGAATAATATTACCAAAAATTGGCAGACGTTACTAGAGGGTAACGGCCTTTTTCCGACATCAATCGGATGGATTGAAGAATAAGATATCTGTTCATACTTTTTCTCTCTACGTTCTACATAAAACCTTCAAGGTTTATCCAATCCTAGCAACTATGGGGTCAGGTTTTGACTTAAATACATAAATTTGTCCGCTCCCGGAGCGGAACGCTGTTACCGCGGTTGACATTTTCTTTTCCTGAACTATATTTAACTAGGGAGCATTCAAAAAGGAGGTATAATGAGGCTTAGATATATACCTATAGCCTTATGCGTCTGTCTTTTTGTATTTCCACGTGTTCTGGTTGCGGATGATTATTATATCCAATGGGCAGATACAATAGATAATGGCGGATGGGATGGCGCTTTCGGTGTCGCAGTCGATAATGCTAACAACATCATCGTAGTAGGATGTTCTTTTATAGGTGGCAATAATGATTATTTTATCGTGAAGTATGATTCCAATGGCACAGTTCTCTGGCAAGATACCTTAGACAATGGAGCGGAAGATTTCGCTGAGTGCGTCGCAGTCGATAATGCCAATAACATTATCGTAACAGGGTATTGTAGTATAGGTGGCGATTATGACTACTTTACCGTGAAGTACGATTCCAATGGCACAATTCTCTGGCAAGATACACTCGATAATAACGGCCTCTACGATATTGCTCGCGGTGTCGCAGTCGATAATGCCAACAACATCATCGTAACAGGGTACTGTGATATAGGTGGCGATTGTGTTTATTTCACTGTGAAGTACGATTCCAACGGTACAATTATCTGGGCAGATACATTGGACAGTGGTCCTTTGGATTCTGCTTTCGGCGTCGCAATCGATAATGTCAACAACATCATCGTAACAGGGTATACTTCAACCGGTGTCAATAATGATTATTTCACGGTGAAGTACGATTCCAATGGAACAATTATCTGGCAGGATACAATAGATAATCACCAGTTTGACCAGGCCTATGGCGTCGCAGTCGATAATGCCAATAACATCATCGTAACTGGGTGCTCTGGAGAACCGTTCAGCGATTATGATTATCTTACCGTGAAATATGCTCCCAATGGAACAATTATCTGGCAAGATACACTCGATAATAATGACCGCGATGATGTTGCTTACAGCGTAGCAGTCGGCAATGCTAATAATATCTATATGACAGGGTATTCTCTAGAACTGTCCGGCGATTATGATTATTTTACCGTGGAGTACGACTCAAATGGAATAATTCTCTGGCAAGATACACTCGACAATGGTGACGATGATATTGCTCATGCTATCGCAGTAGATAATGCTCATAACATCATCGTAGCCGGAAAATCTTACATAGAGGGCAATTTTGATTATTTTACAGTGAAGTATGCTCCTATTCCTGGTATCTTGGAAGATGAATGTTCTGACCTCTTAAGTAATAATCCGATTTTTTACGATATCTATCCTAATCCATTCAGTGACAAAGCACAAATCAAATATCAAATCCCAAGCACCAAATCACAAACAAATTCTAATTTCCAAACATCATTGAAAATCTACAATGCTGCCGGTCGTCTTGTGAGACAATACGACGATGAGGCTATGAGACTATCAAACCACGTCATCTGGGATGGCAGCGATGCACACGGCAGGGTAGTTCCCTGCGGTATTTATTTTATAAAATTAGAGGGTAACGAACACAATCTCATAAAGAAGGTAATACTGCTGAAATAACTTCATACGCCTATGGAGTATCATTGACATTTTTTTTCCCTTGTGTATACTCTCTTAACACCATCATAAGTAATCTCATGTACTACATACGTAATTAAAAGTTGAGTCTGAAAAGTGAGGTAAAATCTATTATAGATATATCCTTGCGAATGATAAGGTTGTAATGTAGCTAAATATAAGGTAGGGAATATCGGTCGGCGGGAGTGCGGCCCCTCCAGCACTGTCTATCCGCCGCCCGCCCTGCCTATGAACTCCAATAGTTGACATTTTCTCTTCCTTGATTATAATAGATGAGAGTTGGTGTGTTACTTCAATATATATATTACCTTTGAGTATTTAAATAAATAATAAAAATAGTTCATATCAAAGACAGGAGGGCAAAATGCAAAAAATGTTCAAGTATTGTCTGTCTTTTGTAGTGTTTATAGGTTTTTTTAGTGCCGCATCTGCCCAGCTCGCAAAGATCGAGATCCAATCAGTTGATATCTCACAATTCCCAGTTAACTACGTGTACTATACTGCAAAGAATCTGATTGGAAAAGATGCCGGTATACTCGGCGAGTCTGATATTAAGATTTACGAAGACGGCGTTGAACAACGTCTTTGGGTCGAAGAAGAAGAACGAGTTCCTGCATCACTTGTACTGATCCTGGATTCAAGCGGAAGCATGAAACACGCAATGCAGGATGTCCTGATAGCAGCAAAGAATCTCGTGGGAAAACTTGACGAAAAAGACCACGCAGAAATCATCGACTTCGACAGCAATGTAAAGGTCATGCAGACATTCACCAACAATAAACAAGCACTATCGAGTGTGCTCGATGCGATCGTGGCTGATGGAGGAACCGCATTGTATGATGCAACTGCACAAGGTATTGAAGATCTCACAAAGAGGATAGGACTCAAGGCAGTCGTACTGCTCACTGATGGTAAGGATGAGAATGCCAAGGGTGATGGTCCGGGAAGTACGATAACGCTCGAGCAACTGAAAGCGAAACTCACGTCAGCCAATATTCCGGTGTATACGATCGGTCTGGGTGAAGGCATCGACAAACAAGTATTGGAGACTATCGCATCAGCATCAGGTGGTAAGGCATATTATGCCAAAGATGCAGAGGCAGTTAACAAAATATACTCGGAAATCATCACATACTTACATTCGCTGCACCGCTTTTATTATGTTACGCACAATGGCAAACATGACGGTACCCAGCGAAAAGTACTGGTAAAAACGGATAATCAGCTGGGAATCCCAAAATCCGAGGTATCATTTACCTCTCCTCAGGCTACATACTGGTCGTATGCGTTTTGGCCAGAAAAAAAAGAGTGGGGTATCCCCAATATAGCGATGTCACCTGATGGATTGTATATAGTTCCACTCAGCGTTTTTGCAGTACTGAGCAATGAAGGAACACGGCACTATATTCACTGGGATGGTAAGGATGCGTACGATGGTATCTGTACTGGCAAATATGTACAGTATCGAGCACACCTGCACCATGGCAGTCTCTATGAATTTGATGGCAAGAATTTAAATGAAGTTGATCCGAATAAATTCATTACCTTAGCCAGTGGAATCTTTCAAAAGGATTGGGGATGGAACGTTAAAGGAATGTCAAAGGGTGCAAAATTTATCGTCTTTGCGAGTCGACCAGAAATTCAGGGTAAATACAAGTTCCATTTCATGCTCTATGATATGACAGAAAAGAAGGTCTTATGGGTGAAGCATTTATATTCAGCAGAATTCGATGAACCAGGTGCTATTGCAGTGGCTGACAATGGAACGTGTCTCATCACACAGGATTTTAATCTATTCGCCATTGATAAAGATGGACAGCTGCTATTTTCCTGGATGTGGGAGCAAACTGGCAAGAGATTTAGAAGATTAGCGATTACAGAAGACGGCTCAAGATTTGTTACTCGTTTAGATGAACCACAAGAGGTACACGTTTACGATATTAATGGAAAGCTTTTATGGACAGTTCAATCCATACCCAATGATGCAGGTGAACCGGTTGATGTTTCTGCGAATGGCCTGTACTTTGCCATAAATGACCGTTTTGGTCCCCGTATCTATGACGCGCAAGGTAACATTCTATTTCAGGACAGACAGAAAGAACCGGTCATTTGTGAAAGTGGTAATAATATCGCAGTTG
>LJNI01000053.1 GCA_001303225.1 candidate division TA06 bacterium DG_78 | reverse complement strand
ATTTTGGTGGCTTTGCAGTTTCCTTTTTGGTCACATGGTTCTCTTTTCCTAAAGGCTGTTTTGGTACTGAAAATTCTGGGAGAAAAGTTACGATTGCCAGTTCAATGATATACAATCCAATGAGGCTACCAATAATAATGCCAATGATGTGAAGAATTATCATTTCTCTGCTCAATTATTATAGAATAAAATTAATGGCTGTCAACATCAAGCCTTGAGATGACAATGATCTACACAATATGAGAAAGAAGAGAATCGATCGACCTTCTCATTGTCTTGACAATATTGCATAGATAATTATTCTTGTATTTCTAAAAAGGAGTCACAGTGAACTGCAGGTACTGCACGATAATTCATGAACATGATCCGCGTTATATCGTTCGTAGAGCACACTGGGATGCAAAAAGTGATTTTCCGCGATGTGCATGGCACTGGCAATTTGTGTGTGGTCATTGTGGCAGAAATATATCATTCAATGGTATGGCATGGTGTGCAAAGACAAAAGAATTCTTTTGTATTCACTGTGCTCCGCGTCATAAAAAGGTTAAGCGGTCTTTTTGGCAATGGAGATATTACTATGCTCTCTGGTGTACAACGTGTAAGCGTTATCATCCTGTCCTCGATTGGTTAGAATATACAGGCAAACATCCGTGGCAATTGAATGCTACTGCGCGTCGAGCATTGAACGGTTTGAACCGTAACAAAAAGTTGAAACCATTTGTTTATTTACGATGGGCGCCTCAGAAGTTTCAACAGCCATCTCTACAGGAAGTGCAGAAGCGATGGGATAGAGGGGCTAAAATATGGGATGCGCGTTATGATAAATACGGTGATGCATACCGACATGTTATTTTCAACCCTGCATTATTTCCTATAATTGGTAATGTAAGGAGAAAACTAGTTCTCGATGCAGGTTGCGGTACAGGATATATGTCGAGACTCCTTGTTGAAAAAGGAGCAAAAGTAACTGGCGTTGATTTGTCGAAAAAATTTATTGAAATTGCAAAACAATACGAAAAAAAGAAATCATCAGGTATCAAATACCTTCGCGCTGATCTTGCACGTTTATCACAGCTCTCGAAGTCGTACTTTGATATGGTTGTCTCTGTCTATGTGATGTGTGATGTACGTGATTATGATAAGGCAATAAAAGAAATCGCGCGCGTTTTAAAACCGAAAGGTCGCTTTATTTTTCTTATCGAACATCCGTGTTTTAATTGGAATACAGGTGGATGGGAACGTGTTCCAGTCGATAGCGAGCGAACAGAAGATTGTCTCTACCTTAAAGTTGATAATTATTTCCGACGAGGTACGCAGGAATCCCAATGGGGTAAATTACCGAAACTTTTGACATTTTATAGACCACTTTCAGATTATTTTCATTCACTCAAGAAACATGGTTTTGTGGTCAAAGACTTAGTAGAACCACGACCGACAAGAAAAGCACTACATACCCGACCGCGTGAGTGGGATAGTGAAGATCGTGTTCCACCTGTTGTAATAATTGAGGCAATTAAACAGCAAAATTGATTATCACATACTATTTCACTCCGTACCACGGCTCAGCAGCGAAGTCACTCATGAAGATTTTTTTATCTTCTTCTTGCTTAATCTTTTCACCTGCTTCCTGTGCTAATTGAATATACTTTTTCGCTTCAGAAGCATTTCCTGCTGATGCATAGGCGCGTGCCATTGCTTCGTAGGCAAAAGCAAGGTCAAAGTCCACAAATTTATGTTCTTCAGTAAGCTCCCTACACTTCTTCGCATGGTAGAGTGCTGGTTCAGGTCTGTTCAGAACAGCATACACGTGTGATATGAGCCACTCACCTCTCTGGAAATTTACAGGTTCACCAACAATAGTCCAGTGGTAATGAGAGGCATGGGCTGCGTGGATCATTTTATCATTGTCTTCTGCGGTTCTGGTTTCTTTTTGCAGAAGACCCCACACCAGATTGTTCAACTGTATTGCAAATCTCTTGTGACACTCCTGTTCTGTATATTTTTTCTCTTCACTCATTGGTTCACCTCCTTCTATTTGTGCAAAAACTACTGTGCTGCACAACATAGTGATCATAATAATATTTCTAAATATGATCATGGTACCTCCTTATTCATGATTACCAAACCCCAATTGGTATAACTCCCACATAAATTTTCGTCGTCCTTAATTACCCCAAGCCATACCCATGGGTATGTAGCTAATATTTATACCCACTATCCATTCTGCGCTACCCGAGAGGAAAAGCCCTGGGCTGAACGGTCCGATGCGAAAGATACCAGGATATACATTCATTCGAATCCGATACTCAGGGATCGTGGCTACCATCAGAGAAGCCATGAGAGAATTATTACGATCGTAAAAGACTCCGGCTCGCCAGGTCAGGACTGCCTTTTGAGCCATGCCCTCACCTTCTTGCTCAGCCCGAATTAGATTCTCGACCAGGAATCCTCCAGTCAGAGAGAGCGAGTGTTGTTCTGATAATCGGTATGAGAATCCAAACATGCCGTGCAGACCGAAGTGAGCCATGATGCTCCATTTTTTATCTTTTGATAATGGATATTTTGCAACATAGAATTGTCCCATATTCTCAAGGTTACCATTTGAAAAATTGTAGGCTGGTTGCATAGACCACTCTGCCAGATTGAGTTTTTCGGAAAAAAATTGGCAGACACCATCATGGGTAAAAAGTATAATGCCCAATGGATCAAAAATATAAAGGTCTGCGATATGGTTTACTGATACTTCTTCATTGCCTCTGTTCTCGATTACTTCACTCAACACATGGTAGACAATCATCGTACCAATCGACCATAATCGGGCATGGCTGAACCCATGATAGCGAAACCACTCCTCAGTAGCTCGAAAGTGCATTCCGGCGCCAATGCCGTGCAAAAAATAATTGGGCACCCACTGATTATTATTCATGTTGAGCGTTACAGGAAAGACCTCGGTCGTGAAAAACCGCCACCATCCAAATTCATTGAGGGTACGGATAGGATGACCAACAGTCTCCCACATATCTCCGAACCATTCTTGATAAGGAAAACTTACAATCTTGCGGTCGTACTCGTCATCATAGCTTGGAATCTGTAAGATACCATACCCACCATTGATAATCACATTCAGGGGATTGTAGGTTGCCTGGCTACCATAGGGCAGTGCATGGTAGAAATAATATGGTTGAGAATCTTGCGCTGACAATGGTGCCAGACTGATCATGAAAACAAGAAACCAGATGAGCTGAGGTAGTATACTTTCTCTCTCATCGTGATTCATTTCAGAAATGTATGATTAATCAGTAAGCGTTTTGCCAACCTCTTCTGCCCATCTCTTGACTTTTTCAGCATCGTAGTTATCAGTAATCGTTTTTCCGAACATCTTCATCCTGCCTCCAAATGCTTCGGCTGCCACAGGTTTCAAATGTGGATACTTTTCTAAAACCTTCTTGATATACTTTGTGATTGATTGTTCGTGCTTATCAGGCTCTCCAGCTTCACACGATGAGAGAAATAGAGCAACTCTCTTATTATAAAAATCACTCTCCATCAATTTTAGTGCCTGCTTATACCACCTCCCCATTCTGACACCACTACCAATCACGACATTCCTGTATTGTGAAATATCAGGCTTAGGATTTTTTGTGAGATTGATGATGTCTACATCGAGTTTATGTTTATCTCGCAAGACAGATACAATTATGTTGGCAGATTCTTCAGTGACGCCTCCTTTTGTCGCATATGCGACAAGGGTTTTCCCACTAGTTTTTTGTTTGGTCTGAGCCATAATTTTTCCTCCTCTGTTTTTTTACTCAATAATCCGACAGCGTTAATGATTTTTTAAAAATAGTGTGCCTGTTTCCTACTGACGCACCCAGGTATTTCTGAAGTCTCTGGTTACCTCCTCGACCACCTCTTCGATGAGGTCGTCGATAACCTTATCTGGATTTTCAGCATCAAAATCAAAATCTCTGCTCCCAAAGATACTGACCTCGCCAACTTTTTTTGTCTCACTTTCAGAACCACTCCAGACAGATGCACCGGTAAAGGTCTCAACCATCTGCGCGTCGAGCGAAACAATCATCTCAGCCTCGACTTTTACACTGCCAAACCCTGGCGTGACTGAGAGGTCCATCGGCCTGACCGAAGACTCGACTTCGCCAGCAAAGATGGTTCTAACATCGTACCTCTCGCCGAGCGCCTGAAATGCTGCCTTGTCCAGTTTGTCGCGACCAATTACCTTGAGGACTTCAGCCTCAGTCCCCAACTCGACAATTCGCACCATTCCCTGGTCTCTGCGGATTGCTTCTGTGAATTTTTTCGTTATATATGGACCGAGTTCACCTTCGCTCGGTGGTCCAAATTCGATGATGCCGACGACTTCATGTTGCGTGAGGTCGATCTTCGGAGGCACCATCACCTTCGGTCCACAATGTACTGCAGTAGCGATGAGTACTGCAAACAGACCCAGTTTCAAAACATATTTCATACTTTAACTCCTTTCTTTAAAATATTCGCATCTGCCTTTGAAAATTGAGCACATGCAATCCATTCAAATTTTTTATAGTGGTGCCTAAATATGTATTCCATCCATCCCGACAACGCTTCTGATTGGCCGTTGTTTGTATATTTTTTTTAAACGCCGGGCAGTGCCCGCAGTTACACCCACATTTGCCAAAAAAATCTTTCATGTATTACCGTCCTTTTAATTCCTTCTCCATAATATTTATAAACCTCGTATTGCTTATTGGATGATAGGCAATGATTCTTCCTTTATATAGTATACAAAAGGTTCCAAATGCACACGGGCTGTTTTGTGCTTCCCTGCTGTTTTCGAATTCGATTATTTTTGGCTTTATACCATACTTATTCTTCGCAGTTGCGATAATTTCTCTCACATTTTTTACTGAGTAAGGGCATTGGTCTGCTCTGATTATAGTTAAGCCTTTAGAGTATTGAATTAATTTTTTTTCCACATTTTTTTTGAATTTCGGCACAGGTGCTTTGGAATTGAACTTTTTTACAAGCAGCTCAAAATCAGGTGGCATAGTATCAACAACCTCAAAGCATTTCTTTACAAATAAATGCTTATCTGCCATAAATGCCCCTTTACGAGTTACGACTGCGACTCCATACATTTTCTCCCTTTTTGCATCTTTAACGCATTCGTCCACTAAAAGTGAGCCATACCCTTTTCCTTTATAAGCGCGTTTAAAACCAACAAAAATGCAGTGAATAAACATATAGCCACGTGCTTCAACTGGTCGCCAGCAATATTCACCAGGAATGTATTCAATCATACCTTGGGTGCCGTCTTTTTCTGAATACAGAATTTTTATTTTCATTCCTTCTAAAAAACGTTTTTTAACCCAATCTATTTTTTCTGGATACCCTTCTCTCTTAATATTTTTGTACCCGCAAACTCCATATTCAAGGATAGTATTTGCATTTGTATCAATTATTTTTATTGTATCCATAACGTATATCCCATTTTCCAAAAAAGCGGGGATTACAACATACCAGGTTTTTTATTCTATTTTGCCCGCTCGACAACCTGTTTGATTCTTCTGTCTCGCGTTTCTTTGCAGCCTCGATCCACCAGATATACATTTTCTTATAGCTCGGAGCGAAATTGTCAAAGTTCTTCATGGCTTTTTTATCTTTTGCCAATGCTTTTTTGAGATCAGCCGGAACAGTTAATTTCCTTTCTACAATTCTTGCCCATGCACTTTTCTTCTTACCTACTTCCTTAAATAATATTAATCCTACTTTGGTCATTTTACCCTACAGTATCATTTTCTTAGCATGAGTAATATTTGTGCGTGACCATATGCTCCGAGGTTTTCGCGGCGTATACTTCTGGGTATATTTCTCATCATCAATCCTCTTTACGGTGCTGTCTATCCACCAAAACAGATCGTTTCTTCAACTGCATCATCATAAGGAATTCTCGGTTTACCTGTGTGCTTTTATAATAGATGAGCCAGATTTCTTTTTTGCTCTTATGATTTTTCTCTAGCCACGCACGCCATTCATCCCGGTTTATGACATACAGATTTTCAGTTATTTCCATAGAATATATTTATTGAGAGCTTGAATCGCCACACCTGTAACACCCGAAGGTTCATAATTAATTTTCGCCATTAATATCTCCATCCCTTTGATGTAATAATAAACAATATTTGGGAGATATATAGTAGCATAAATCTATTATTTGTCAATACAGACGGTCGGCAGAAAATCAGCAATCCCCTTTTGTAGCTATTGTCCTGTTATGTCAAACACTCACACTGAGATTGCTGAAAAACGCAATCTCAACGATTACGGTGATAGAAAAATAGATTACAGTGAGAGGTTGCTGAAGACTTTTTCAGCAACCTCTCACTGTACTATTGACATCTCACATTTTTGTCTTATACTTAATATGGGATAGTATCATTGCACCTGACCAGAGATCCACAAGGTCATGTAATGAAAGGAGGTATAATATGAGAAGGCTTATAGTATTGATAATAACACTCGGTAGTGTTTTTGTCTGGTCTCAAACAATTGCAAACAGTGAAGAGCACGGCTTAGGATTACTATATGAAGATCTGAGCACGATTCCATGGTTTATAGAGGCTAAATATGATCCTCTGAGGTTGGATCCCCCACCATCAGTTGACCATTCAGCAGACATGCCACCTGTGGGCAGTCAAGGTGGTCAGGGCTCATGTGTAGCCTGGGGAGTAGGTTACTATTACAAGACCTATCAAGAATGGGTTGAACGAAATTGGTCACTCGCAGACCAAAACCATCAGTGCAGCCCGGCATTTATGTATAATCTCATTAATGGTGGCGCAGACCATGGTGCAGGTTTTTCAGATGCCTGCAAAGTGCTTGTCGATCACGGCTGTGCACCCTGGTCTGATTTTCCGTATAATCAAGGGAATTATACAAATTGGCCTTCTGAATCTGCCTGGGTCAACGCATTGCCTTTCAGATCTTATCAACCCTATTTTGTGAATTGTAGTAATGATGAGGGCGTTCTCACATTGAAACAGCACCTTGCTGATGGCGATAATGCAGTCCTTGGCATTAATGTGTATGCCAATTTTGACAATATTAATAATTTTGATACCACGTACTGCGTTGCTGACAAATACGGCACCAATCGCGGTGGACATGCCGTATGTATTGTTGGCTATGACGATAATAAAATGACCAATGACGGACCAGGTGCATTCAGGTTGGTAAATTCATGGGGAACTGGATGGGGCAACCAAGGTTATTGGTGGATGTCGTATGTTGCAGTAAAAGACCATGAACTTTCCCATCAACAGGCATGCTACACGACTGATCGCATAGGATACATACCCACTTTGACACTTCGATTCAAGGTGACTCATTCTAAGAGAGAATGGATAATGGTAATGGCTGGTTTAGGTCATGATAGTTCTCCACTATGGATGAAAAATTTTTTTTGTTGGAGTATGTCACCATGGCAGCCACATCCATTCCCAAACAATAATATCGTGTTAGATATTTCTGATGGAATAGATTATTTCGATGCGTACGATACGAATGGTGTTTTTATTGGATGCCTTGATGTTCTCCCTGATGGACAGACTGGCAGTATTCAGTATCAGTCCTCAGTAAACAGCGAATGGGGTGTATTTTCTATTTCTTTTGAAACTCCACAGACAATTCCTGATTTTGGTATTACTGCCGCTGTTAATCTCACCCTCCCTACACAACAGATGCACTGGCCCTATTTTCATTGTCTTCCAGCAAATACTGGCTGTACTGAGTTGACCGGGAATATGGGTTCAATCGAGCTTCTCTGGTCATATACTACTGGAGGCATCGTAGAATCGTCACCCGCAATCGGTGATATTGACGGTGATGGCAGACTCGAAGTGATTGTCGGCGCGCAGAATGGCACGGTGTATGCGCTCGATGGTGAAAATAATGATTCTCTCTGGGCGAGTACGATAGGCAGTTCGATAAACTCCTCACCCTGTCTCGGTGACATTGATGCAGATGGCATGCTCGAGGTGGTGGTCGGTTCATCTGACCACACGGTGTATGCACTGAATGGCGAGAGTGGTGGAGAACTCTGGTCATACCCAACCGGTGATATCGTCACTGCCTCACCTGTGCTCAATGATATCGATGGTGATGGCAAGCTCGAGGTGGTGGTCGGCTCGTCTGACCACAAAGTGTACGCCCTGAATGGCGAAGATGGTGGAGTACTTTGGTCATATACTACTGGAGGCATTGTAGAATCGTCACCCGCAATCGGTGATATCGATGGTGATGGTAAAGTCGAAGTGGTTGTCGGCGCACAGAATGGCAAGGTGTACGCGCTTACCGGGAAATATGGTGATTCTCTCTGGACATATACAACTGGAGATGAGGTGAACTCCTCACCCTGTCTCGGTGACATTGATGCAGATGGTAAGCTCGAGGTGGTGGTCGGCTCGTCTGACCACAAAGTGTACGCCCTGAATGGCGAAGATGGTGGGATACTCTGGTCATATACTACTGGAGGCAGTGTAGTATCATCACCTGCACTCGGCAATATCGATGCAGACGAGATGCTTGAGGTTTTTGTTGGTTCACAGAATGGTAAGGTATATGCGCTTGATGGTGAAAATGGTGATTCTCTTTGGACATATACAACTGGAGATGAGGTGATCTCCTCACCCTGTCTCGGTGACATTGATGCAGATGGTAAGCTCGAGGTGGTGGTCGGCTCGTCTGACCACAAAGTGTACGCCCTGAATGGCCAAGATGGTGGGATACTTTGGTCATATACTACTGGAGGCAGTATAGAATCATCGCCTGCACTGGGTGACATTGATGGAGATGGCGAACTCGAAATGGTTATCGGTTCAAATGATGACAAAATCTATGCATTGAATGGCACCTCAATAGGAATTACAGAAAGTGTAAGTGCTGCTGACCCCCAAAATATCCTATTAACACAAAATCTTCCCAACCCATTCGCCACAAAAACATCAATATACTACCTCGTTACTAAAATGTGTCATGTTACATTAAAAGTATTTGACGTCACGGGAAGAGAGGTTTATACCATAATCAATGAGAACCAGCAACCTGGTAGTTATCAGGTGCATTGGGATATCAGCACTATCTCTGAAGAACGCTTACCGAATGGTGTTTATCTCTATCGCCTTGAAACAGAAGTCAATACAGCGACCAAAAAAATGATTATCTGCAGATAATCTAGGCTACGAGATTACTCAAAGGGTCGGCATTTGCCGACCCTTTTTTTATTTTCATGAACAGCACCTCTCGTTTTTTACTCGAGATCCACGACGATACCCTTAGCCCGACTCTCAGTTTTGTTTCACGGTTCAACTTTTATCTTCGTGGGCCAGATTTCTCTAAACACATGACCTTCGACACTTATGATCTCGAGCTTCCCTTCGATTACCACCTTCTTTCCTATATAAACTTTCAGAACATCTGAACTGCCACAATACACATCGTATTCTCCGAGTTTGTATGGATTGTATCTCTGCACATATGAAGGGTACGGATCATGAGAATCATACGATAATATACCGGAGAACATCTCCGACTCTTCACTGGGGAAATTATTCCAATCTTCATCAGGAAAGAGTACTCGCCATTCAGTTAAATTACTAGAACCGTTAGTAACTTTACCACAACCCGTACACATAACAGTAAAAATAGACATAACTGAAAGGATAATGAAATATTTAGTGTTATTCATTACTAAAGACCCCTTATTTATTATAGTCGTTGGTTGTTCTCTGTCAATATAATTACCATACAGCGATTGAAAAATTCCCTATCTTCTATTACAAAACCAAGAAATGAGAGGAATATTTCTGAGAATTAATTGTATTATAACATAGAGACAGTAACTATGTATATAAAAAAGGAGGCAGAAATGAAACTCAACAGATTATTGTGGATAATAGCCTTTGTGGTGGGAGCAGGAGTGTTTTGTTTCGTGACCCTGAAACCACTCTATGCTGAGACCCCTCTAGCCGATGAAAATCCGAGCGTAGTGAAAATGACGTGGGAAGAATTCAAAAAATTGCTTAAATTAGATGCTGATGAAATCGAACTGACGTGGGCTGAGTTCAAAAAAATCTTGGCATTAACCGGCAGTGAAATAAAGGTGGAGTATGATATCCAGAATGGCAAGGTAGTACTCCAGCGTGAACAGTTTAAGAAATTGTTAGAACAGATGAAACCACCAATGATAACACCACTGAACCCGCCTGGTGATTATCTCATTACCAAGGCAGTGTACTCTGGTAGCATGGATAAAAAGAGCACAACATTCAATGTTCGATTCTCTATTGAGATATTTGAAAAGAAAAGAGATACCTACCCTAAGATTCAGCTCTTACCACAGATGGTTGCAATAAGCGAAATTAAATTAGATGATAAACCAGCCCTCATTATGATCGAAAATGGTTGGTACGTTCTCACCACAGACAAGGTTGGTCAACACATTATTGATGTACAGTTCTCTCTGAAATCAGATCTCGATAAGGGACCCGCAATTATGGATCTCGCTATTCCTAAAACAGCTATTACATTATTCAAATTAGATATTCCATTGAAAGATATCCAGGTTGAAATTACCCAGGAAAAGTATGTGACCGTATCCAAGGCAGGGAATCGTACAAAGGTTGATGCTGTTTTATCAACAACAGATAGAATCAACGTAAAATTGCATCGCGTCTCACCTGCTGATATAATAAAAAGAGGACCAGCAAAGGTGTATGTCGAGACGATGAATCTTCTTTCTGTTGAGGATGATGTCTTACGCGTCACCACAAAATTTAAGCTGGATATTCTCCAAAATACCATTGCTGATATTAAAATCTATGTTCCTGAAGGCTACAGCATACTCCACGTACGTGACCAAAATTCGCAGGAGATACGAGATTGGAGTACTATGCAGGAAAAGGATAGAGAAATACTCATAGTGCCTTTTGGAGGCAAAAAAGAAGGCACGGTAGTATTTACTGTGATTGCAGAAAAAATATTTTCTGAAGACAATGATAGTGTAAAATTTAATGGATTTCAAGTCGTTAAAGCGGTTCGTGAAACTGGATACGTTGGTATCGAAAAGAAGAGTACAGCAGAAACTGAGATATTGGAGACTGACAATATCGATGTTATTGATATGCAACGATTACCGAACGAACTCGTGAATATGTCTACACGTCCGCTTATCTTTGCATTACGCTATTTACGTCACCCACATCATGTATCGCTCAAGGTAACCAAGCATGAGGAACTTCCCGTTGTAAATACTGTCATTGATAATGCCTCGGTGGTGTCAGTATTCTTGGAAGATGGTAAGATCATAACACGAGTTGTGTACACAATACGCAATACAGGAAAACAGTTTCTTGAGATGACACTACCTGAAGATGCAGAAATCTGGTCTCTCTATGTTGATGGCCAGCGGGAACTTCCTGCAAAAAGTGAGCAAGGAAATTTCATGATTCCACTCGTTTTATCGAAAATTCAGAGTGGAAATATTGTCGCTTTCGACGTAGAGGTTGTGTATTACATGAGGATGAAGCGATTTGCATTTATAGGTGCAGAGCGATTGTTATTTCCGCAAACAGATGTTATTATCAGTACAATGCTCTGGTCGTGTTATTTCCCTGTTGACTATCGATTTATCCACTTTGGTGGAAACGTAGAGAAGGAGAAAATTGCATCGGGATTCCATCCGCTCCTTGGTGGGAGCCGTGTATTCACCTATGATGAGGTGAGTGAATACAGTCGGGCATTGGAAAATTGGGAGAGTGCTTCGACCGAGGTTGCAGATGATAAAATTCTTGAAGTGCAAAAACGGTTAAAGAGTGAATTCAGAACAGGTGCGCACAACGAATTAGACGCGATTACCAACCAGCTCAGACAAGAAATCGATTTTGCTGAGAAGATTCAGAAAGAGCGAGAGCACGGAGCAATAGGGACACCGCTCCTCAGGATCGACATTCCGACATCAGGCCAATTGTATCGGTTTGCAAAGACGCTCGTAGAAGGCGAAGAGTTGTATATCGAATTTTACTATGCCAGTGATTGGATGAGTACCATATTCAAAGTTATGCTTATCGCACTCATCTGTTTTGTTGTATATGTAGTGCGAACACATATCATCAAAAGCTACATAATGGTACGAGAGTGGATTGAATCTCATAGAGCTTTTGTGAAGAAATGCAAAACCCCTCAGGGGACACGCGTGCTTCTCATTGCAGGTGCGATCGTTTTCCTTTTCATCTCGAAATTCCTCTTTGTTGTTTTTGTGCTTCTCATTGTGCTTACCTGGCTGAAACCAGAGTGGATATTCAGAAGCAAGGAGAAAAGTGTAGAACAGAAAGAATCGTCTGTTGGCACGTAGGGTGTATGTAGTTGCTATACTCAGTGGTGAGGGATATTGGTTAACCAATATCCCTCACCACAGTTTTTATTTTGAGTAAGACCCATTCTTTCTTGACATCCAATGCGTGCGCGATATAATCTCGATATTACTGTGAGGTGATAACCTATGAAAATTGGCAGATATATTTTTTTATTCGTCACTGTTTGTACATTCTTAATACCAGATAACTCTCATGCGTGTACAACATTCTGCTTCGAGCATAAAGGAGAGTGGATCTATGGTAGGAATTATGACTGGACTATTGAACGCTGCCTCATTGTTGTCAACAAGCGTGGTGCTGCTAAAACTGCATGGACCCAGGATAATCCAGCACAGTGGGTGTCAAAATATGGCAGTGTTACGTTTAATCAATATGGCAGGGAATTCCCCCTCGGTGGTATGAATGAGGCTGGATTGGTTATTGAGTGTATGTGGCTTGAGCATACAGAGTATCCCCATATTGATGCGCGGAAAGGACTATCAGATTTACAGTGGATTCAATACCAGCTCGATAATTTTGCCACAGTCGACGAAGTGA
>LJNI01000052.1 GCA_001303225.1 candidate division TA06 bacterium DG_78 | reverse complement strand
ATATCAGTAATTTCATTAGCAAAAGTATATCCAAATGTCTTGACTTTTCAAGTACTATTGGTATACTTGCTACGGAGTCAAAATGAAACAACTGTTTTTAATTACTGTGTTTACTGCTTTATTAGTCGTACAGTGTGCAACCGAAGAGGAAGAAATATATTTTACACATCTCTATGGTTATGCACGAGAAGAAACCGATAGTACAACAGGTATTAGTGGTCTGATACTCAAAATACGAGACCTCAATCCTAATGACCTAGATTATTGGCGTACACGTGAAGTCACAACACAGACCCAAGACGCTCTAGTTGGATTTTTCGAAATTGATAGTGTCGTGTATGGTACATCACAACAGCAGGGAACCGGTTATGTTGCAATATTCCTGGACAGTCTACAGAACCCACAGTGGCCATCTCAGCTCTGGTATCCTACGATATTTGGACCAGCAGATACAATTATACTGTACGTATTGGAATGAAGCTATCATCGAGATTTCGTTACGGACTGCGACTCTTAGTGGAACTCGCAAAGAATTACCAGAAAGGTCCTGTGCTTCTCAGAAATATCGCTGAGTGTGAAAAGATATCAAAAAAATATTTGGAACAGATTGTAATCGCACTTAAAAATGCCGGCGTCGTGAGGGCAACGAGAGGTTCAAAAGGTGGCTACTATCTGATACGAAATCCCGAAAAAATTACGGTTGCGGAAATTTATCGCATCTTAGAAGGGTCTTTTACACCAATCGACTGTTTGGATAATCCACAAATCTGCTCTCTAAAAAATTCTTGTCAGACAAGGAAACTCTGGTCTAAACTGAGCACAGCAATCGAAAAAGTCTTTGATAATTTAACGCTTGCTGACCTTCTAGAGTACTAACGAGCAGATGAATCCTCAAAATTAACCTACCACTATTGTGCGTATTGACTTTATCTGTAATTATATCTATAATAGAAATATGAAACAAATCTCTCTCTTAACCATCATCCTCCTGCTCGCACTATCATGTTCTGAAGCACCGATAATACAAGAAGAACCAACAGGACGCATAGTTCTCGCTGAATTTTTTACAAATGCTCGTTGAACATACTGCCCTTGGGCTGAAGATGCGCTGGATAGCGTAGCTACTGAATACGGCGATAGCGTAGCCGTGATCGCCTACCATTATGGTAGCAATGATACATTAAGTCCTGAGTACGTCTCTGACCGTGAATCTTTCTATGGAGTAACTTCTCATCCAGCAACTGTATTTGATGGAACGAGCGGAATAATCTGGGCAGAACATCCTGAAGAAAATTATTCATTATTCGAAAGCTACATCATCAAAGAAAGAAATATTGCACCGAAATTAAGATTACACATGGAAAAAAATTTGGTCTCTTCTATATTGAATCTGAAACTACATATTGTTTCTATTGATTCAATAGAAAACGGTAATTATCGATTATTCTTTGTGTTATATGAAGACAGCGTCTATTTTATACAATCGGGTGCTTCTGATTCAATATTCTATTTTGTGGTTAGAGAAATGAATCTAAATGGACAAGGTGTTTCTGTTGATTTATTTTACCCAGATTCAATTGTTAAAGAAGATGATTTTTATATTCAAGATCATTGGAATACAGAAAAACTGGGCATCGTTGCTTTTGTTCAAGACATCGAGACAAAACAGGTACTCCAGGCGATCGTTGATAAAAGAATAACCACTGATTAGGGAGGTCCAATGCTAAAGAAATTGAGCTGCATTGCAATCATTGTCTTGCCCCTCTTTGCACAATACAGTTTTGATTTTACCTGTACGAATGATACCTTTCAAATCGTGAATCCTTGGGAGGTTGCGAAGTTCTTTTTCCGTCTCGAAAATACCGGCACAGAGTTAGATATCTATGAGTTATATTGTGATATAATTGATGATGTTCCATCAAGTTGGTATGTGACATGGTGCATCGGTGGTAGTTGAAGTCCTCCAGGCGTATTGAGATACGACACCCTCGCGGCTGGCGAGGTAAATGCAAGTATTGATATGGATGTAAATACCTCTGACACCGAAGGCACGCTGATAGCCAATCTCCGGGTTGCCTCGCTGGGTAATCCTGGTCTCCGTGATTCAATCAATCTCTACACCAATGTAGGACTCGGTATTGAAGAAGGATATGAAAATCTACACACTCAAACAGAATCGCCAGTGTTCCATGTCTACCCCAATCCATTCATTAAAAATTTAGATATCAACTATGAAATACGATTGCAGACCGAGAACGTTACCATACAAATCTACGATTGTAGTGGTAAATTAATAAAACAGTTTATCCAACCAATTTCTGTTAAACATGTGACGTGGGATGCGACTGATGATCGAGGGAGAACTGTTCCTCTTGGTATGTATCTGCTGATATTGAAAAGTGAAAACCAATCGGTAATGACAAAGGTAACTTTGATTAAATAAGATACACAAAGTAAAACTCCACTAGATTTACAACGATACTACTCGCTGAAATATCACTGTAATCTGTCTGTTATCCCCGTAAGGTGTTAAACTTATGGGGTAATCTTGAGAGCGTTGGATACTTTTTCAGAGCTCTCTACATAGGTAATTGACAATTGTAGATTTCCTCATATAATTTAAAGAAAGTAAAAAGTAATAGAAATTTCCGAGTGCAGGTAAGGAGGAATAAATGGAAAAGCCTGTCATTGGTTCTATAATGTTGCTATTCAAATCGCTCAATTGGAACGAAAAACGCAAGGTGTTTAACCGACTCCATGAGACGATGGAGAAAAAACCCGAATCTGAAAAACGGCGTTTTGGTAAAAAAAATATCGGCAGTATCCTCACTGCGTACAGGCAGGGAGATGTATCATTCGAAGATGCAGTGAGTCTCTTAGGTGCTCTTAAGAAGAGACGAAAAAGAAAAAAATAGATAGACGAGTAGCTTGCTCAATTGTTCTAAAGCAATCTTGACATACCCAATCATTTAATTATACTTTTTTGTGAAACAAAAATTGAAAAAAAACAGGCAGCGATGCTCCAGCAATAAGAAAATTCTACGACAAATACCATCGATCGATAAAATACTCAATGAACCAGAAATTAAAGAGTTCTCAAATATAATAGACCCACAATACCTCACTGCGCTCATTCGTAATAACATTAATGAATATCGAAAACGCCTTATCGCTGGTGAGCAATTTGACGTTATAAATCTCAAACAGAATATTGTGCAGGCATTGCATGATATACTCAATCCTTATTTTTGTTACGCCATTAATGCGACCGGTATTGTTTTGCATACTGGCTTAGGGAGGGCGCCTGTTAACATACGCATGGCTTCTGGATTGAAAGCACTCTCTCTTGGTTATATCAGACTTCAGATTGACGATGAAGGAAGAAGAACTGATAGGCACCTCAGGATCAATCGCCTTCTCCACATTTTAACAGGAACTGAGGCTGGCATGATTGTCAATAATAACGCTGCTGCTACGCTGTTAATACTGAACACGCTCGCCAAAAATAGAGAAGTAATTATTTCGAGGGGACAACTCATCGAAATCGGTGGCAGTTTTCGAATACCGGAAATGCTGGCACAGAGTGGTGCACTCATGAAGGAAGTCGGCACAACAAATCGCACGCATCTGAGAGACTATGAACATGCGATTAATGACAACACCGCAGCACTATTACGAGTCCATCAGTCAAATTACCGCATCACTGGTTTTACGAAACAGGTTTCGCTTGGTGAACTGGTGATGTTAGGGAAAAAATATGCTATACCAGTCATCCACGACCTTGGAAGTGGTGCTCTTATAGACTTCTCGAAATTTGGTTTACCAAAAGAACCAGTTGCACAAGAAAGCATCAAAACAGGAGCAGACATTGTCTGTTTTAGTGGTGATAAACTCATTGGCGGTCCTCAGTGCGGTATTATAATTGGCAAAAGGAAATACATTGAAAAGCTCAAAAAGAATCCTTTAGCAAGGGTATTACGGAGTGATAAATTTACCAGTGCATTATTAGAAACAACACTACAATTGTTTCTGTTAAACAGGAGCGAAGTGATAAAGAATCATAGCGTGCTTAGCATGTTGCTCAGACCACTACCAAGCATCAAACGACAGGCTATGAGATGTGCAAATTATATAAAAAAGCATTTGGGTCCGCATGTAGATGTATCCGTCGATCCTTCAGTTTCTGAAATCGGTGGAGGGTCGCTCAGCACAGAAGAACTTCCAACGTATGTCGTGTCAATAAAACCAAATAACATGCGGGTCGATGATCTCGCCAGGGCCCTTCGGCAGTACAGAACGCCTGTCTTTGGTCGTGTAAAAGGAGGGAATTTTTTCCTCGATTTCCGTACTGTCCTCAAAGGTGAGGAAAAAATCATTATAGAAGCACTCACAACAATCCTAAAGAGCAGATAAATCTACACCCATTGAAACACACCTATTTATATAGAGTAAACAGAGAACCCAGAAAAAGTATTTCCTCGCGCTCTTGATTATGGATTATAACGAAAATTCGGCACTTATCATCATCGTAATCATACTGAAATTCCGCCACACAGCTTGGTGGATAATCACAGATTTCTGTTTTTTCAGAAATCCTACACAGAGACCTTGACAAAATAAGAATTATATATATAATTATATGTAAATGGTTGTAAACAGAAATGTGGCTATAATAAAACGCTTAGGAGGTTTCATGAAAAAATACCTCATTGTGATGGTAACCCTTGTAAGTATCGTACTTGCTGATAATCTTTTGACAAATGGCGATTTTGAACAAGAGCTCGATGTTGGTTGGCAACAAACCACACTCGGCATTCCTTTTATAATTGACCGAGCAACGTACTATGACGGTGATCAAAATTATGAAGCTCTCGTCTTAAAATCATCGAGCAATGGTTTTGCCTCTCTACACCAACTAGTTGCCCTTCCAAGTACTGATATAAATTTTAGCTGTAATGCAAAACTGCATGCATATGACAACACCACTGGTGATTGGGCTGGCGCTGCAGTCATCGTTTCCTATATGAATGCATCAAACACTATATTGGGTGAGACGCGAATATGCTACTTCAGTGATGCTGACTGTCCCTGGACTGATTCTCCTACTCTTCATTTAATCATTGCTGCTGATGATAACTGGAATAACTACTCTTTCAACATCACCGACGAATTAACAAACCTCTCTGGAGTTAATCCACTCGAGGTAAGCAAACTCCAAATTGCCCTATTTGACACGTCAAAATGGTGCAGTGGTTGAGGTTCAATTACTTCGGCGTGGGTTTACGCCGATGACATTGTTCTTGACTTTACTGGCATCCACGAAGATACGAAAGAAAAAATAACATTCTCAAGCATAAGTGTAGCACCTAATCCATGCACTAAAGCAACCTATTTCATGTTCCAAGTACCCGGTGTCATGAAATATCAGATTACTCTCTTTGACGTACTTGGCCGTCATGTAAGAACCTTGAAGGGACTATCATATGGAAATCCGGAATCTGTGAAGTGGGATAGGAAAGACGACAACGGCATATCTGTCGATGCTGGCATCTATCTGTACCGATTTGAAAGCGATGTTTTTAATACAACAGGTAAGGTGGTTGTAAGGTAACAGTACCAAAAGCATAATTTACTACCAGTGAGAGGGGGTGGATTTCAACACCTCCTCTCATTTTATTGACAATACTGGATTTTTTTATATAATGAGTAACATATAGTTAAAACATTAAAGCAAAGACCAAAGGAGCAATAGTGAAAAAACTACTTTTAATACCTATTCTTATACTTTACCTCAGTGCTCAGGAAATAGATTTCAATGTTGCCCCTGATTTCAATCTAATAGATATCGATGGTAATACAGTGTATCTCGACTCTTTGCTCGAAACAGGCCCTGTTTTTATCAGTTTCTGGGCGTTGTGGTGTACCATGTGTATTAAGGAATTGGACGCAATAAGACCGTATTATGACGAACTCGATTCAATCGGTGTCAATTTCCTTGCGATTAGCGAAGACAAAATGCGGTCTGTTCCTCAGGTTAAACCATTTGCGCGAAGTAAAAAATGGCAGTATACTGTACTGCTCGACCCCGAAAATATGATGCGTGACCTGTATAATGTACGAACAATGCCAACCAGTTTTATTATTGAGCAAAATAAAAACATCATCTTTATTCATCAAGGCTATAAACCTGGTGATGAAGAGATAATCGTTAATAAATTATACGAGTTGGTTATGAAAGAATTTGGACATGAATCTGAAGAATAGTCCACTCCTGTTAATAATTCCTCTCTTTTTTATCGCGGCAGCAGATATAAGAATCAGTGGTTCAAACCATGCTGAGTACTGGGTATTTGTTGATAAAGAGTTAGATACCTCAAACTATAAAGAACATCTCGAAGATAAATTAAAACTTTCAGTAAATTATGGTGATATAACGCTGAAAGGTGTTCTTTTTCTCTGGAGTCCATCATTATCAGTACAGGAAAAACTTAATTATCTTGATTATGCAGCAATTTATAGCAAAGATGCAGTAAATATCCTTTATGGCACTTATTATACAACATTTGGTCGGGGGCTTGCTTTGAATGCATTCCTTGATGAAGATTTTCGTATTGATAATTCACTCTACGGTGTGAAAGTTGACTTCAAATATCTCGGAAGTCAATTAACACTTCTATCAGGTGAGCCGAGATGCATATTTTTTGAAGAAAACAAATATAAAATAAAGAATGAGGAGCACACCTCTGATCAAATTAGAGGTATAAATTTCAACACTAAATTGATACCCAAAACAACTTTGGGTAGCCGATATGTAAGAATAAATCAAACCACTGACTTGACCCCAAAGGCTTTTACTGAATTATTCGGAGGTGACATTGATTTCACAATTGGACCATTTGACGCATATTTTGAATATGCCCGACAATGGGGAAGTGATGATGTAATTGGTGGAAGAGTGCGAGGCGATGGAATACTCTTTACTACGAGTTTCGCAACTCCAGGATTGGGTATTTCATGTCAATTTATGGATTATAATGATATTGGATTTGGTAACCCTGGTTACCGTTATAATGAACCTCCGACACCCATAAAATCAGGTATCTCAGTGAATCGCGGGCTTGATGAAGTTGGCTATGGAGTATCGTTCATCGTCTCGCCACTTGACTTCTTAACACTCGAACTCGACCACAATAAAATATCAACGCACGACGAAACAGTGAATAAATTTAAAGAAATTGCCACTATCAGCGACAACATGGACGGTGTGCTCGAGCACGTAGCCAAAATGACCATATACACAACTTATGATTTAGAAATCAATGGCGGTGTGGAACGGGTCTTAAAACAGGGAATTGAACTGCCAATTGAAAAGAAGATTGAGACCAAACCAAACATTGAGTTAACATACAATTTTGGCTCATTCTTTATTGAAACAGGGTATGAACATAATTTTATTTCGAGCGATACAAGTGATTATTACGACCATGCAGCATTTTTTTCAATAGGAAAACCTGAACTGTTTGTGTTTACTTTACGCTATGAACGCCGTAACCGTATACCAGAATGGCTGGTCGAAAAGTATGGCGATGAAACAGCTTGGCCGCTGGCTGAGTTAAGTCTCGATTTAACACACCGTCATAATTTAAGAATTAGGGTTGGTGCGGAAAAGGGTGGGTTAATCTGTTCGGGCGGCGTATGTCGTTTCGAAGAACCACTTAGGGGTGTTAAGGCAGTACTCACCAGCATATTCTGAAGAATGATTACGGTGATAACATATATAGATTACAGAGATACAGGTAAGGAGTCAAAATGAAAAAAATTGAAAACCTTGTAGGAATAGCCGTAGTTTTGGTTCTTTTATACTTCTTTATTTTTAGGGTTCTTGATAGAATTCCAATCCTCCGGTTAGTGCTTTATCTTGCCAGCATAGGCACTGCTATCTATTTCTTGTACAGATTTGCCAGAAGAATTGCTATTGTAAGGATGTTGTTGATTTTTGTCATAACAGCTGTTTTTATCGCTGGAATTATCTACGGCGGTATGCTCGGCGACTTTGTCGAAACCGAAACTGTCGGTTCAATTATATGTCTTTCCTGTATGGGTATTGAATGAGTTTGAAACGCATTGTTCAGATTATTGCCACAATTATTCAAAACTCATACATTCCTGCGTTGTTTAGCGGTGGAATTTACCAGGGTATATTAAAGCGGTATTGCACGCCAATCCTCAATTGCTGGGGGTGTCCTCTCGCAGTAACCTCATGTCCAATGGGTGCGCTTCAACACTTCATCGGTCTCAAACTTATCCCCTTTTATATTGCAGGATTCTTCGGTGCAATCGGGATTATCATCGGAAGAATGTCATGCGGTTGGTTATGTCCATTCGGTTTTTTACAGGATTTACTATACAAAGCAAAATCCGTAAAAATGATTCTGCCACAGTGGTGTTCCTATATCAAATATGGTGTGCTCATCGGAGTTGCCGGTATTATTGCTTATGTAACTACTGAACCATGGTTCTGTAAACTCTGCCCTGATGGCGCATTGATCGCAGGAATTCCCTTAGTGCTTGCTGATTCAAGTGGTGATCTAAAAGCATTAATAGGCTGGCATTTCTATATGAAGATCGCTATATTAATCGTAGTATTACTGCTTTCTTTATCAATCAAACGATTTTTCTGTCGCACGTTTTGCCCGATTGGTGCAATTTATTCTGTATTCAACAATTTTAGTCTCCTCCAGATGAAAATCGATAAGGAAAAATGTATTGAATGTGAATCGTGCCAGATGGTGTGCCCTATGCACGTTCCGATATGGCGTTCACCAAAAAATATCGATTGTATACGATGTCTCGATTGTGTAAAAATCTGTCCAACAAAAGCAATCAATCATGGCCCGCGCTAAAGAAGCACTTATCTCGGCATTTCTCGTTGGTGGTGGACAAATATATTCAGGTCGATTCTGGACCGGAATATCGTTAGCCATAATCTTTTATGGTTCGATCGTTCTGATGATTATCCTCTGGACAGGAATCAACGCTGCATTCTGGGGGCTCCTTACAGCATGGATCTTGGTCTGGCTGTTCAATATTTACGATGCGTATAAAGGAATCAGCTATGAAAAATCCCCTTGTGAAAAGGCATGTCCTGCTGGCATTGTCCCCTGGGCTTATATAAATTTTATTGCTACAGATAGTGACCAAAAATATCCTTTTATTCCTTTTTTCAACACGCTCGGAAGAATTTGTCTTGCCCCCTGTGAATGTCACTGCACAAGGAAGGGCATTGATGCGCCTGTTGCAATACGATATGTGAGAGCTAGCGTAAGAACTGAGATACCAGACGATAAGCATAAACCGAAGAAGGAAAAAATTGCAGTTGTAGGATCGGGCCCGTGTGGATTGAGTGCCGCATATTACCTGAGCCATAGGGGATATAAGGTCGTTGTTTATGAAAAGGAAGAAAAACCGGGGGGAGTTCTTGGTATTCTGATACCAGAATTTCGACATCCACAAGAAGTACTCGATAATGAAATCGAAGTTCTGCAGAGTACGGGGTTTGAACTGAAGTGTGGCGTCGAAATAGGCAAAGATATATCAATAGATGAACTGTTTGAGAACTATGATGCCATTTTTATTGCAATCGGTGTATGGAAACCTATAAAACTCGGCATTCCTGGTGAAGAACATACCTTGGATGGTTTTGATGTGCTCAGACGTATAAAGAAAGGTGAATTATATCATTTAGGTAAAGTTGGTGTTATTGGCGGTGGTAATACGGCAATTGATATTGCGCGCAGTTTAGTACGAGAAGGACATGAACAAGTTAAAATTTACTATAGAAGAAATATTGAGGACATGCCTGCTGAATCTGAAAATCTTAAAGAAGCTCAGGAAGAAGGTGTAGAAATCATTCCACTGACGGCACTAGTAAAAATAGAAAAAAATAGTGTCACTATGATAAAAACCGAATGCCCAAATGGCAGAGACGGTCCAATAAGACTTATTGAGGAAAGCGAATTCGATGTTAGGTTGGATAATATCGTTATGGCCATTGGACAAGATCCTGACACGAATTTTTTAAAAGACCATGTAAAATTAGGAAAGTTTGGGCATATTATAACAAAGAATGGAAAAACATCACATCCCAAAATCTTTGCAGGTGGTGATGCTGTCCTTGGTAGTGCAACAGTTGCCCACGCTGTGGGTCATGGAACGAATATTGCTAAGCGTATTGATTTACATCTCAGATGCATGCCAACATTCATTGCGCAACTATTAAAAAAGACGTATCAACCTGAGGTGCAACTTCTACCTATTACAGACAGGAACAGAATGAGTATTCCCCACCGTGATATTGAAGAAAGAAAACACGATTTTAAAGAAGTTGAACTTCGGGCATCAAAGGAGGAATTACAAAAGGAAGCTTCACGCTGTTTAACTTGTCCATTACGCTATCAGCCATAGGTATTTTTTGGTTTGTAATTAGTAGGTAATTAATAATGAGGATGATTATCCGTATAATAAATCACAGACAGAAATGAGGAGTAAAATATGGTTAATAACATAAAATCAATTAAAGCAAGGGAAATTTTAGATTCACGGGGCAATCCAACAGTTGAGGTTGAAATAGCCGTGAATTCTGGTATTAGAGCACGGGCTGCGGTTCCATCAGGAGCATCTACTGGTATTCATGAAGCCCTCGAATTTAGAGATGCTGATCCCAAAAGATACGGAGGAAAGGGAGTACTAAAGGCAGTCGAAAATGTCAATAAGATCATTGCTCCAGAACTAATCGGCAAGGATATCCTGAACCAGGAAGATTTGGATCAATTGATGATTAAATTGGATGGAACACAGAATAAGAAAAATCTTGGTGCTAATGCTATTCTAGGAGTTTCAATGAGCATTGCCCGTGCTGCAGCTACTGCGCAGAATATGACGTTATACAAATATCTAGGTGGTTCAGAGGCTACACTATTACCTGTTCCTATGTTGAATGTTCTCAATGGAGGCGTCCATGCGAATTGGCAAGGACCTGACTTTCAGGAATACATGGTCGTTCCCAGTGGTGCAGAAAGTTTTAAAGAGGCGCTTCGATGGGGGAGCGAGACGTTTCATACACTAAAAAAGGTTTTAAAAGAAAAGGGACTCAAGACGAGTGTAGGTGATGAAGGTGGATTTGTGCCAACCGTTTCATCAAATGAAGAACCCTTACAGTTAATTATTGCAGCAATTGAGAAAGCCGGATATAAACCAGGAACAGATATTAGTATCGCACTTGACACAGCATCAAGCAGTTTTTGTGAAGAAGAAAAATATTTACTGAGAACAGAAAAGAGTGAGTTAGATTCGGAAGGGTTAGTGGAAAAATTTGTTTCTTTAACTAAAAAGTATCCTATTATATCAGTAGAGGATGGATTAGCTGAGGACGATTGGGAAGGATGGAAAATACTAAACAACAAACTCGGGCATAAAATAACACTCGTTGGCGATGACATCTTTGTCACCAATGTTAAACGTATAGAGCGAGGCATCAAAGAAAAAATCGCTAATGCAGTGCTCATAAAACTCAATCAAATTGGCACGGTTACCGAAACTATTGCGGCAGTAAAAATGGCACAGAAAGCCAAGTGGAGTGCAGTAGTCTCACATCGAAGCGGAGAAACCGTAGATTCATTTATTTCAGATTTTGTGGTGGCAATGGGTACTGGAGCTCTGAAGACAGGTGCTCCGTGTCGTGGAGAAAGGGTAGAAAAGTATAATCAGCTCTTGAGAATAGAAGAAGAACTTGGAGATAATGCTGTCTTTGCAGGAAGAAAGGCTTTCGAGAGATAGAAGATATAAAAAATCTACACTAATCTACATTAGGTAAAGGTTTGTGGTTTATTTTCTGAATTCAGTTATCCTGATTAGAAATTACTAATTTCAAAACCCTAAATCCTAAACAAATTATAAATCCAAATGTACAAAATAACATTTAAAATATTTAAAATTTAAAGATTTGGATTTGTTTAGTATTTAGTGCTTCGGATTTAGAATTTTTATTTCTGTGGTTCAATAATGACCTTTATTGATTTACCTGCCTGTGCAACTAAATTGAACCCTTTCTGTATATCTGTAAGGCCAAACCGATGTGTGACCATATCCAATACAGTAACCTTCTTAGTTTTTAATAACTCAATTGCCTCAGTAATATCCTGAGTAACCGCAGCATAAGAAAATACAATCTTAATACCTTTAAAATATATCTCATAGAGTGGTAGCGGTATTTTTACATCAGGTGCAGTTGGAGCAAATAATAATACTGTGCCTCCACGGTCTACAGATTTAAAAGCTTGATCAAAGGCTTTGAGCGCAGCCGTGCAGACAATGACTACATTGGGAAGACAGCCTTGATTAGCTTGCTTTACGAGTGTAGGCACATCTTCCTCTGCATTGATGACGACATCTGCCCCCATGTTACGAGCTACGCTGAGGCGGTAGTCATTGATATCTGTAGCAACCACTTTACGCGCTCCTCGTAACCGCGCGAGTTTAATGTGCAGTAGTCCAGAAATACCAGAACCAATTACCAATACCACATCATCTTTTTTAACTCCTGCAAATCGCTGTCCCCTTATGACACAACCGAGAGGTTCAACAAATGTTCCCTCATCAAATGATACCTCATCAGGAAGAACAAAGGTTCCAAAGCGCACATTTATTTCAGGTACACGAATGAATTCTGCGAAACCACCAGGGTCAAAATTAGTTGACCTCAATGTATCACACACCGTGTGATATCCTGCACGACAGTATCGACATTCATTACAGGCAACGTGGTGAGACACAAAAACCCTGTCTCCAATCGTATACTGTTTGACATCTTTCCCGACTTCGGTAATTTCTCCGGCAATCTCATGACCTAATATGCGTGGCGTCTTCTTGATACGGTACCACTCCATCACATCACTACCACAGATCCCACTCGAAATAACTTTAACCAGTAGTTCGTTGGAACTAATTCGAGGTTTGGGGAGTTCCTCTATTCTTATGTCTTTATTGTTATAGTATACTGCGGCTCGCATAATAATGAGGTTACGTTAAACGGTTACGCAGCCCGTTTCGTTATTCGCCCTTCGTTTTTTGCTGTATGACCATACCAAAAGACGAT
>LJNI01000051.1 GCA_001303225.1 candidate division TA06 bacterium DG_78 | reverse complement strand
TAGAGATTACCTCATTGAAATTATGTTTTTTTGTACCCAGATTATGCTCCATATCGCATCACTGGCTGAGGACATAATTATCTTTAGCACTCGGGAATTTAATCTCATCGAACTCGATGAGAGCGTTACTACTGGTTCCAGTATTATGCCTCACAAGAAAAACCCTGATGTCTGTGAACTCCTCAGGGCAAAAACAGGAAACGCAATAGGAAGATTGGTTTCAGTACTCACGATTCTCAAAGGCCTTCCCAGTTCATATAATCGTGATCTTCAAGAAATGAAGGCCGTGTTTTTTAAACAGACTGACGAAACACTTGAATGTCTAGAAATGGCTGCTCTTGTTGTTAATTCGATTAAGTTGACAAAGAGTAATTGGGCAGATAAGGAGAATATGATGTGCGCGACAGACATCGTCGATTATGCGGTCAAACGGGGTTATCCATTTAGAACAGTCTATGATATAGTTACTCAGTGTGTGAGGAAATCACAAGGAGAAGTAGAAGTGTTCATCACATTATGTGCAGGGAAGATAGGAATTGAGCGAAGACTGATCAGCCGCATGCTCAAGCCAAAGAACTCGGTTGTGAACAAAGCGTCTCATAGCAGTACATCATTTAAAGAAACAAAAAATGCAATGAAAAGAGCTCAATCAATAGTTCGTAAAAATGAAAGCTATATTAGAAAATTGGCGGAAAAGCGCCCGGCTTTTTGAGAGAGCGTACTGGTCACGAGCAATTACACAGAAATATCACTGTAATCTCCCTAGAGTCTATGGACGAAGATTTCCGGTTTTTTTCAGAAATCTCCCCATATATTATTGACATCGGAGAAAATATGAGTACAATTGTCTCCTGAGCCAGGGTAGCTCAGTTGGTAGAGCACCGGACTGAAAATCCGGGTGTCCGCAGTTCGATTCTGCGCCCTGGCATTTTTAGTTATACAGTGAATATATTAGGATCGATTCACTCTGGAGCCCAATTGGTTCATTTCATGACCCCCTGTATTAATTCCTTGACATTTCGTAGAAATTCTATAAAATTATCTAATTATGGCAGATGAACTTACGGCAGATTCAGGTGCACTCATTTTTGCCACCTTGGCTGATGTGTACCTTTCATCAGGCATGATCGATGAGGCGATTTCTATTTTGAAAGACGGCCTAGTTCGGAATCCTACTTATACCTTAGCAAAAATAATTCTTGGTCGTGCGTACTTCATTAAGGGAAATATTGAAGAGTCACTCAAGATATTAGAAGGTGTCTATGAAGAAGCGCAGGATAGTGAAAATCTTAATCTCTATTTAGGCCATTGCTATAACAAGAGTGGCGAACCAGACAAGGCACAAAAACACTACGAAGAGGCCCTTAAAATAAATCCAGAAAATCGAGAGGCAAAACGCGAACTCGAGATATTACGATCAAGAGTACCCACTATACCTCGAGAGGAAAAAGCAGAAGAAAAGGTTGTTGAAAAGAGAATTGGTGAAGAGCCAAAAAAGAAAAAAGAGGAATTGCTGCCACACGCTGTCATTGTTGGAGAGCGCAAACCAACTTTTTCTGATATAGAATCAAAATTAAAAGCTGCAAAGCCTCCGAGTGAAGTTAAACCACCTGAAGGACCTGAGACAAAACCACCTGTAGAAGAGGCTGAACCTCGTGAGGAAGTTACTTTACCTGAAGCACCTGAGGTGAGATTTCCTGAGGAAGAAGTTAAACCACATGAAGAGATTGAAATAACGCACGAGGAAGAAGTTACACCACATAAAGGATCTCAAGCTATGCCGTCTGAACCTATAGAAGAGGTTATACCAACAACAGAACCTGATGTGAGACCTGTGGAAGAAGTTACGCCGCTCGAAGGAGTCGAACACGGACCGATTGACGTGACTCCGACGCAGGAAGCAGCTGAAATATTACCAGAGGAACCTGTAGAGATAGTTGCGCCAGCTACACCATTTGATGCCCTTGATGAACCGGTTAAGCGGCTCTTGAACATCAATACAGTAAAAGGAGCATTTATCGCGTCTAAGGATGGACTCTTAATTCAAAACTACTATAAAGGTCGTGATGATATCGAAGAAATTTGCGCCCTGGTTGCAGAAATATACAATGATGTTACTGACTCGTTCAAGATGTTAAAGGAAGAAGGTCTTGAACGATGCATTATCGAAAAATATAATGAAACGATTTGTGTCATTAATGCTGGAGATACCCTTTTTACTGTTATTACTCAGCAAGAAGCAAAGCCGGGCATAATTTTTGTGTATGCCCGTAAGATAATCGAAGAAATACAAGGAATTTTAGGGTGAGATAACGAGGATGAAAATTGAGGATTTGACTAAAATTCATAAGGTTCTTGGTGCTGGACTCGTTGATCATGACGGAGCTTTGATAGAAAGTCGTATAACGTTTGATTACGATGCTGAAAAACTCGGTGCTATGGCAGCGCGGGTAATCGACCGTTGTAAGGAGAGCCTCGGTATAGAGAGGACATCAGTTATTCTCTATACACAAAATATTGTCCTTTTCACGAGGGAAACAGATAAGGGTATATTTTTTGTTGTCTGTCAGAAAGATGCCAATCTTGGCCTCGTGAAAGTAAAGATAGACAAACTAACGTAGAGGGTGTAGAAACGTCACTGTCACTTTTATCCAAAATCATGATTGTTTTTCTTCTAATTTTTTTATATTCTTTGTGTTCGAATAATAAGACTGATAAAGAAACAGTATCATGGCAGACAGTTGCCCGAAGAAACATGGTCCAGAAACAGATTATTGAGCGTGGTATTACTGATACATCCGTCATTAATGCGATGCTCAGTATCGAACGCCACAAATTTGTACCTAAAGAATACGAGAACAATGCTTATGCTGATTATCCTTTACCCATTGGTGAAGAGCAAACAATCTCCCAACCTTATGTTGTTGCCTTAATGACTGAGCTCTTAGCATTAAATGAAACAGATAGGGTGTTAGAGATCGGAACAGGTTCAGGGTATCAGGCAGCAATTTTATCAATTATTGTTAAGGATGTTTATACAATAGAGATCGTTCCTTCGCTTGCACAGTCTGCTCAAGAACGATTAAAGGATATGGGTTTTACCAATGTACATGTGAAATGCGGTGATGGTTTTCTCGGGTGGCCTGAAGCAGCACCATTTGATGCTATTATCATAACCTGTGCACCACCTGAGGTACCTCAACTGCTCATCGAACAACTCACTGAAGGAGGCCGTTTGATTGTTCCACTCGGTTCTGATTTTCAGATGCTCACATTGTATAAAAAGGCCGCAGACGAGTTACAGAAAACTGAAATCGTTCCTGTGCGATTTGTCCCGATGAAGGGGTTGATTGAAGAAAAAAGTAATGAATAGTGTGAGAGCTCTGAAAATGTATTCATCGCTCTCATGATTACGGCGATGACAGAAAGATTGCAGTGATATTTCATCGATTATTATCATTGTAATCCTTATGCAAATCACTGTAATCGAAGATTTCTGGTTTTTTCAGAAATCTTAGTGTGAGAACATTGACATTAGTATCATTTTTTATTATAATACGTTTGAAAGGAGGTGCTGTATAAAAGGACAGGGAGACACGGAAGTGGGGAGTAACGGAGATGTGTGGAGAAAAAATCCGTGTCATAGCATAGTATAATCTACATAATTCTTATTCTGAAGAAAGGAGGTATTATGATGAGACGCGTAGTCATTGCTTTAGGGCTGATAATTGCAGTAGCCCTGGCTACGAATGGTATGATCCGACAGTATACACCACAACCATATGCTGATGCAGATTGGATCTATTTTGAAAATGGTATACAATTCAATGTAAGGGTTGGCGCTCCTGAGCTGTCAGCATTACTCACGGTCGAAGAATCTGATTATTATCTTGTACACTGTCAGGGCCCAATGTATCCAGAATATAAGGCGAGCATTGAAGCAACTGGAGCACAGGTTTATACATACATAGCGAATTACACGTATTTGGTCAAGATGGATGATGTGGTAAAATACGAGATTGAACAAATTGACTTTGTTGACTGGATTGGGATTTATCAACCTGCATACAAGATATCAGGACAATCTGCTTTCGAAAATCTACAGGGAATTCGTGAAATCACAATTGTACTCTATCCTGATGCGCAGTTAGATGAGGTGCTCATATACCTTGTCGGTATTGGAGCAAAGATTACTGATACTGCCGAGAGCACGTGGGATAAACTGATTACCTGTGAGGTTGATTTATCGTATGTGCATGATATTGCTCGGCTTGAACAGGTGCAGTGGATAGAACCCCGCCATAAAATCGAATTGCAGAACAGCAACGTTCAATGGATTCTACAAACTTGTGTAACAGATAATCGCCGAGTGTGGGATATGGGTATTCGAGGTGAGGAAGAATTGGTGAGTACCTGTGATACTGGTATCCGTACATCACACTACTGCTTTAGGAGTACGGCAAGTACCTGGATCACAGATTTTGGTGATTATCCTACAGATCGTAAGATCATTGCCTATCAACCGGCAAATAATTACGGACCGGGGTATGCCGATTTCGGAGATGAGAGTTGGAATCAATACCATGGTACCCACACTGGTGGGACGATAACTGGTGATGATACGTTGAATGGTTTGGAAATACGAGATGGTATTGCAATCAAATCGAGGATATACTTCTTAGATGGCGGCGGTACTAATGGTGCTGTGTATCTCTATCCTAATTTCATAACCCTCTACAATTTGCCTTACACTGGTAATGCTGCAGGTAGCTGTAAGATTATGTCGAATTCATGGGGAAGTGATGCTGGAGGTGCGTATACTGCTCAGGCTCAGCAGAGTGACCAATTTATGTGGGACCATCCAGATTTTCTACTCTTCTTCTCTAATGGTAATCTACCCAGTGTTGTTGTTATTTCTCCAGCATCTGCGAAGAATGTTGTCTCTGTGGGTTCGTGTAATAATAGCTATGGTTGGAATCAGTTTTCAAGTTTTTCTACCCCAGGACCAACCAATGACGGCAGGATAAAGCCAACACTTCTCTCACCAGGTGCGAGTGTTATTTCAGCATCTGGTGGCAGTGATAATGGATATGCTATGGGTTCAGGCACGAGTATGTCTTCTCCAGGAGCGGCTGGTGCTGGTACACTGATACGACAATACTATAGAGAGGGTTGGTGGCCAACCGGAAGTGCGAATCCCTCAGATTCAATTATTGCCTCGGCAGCGCTTATCAAGGCAACACTCGTTATTTCCTGCGATCCGTCAATTACCAGCCACACAGTGCCAGATTACTATATCGGCTGGGGCAGGATTGATCTTGACAGTGCGCTCTATTTTGCTGGTGATAACAGGGGTCTGGAAGTCGTCGACCATACGAGTGGTTTATCAACTGGTAATTATGTTGAATATACCTACAATGTTTTATCCAGTGATGTTGCCTTCAGGGCAGTGCTCGTCTGGACTGACTATCCAGGAAGTCTTGGAGGAGGTAAGAAACTGGTCAATGACCTTCACCTCACCGTGACTGATCCCAATACCGATGAATACAAGGGTAATGTCTGGTCTGGTGGTGAATCACAGACTGGTGGATCTTCTGATACTCTGAATGTTGAGGAGTGTGTGCGTGTCAATACACCAGCAACAGGAACGTGGACAGTGCGTGTCGATGGAGCAAACTGTCCACAAGGCCCACAACCATTCGCGCTGGTTGTCACAGCTGATTTAGAAGGTTTTGGCATCTATGAAGATGCTACTTCAGATGTCGACACTAAATTTGGCTTTTCTGCACCGTACCCGAATCCATTTAAAGATAAAACCTGTTTCTCATTTACGTTAAACAAACCCGATCATGTTCGGATTTCGATTTACTCTGTTGTAGGTCAACGATTACAGACGATTCTTGACGAGAGACGCGATGTTGGGCAATACACGGTCTACTGGAGCGGTAATGCATTACCTGGTGGTGTTTATTTTTACAGAGTAGAAGTAGGAACGTATTGTTCGACTGGTAAACTCGTACTGCAACGCTGATATACTGTTGAGAAGTATGATGTGGGGCTGCATTCATGCAGCCCCACATCATTTTTTGAGGGTTATTTAATTATGATAAGAAATGTGACATCAGTGGTTACATTTCTTCAATAAAGTGGGTTGATATATCACCATCAATAAATTTTTTGTTGTTTACTATTTTCTTATGAAATGGTATTGTTGTTGGTATACCCTCAATAACAATTTCTTCGAGGGCACGTTTCATTCGGGCAATTGCTTCCTCGCGTGAATTACCACGACAAATGAGTTTTCCAATCAGCGAATCATACTGTCGTGGGATTATGTAACCAGCAAAAATGTGGGTATCGAATCGTATGCCAATACCTTGAGGCATGTGGAAAAAGCGTATAGAACCAGGTCGGGGAACAAAGTTGTGATCCGGGTCTTCGGCATTGATGCGACACTCGATGGCATGACCGTTGAGCACGATGTCACGCTGTTTTATTGTCAGTTTTTCTCCAAGGGCAATTTTAATTTGTTCCTTTACAATATCAACTCCAGTGACCATTTCTGTAACTGGATGTTCAACCTGTATGCGCGTATTCATCTCCATAAAATAGAAATTCTTGCGTTCGTCCATGAGGAATTCAATGGTTCCAGCAGATTGATAATTGATGCTTTTAGCAGCTTTGATCGCAGCTTTTATTAATTTCTTGCGGACCTTTTTATCGACAGCAGGAGACGGAGATTCCTCAAGGAGTTTTTGGTGACGGCGTTGGATCGAACATTCCCGTTCGCCAAGTGCTAAAACCTTGCCAAACATGTCACCGAGTATTTGTACTTCGATGTGTCTTGGTTTTGCGACAAGTTTTTCTAAGTAGAGTCTACTATCACCAAAGGCTGCTCGAGCTTCTGCTTGCGCAATGCGAAATGCCGATTCTAATTCTTCGTCTGTTCGAACAATTCTCATTCCCTTACCTCCACCACCGGCAGCTGCCTTGAGCATCGCTGGATAGTGTATATCTCTAATGATTTTTTTCGCATCCTGAACGAGCTCGACGACGCCATGACTCCCAGGGATACCATGGACACCCTTTTCAGCCATTATTTTTTTTGCCTTAACCTTATCACCCATGAGTCTAATATTTTCTGGTTGAGGTCCAATAAAGGTAATACCGCATGATTCACAAATCTCAGCGAATTCAGGGTTTTCTGCAAGAAATCCATAACCTGGGTGTATTGCTTTTGCACCAGTTACCTCAGCGGCACTTATGATCCTCGTAATATTGAGGTAACTCTCTTTACTCGGAGGTGGGCCAATACAGACAGCTTCATCGGCTAATCGAGCATGGAGCGCTTCGCTATCTATTTCAGAGTAAACTGCAACAGTTTTAAGATTCAGTTCCTTAGCCGCACGAATGATGCGAAGTGCAATTTCTCCACGATTGGCAATAAGGATTTTTTCGAATTTCATGGATACTACTGTTGTGGTTTACAAGAGAATCTCTATTTATGGGCTATTCTTTTTTATCAAACTCACTCCAGCCCCGTTCTGCAGTAGCCTCAATGCCAACCAGCCTCAGTTTGAAGTCATCAGGGTTGCTCACGGATTGCATCGCGTCGTCGTACGTAATGAGGCCATCCTTATATAACCGGAATATCGATTGATCGAATGTTTGCATGCCGTACTGACTATGGCCCTCTTCGATTGCCGACTGAATAAGGATAGTTTTCACAGGATCCAAGAGATAGTCCTTAACTGTTGGTGTCGAGATGAGTACTTCTACAGCAGGTATTCTTCCTTTGGTGTCGGCTCGAGGTAGCAGGCGCAGAGAGATAACTCCAGCAAGCGTTGATGCGAGAAGAACCCTAATGTGCTGATGTTGATGGGGTGGGTAGAATGAAATAATTCGGTTGATTGTCTCTGTGGCATTGAGTGTATGGAGTGTCGAGAGTACAAGGTGTCCAGTATCTGCTGCTTTTAAGGCGACATCCATCGTCTCACGATCTCTGATTTCACCGATGAGTATCACATCTGGATCCTGACGCAGAATATGGCGAAGGGCGATAGAGAAGGAGACCGTATCCATCAACACTTCACGTTGACAGATGATTGAGTTGTTATCGCGGAACAGGTATTCAATAGGATCTTCGATGGTTATAATATGGCGTGATACATTTTCATTGATATGTTCGATCATTGCTGCAAGTGTCGTTGACTTGCCACTACCGGTCGTTCCTGTACAGAGAATGAGTCCCCTCGGTTTCATAGTCAAATCTTTCAGCACTTGAGGAAGGTTTAAATCGTCAATTCTGCTCACGACAATTGGAATTGCCCTCATGGCAATTGCAATGCTACTCCTCTGTAAAAATACATTTACCCTAAACCGTCCGATACCTCTTACGCCAATTGCAAAATCGAGTTCTTTCATCCGTTCAAATGTCTGCTGCTGTGAAGGAGTCATAATCTGATACGCCATTTCTTTCAGAGTTTCTGGTGTTAAAGATTCACTTTTTTCTTCTACGAGTTTGCCGTCGACCCTTAGCACTGGAGGCGCACCTGCCTTCAGATGCAGGTCAGAGGCGTTTACCTTTACCATCTTATCCCAAAGTGTTTTTAAGTCCATTCCTAATTTCCCCTCTACTCGGTTTACAACGGTTCCACTAAAAATAACTCTTGGTTGTATTCTACTGGATCTTCATTTTTCGCCAGTATCTGAATAACCCTTCCTGCAACATCTGATTCGATTTCATTCATGAGTTTCATCGCTTCAACAATACATACGACCTGACCAGGCTTAATTATATCTCCAACCTCAACATAAGAAGGAGCATCCGGAGAAGGTGATCGATAGAATGTACCGACAATTGGCGACCGTATCGGTACAGTATTTTTCTTTTCTCCTTCATCTTTTTTTTCTGCAAGTTTCTTCTGCTCTTCAGTAATAATTTTTGGTGTCGAAAGAACAGGACTATGTGAGCCACTATGTGATTTTATGATTTTGATTTTTCTTCCCCAGAAATCGGTGATTTCTATTTCGGAAATACCGCTATTTTCTAATACCTTTATGAGTCTATTGATAAATTTAATGTTCATTTTAACAAACCTGATAGCCAATCCTTAAACGATTGGAAATCTTCCTCTTTAGGTTTTTTCTCTCCTTCGGGTTTTGGTTTCTGTGGTTCTTCGATATCTGCTTTTGGCTTCTCAACTTCTTCTGGCTCCACAGTCTTTTCTGGCTCCACAGTCTTTTCTGGTTCCACAGTCTTTTCTGGCTCCACGATCTTTTCTGATTCCACAGTCTTTTCTAGCTCTACAGGCTCTACTGGTTTAGGTGTTTGTTCTGGCGGTTTTACTTCAGACCAAGATTGTTCGCGTGAAACTGCGCCTTCAATCTCAGCTTTCTCGGCTTCGGTGAAGAGTTGTTCGAATTCTCCTGGTTTTTGTTTACGAGGCATTTCTTTCTCATCCTGTATGGCTGGTTCTTGTAGAGTTTCTGCTGATTGTCCTGCCGTCTCCTCAACGAGAAAGTCTTCCAGAGAAAGTATTTCTTCTGCAACGGTATCTGGCTGTTTCTCTTCTGTAACCGATTCTGGTGAAAGTGGGGGGGATGTGACGTCTTCTTTTTCAGTAGGGTACTCAACTTGTGTTTCCGGTGGTGCTGATTGCTGACTCATTGTAGGAACAGCCGGCTCACCGGTTGTTATTTTTTCTTCTTGTTTTAAATCTTCAGCTGTAAAATAGGTTTCTAATTGAAGCCCTTCGATCTTCTCTTCCTCGATCTTTTTTTCTTCTTTTCCAACCTTGGTCTTTAATTCATTAACTTTTTGTTGTAGGACCAAATCAGTTGGATCAGTACTCAATAGGTATTCGTAAATAGCTAGTGCCCGAGAATAATTTTGTTGATTTTCATACTCTTGTGCCATGGTAATCGTGTAGAGTGTATCTTTTTTTTGTGCTCGCTCGAGCCGATCGAGTTTTTCCTTTGATGTAGTATCCAATGGGTCGATGGCGACGATACTTTTGTAGGCTGATATTTGGCACGCCTCGTCCCTGAGGCTTTCACATGTTTGTGCGAGCATCCGCAATGCTATGATATTCTGGGGATCGAGTGAAATTACCTGTTCGAACGATTCCCGAGCCTGTGCAAATATCCGTTTGGCAAAATAACACTTACCCTGGATTAAATAGGCGAGTGGATAATCAGGGTGGTACTGTAATCCTCTGTTCAGTACATCTAATGCCTCGTCAACCATATCATTTTTTCTGTAGGCGTCGGCAAGTTGCACAAATATTTTTGATTTCGGGTCTTTATTGAACCGTTCATTCAATTTGGCAATTTCTGAAAAATCTAAATTTGCCATTCCAATCCTCCAATATATATCTTAATCATATTTTTGATTTTGTCAAGGGTGCATTATATTTACTGAGTTCATAATAACCTCAATTTTTGTTAAATAATCACTCTTGCGTTCGCCAGGATGAAAAATCATGCCGTCTATTACATAGAGGCTGTCACTATTTACCAAAAAGTACGAGATGAAAGGACCACCGGCAACAAGTGAGTCGTTCTGCCAGACTCCGCGCAATCTGATGCCCTTCATGGCACGGAATTCTATATTCTCAGCTGCTGTTAACTCTTTTAACACGTAATCGCCGTTGTAATATTTTTTTGTAAGCAGATTACGTTTGTCGATAACTATTGAATCAGTCAGATAACCTTTAAGTTTTTCCTTGTAGAAGAAAATACTACGGTCAGGAAAGTGAGCATGGATACATATGAAATTTTCATTGCTGTAGGTTGAATCGATCATCCATCCCTTTTGGAAATCAAATGTTATACCAAAGTTTTTAAGGTGCACGTTAATTTTGCTATCCATAGCTTCAGTGTAATAATTCTGTTTGATTCTGTCATAATAGTTATCATTGAGAATTTTTGAAATTAAGGTGCTGTATTTTTTAATCCCTGATTCGATATACCGCAGTTCGGAAACGGCCAAGACAATCGCAAGCTGCCCTTTTGCCCAGAGGTTATTTAGTTTAAATAAGGTGAACGTGTCATTTTTTGTTGCTTCGCGTGCTTCAGGGTTGAGAAGAGTGCTGATAAATTTATCATCGAGTGAACCATACAGAAGGATAGTATGAAACTTATTGTAGTTCTTGAACGTTGTGTCTGCAGTAAATATAAACGAGAAGAGTTCTTCTTTTTGAGGAACATAGTTGTAAATCTGTAGTGTATTAACAATCAGTGGTTCGTTAATCTTTGACGCAACTACCACTACTTCCCTACTTTTACCAACATTGGGTGGTATCTTTGCACATGAAAACAGCAAACACAAAAATAGAACGAATACGATCGATTTTTTCATTAAAACCTCCTTTACCCTATCCGTAATAAATTTTCTTTTTCAAGTAATTTATTCAACTGCCGTCTAATCGAGCGGTTTTCATTGAAACTGATGTCTGGGTCTTTTTTTACCAGTTCAAATGCGTCATTACGAGCTAAAAACAGTAAATCCTGATCGTGCTCGAAATTGCCGATTTTAATATCGGGTAGACCGTGCTGCCTCTGACCGAGAATTTCACCAGGCCCTCGCAATGCTATATCTTTTTGAGCAAGGGCAAATCCGTCATTGTTATTTGCAAAAAAACATAGTCGCTCATAGGTTTCGGGAGCAACAAAACGGTCCAAGAAAAGATAGCAATAAGATTTTTGTGCACCTCTCCCAATCCGTCCCCTGAGTTGGTGTAGTTGTGCTAATCCAAATCGCTCAGGATGTTCAATGAGCATCACAGTAGCATTTGGAATATCGACACCGACTTCTACAACGGTTGTTGCGACCAGGATATCAAGATGTCCGCGTCGGAAATCTTCCATTATCTTGAGTCGTTCGTCGGTTGCCAATCGTCCATGTATAACACTGACCGAATAATCTGTGAAGAAAGAAGATATTTTTCGATAGCTCTCGTTTACTGATGTTAATTCTAATTTTTCACTTTTTTCGATTATTGGACAAATTACGAATGCTTGTCTTCCTTTGTTCAACTCAGCGCTGACTGAGTGATAGATCTTTTCTCTCTGTTTTTCGTTGATGATTTTAGTGACTACATCACCGCGACGGGGTGGTTTTTCCTTCAGTGTAGAAATGTCTAAATCTCCGTACAGCGTCAGTGCCAGGGTACGAGGAATGGGAGTTGCTGATAAGACGAGGAAATCAGGATTAACACCTTTATTGACAAGGGCAGCTCGCTGCATAACACCAAAACGATGTTGCTCATCGACAACGGCCAAGCCGAGATTCTTAAATACGATGTTTTCTTCGATGAGTGCATGTGTACCGAAAATTAACTTTGCTTCGCCACTAGCAATTTTTTGGATGATTTCCTTTTTCTCTTTTGTTTTTATACTGCTCGTTAGGAGTGTTACATTAATCCCAATTTTTGCGAATAAATCAGATAGATTAATGTAGTGTTGTTCAGCAAGTATCTCAGTAGGTGCCATGAGAACAGATTGATAACCATTTTCGATAGCCACGAGCATGGCATATAGTGCGATGACTGTTTTCCCAGAACCTACATCACCCTGTAGTAACCTGTTCATTGGTTGTGGTTTTCCCATGTCACATATAATCATATCAATTACCGTTGATTGTCCATGGGTGAGTGTAAAGGGCAGTAGTTCAACAAATTTTTTGGTTAATATCCCCTTCTCTTTTAGAGGTATACCATCTTCATTTACACGTTTGGCCTTGCGTTTTGCAAGCGTTAGTTCAAAGAAGAAAAATTCATCGTAAACCAAGCGGCGCCGACCAGCAATTGTATCTTCGAGTCTCGATGGTATGTGGATATAACGCAAGGCATCTGCCAGCGGAACCAAGTTATTTTTATTGAGTAGTGGGAGTGGTAACGTTTCAGTGATTTCATCGAGGCATGATTGAAGAGCATTGTGAACCGCCCGCTTGATATCCCACAGTCTGAGCCCTTCGGTTAAAGGGTATATGGCGATAATTGAGCCGTGCATCTTGTGCTGAATTTCTTCTTCTTCAATTATTTCATAGAGTGGATTTACAAACTGCCTGCCATAGAAAAAACCCACCTTACCACTGACAATGAGCCAGTCGTCGGTATGAAATTTTTTGTTTAAGTCCGGTCTGTTAAACCACTTAAGTGTGATTGTATCAGTTCCATCAGATAACAAAACGTTGAGTAGATAACCACGACGTTTTGTTT
>LJNI01000050.1 GCA_001303225.1 candidate division TA06 bacterium DG_78 | reverse complement strand
CAAGGATGACAGTTGGATCATAGTGCATAACACCCGCACTCCAGCCAAGATCAATAGGTCCTTGTTTTGTCCAATCTGTACCATTAAGAGAGTATGCTGTGTAAATTCCATAGGTGCCACTTTCATTGGATGCATACCACAAGCGTAAGGTATCACCAGGAAGTTGTACAAAGCTGAGTGTTGCCTGGTCACCAAAATCTTCAATAATTGGAATGACTGGATCCCATGTATTATCATTATCTGTTGAGAACGTCACATAGAGGTCACCTGATTGCCAATCAGGATTACGGCAAAAAACCACCGTGAGCCGATTATCATTCAATCTCAATATCCACGATTCATAATCATTTTCTGGACCACCAGAAACTACTACCGGATCTGCGTGGAGAATGAGATAGGGAAGAAATGTCATTACTAATAATACAAAAAATTTTGTATAATATGAAGGTTCCTTCATTTTTTCATTATTATATCCAGAACGCAGATAATATCAATGGAAATGTTGACATGCTGAAACTTTAAGGCAAAAATCCAGTCGGCGCGTAAAATATACCCAGCGTAAAGAATTTTTACAAAAAACTCATATAAATTGACATATATAACAAAGGTTTTAATGTGAGAAGGGACTATTTTAGACTTAAGTGTATCAATATGAGACACGTTTTGGTGTGTGAGACAGTTTTGCTATTATATATCTTTAAATTTCGACAATTTTTTGAAAAATTTTGGCACATTTTTTGCTTAGACTTAAGTATAAGAGAGGAGTCGTTAATGAGGAAGGTACATGACAACTTGCGGTCGATAATTTTCGGGGTGCTTTTGTGTGCTCTGTATGTAAGCATCGGCACTCCATTTTTATTTGCTTTAAACAGCACTGTATTGAAAGATCCCGACACTGTATGGAAAAATCCCGATCCAGATTCTACAGTACAGCCAGATGAGGCACCTGATACTGCCTGGACACGAACATATGGTGGCCCTTATGAAGATCGTGGTTACTCAATTCAGCAGACTGTCGATGGTGGCTATATTGTCGCTGGCGTTGGTGGATCTGCAGGAGATCCAGAAATAGTTTTTCTTGCTAAAACAGATGATGAGGGTTTTCTCATGTGGACAAATACGTATTCTGGAGACAAAGGGTATTCAGTAGTGCAAACATCTGACATGGGGTATATTGTAGCCGGTTATAAATCTGCTGGTGTTGCTGAGTCGAGTGGTGTTTATTTACTTAAAGTTGATGATTTTGGTACGCTGAGCTGGACCAAGACTTATAATGGAATGGGAGAGAATGCGGGTCATTCAATTAACCAGACCTCAGATGGTGGGTACATAATCACTGGTGTCCAAGATGGAGACATTTGTCTTCTCAAAACAGATCCTTTTGGTGATTCAACGTGGGCAAAATACTACGGAGGTGGACTTGATGATTGTGGCTATTCAGTGAATCAGACTTCTGATGGTGGCTATATCATTACTGGAACCATACGGAATAACGATACTGGATCAGATACAGGAGATGTGTACCTCATTAAGACAGATTCATTAGGTGATTCGTTATGGGCAAAGATCTATGGAGGAAGGCACGATGATGGCGGTTTTGCAGTGCAACAGACTTCAGATGGTGGCTATATAATTACTGGATATACTGCATCTTTTAATGCTGATTCACTGTACGACATATTTCTCATAAAAACAAATGCTGATGGAGATTCGATATGGGCAATGACATATGGAACCAAAGAATACGACGATTGTGGGTACTCTGTATACCAAACAGGCGACGGTGGTTATATTATCTGCGGATCGACAACAAAGACCGATACAATCGATGATCCAATGGATGTTTGTCTTTTCAAGACAGATGCTTTTGGCCACCTTACATGGAGCAAGAATGTTGGCGGTAAAGACATTGATTGTGGCCACTCAGTGTATATAACATCAGATGGCGGCTACATTGTTGCCGGATATACGCGTTCGTTCGGTACCAATAGGGATGATGTGTATCTTATTAAGATTAAACCAATGCTCTACCTCACTCAGCCAGATGATCAAGAACAATGGCAAGGTGGTTCGGTCAAGACTATTAAATGGCACCCAGAAAATATCCCGATTAGCTCATATCACTATCGTTTGCTCTTTTCTTCTGATAGTAGCCAGACATTTCCTGACACGATTGCTGATAATTTAGATGCTACTAACCAATCGTATGAGTGGATAGTACCACTCATTGATTGTGCTAATTGCCGCGTAAAAGTAGAACTGTTTGATGCTGTTGGCGATGTTATTGCAGAAGATATGAGTCGTCTAATCGTTGATAACACCGCACCAGTGATCGATTCAACAACTGTGTGGAGTGACACGACATACAGTGGCCCATTTGACATACAAACACAGGCGACTGATAATCTTACTGATGTAGATTCAGTGTACCTCTATTATAAACGAGATGGAGACTCTGATTGGATAATGAATACCATGAATCAGATTGATTCCTCTGCCTGGTATGTTGATTCGATTCCTCCAGTTGCTCAATGTGGTGATTCAGTGCGTTACTATATCGAAGCGATTGATGGTGCTGGTATTCGTACGACTGATCCGCTCGATGCACCAACTGCCTATTACGCATTCATGGTTACTACTACCGGTGTTGTAGAACATAATGAGGCAGCGATATTTTTCTCATTTGGTTTACAGAATAACCCCGTATGTGGACGTGCTGTTTTTATAGTTACAATGCCTACTGACGGGTATATATCTCTTAAGATGTACGATATTACTGGCAGGTTAATTGCAACACCTCTTTCCCATGTGAAATCTGCTGGATATCATGAAATCTGCTGGGGCGATGCAGTGAGTGCTGGTGTCTATTTTTATGTTTTTGAATCTCCATGGCACGATCAGACTGGGAAACTGGTGTTAGTGAGATGAAACCAGAGGTAAGTGTGAAGCAGAAAAAATTTTTCCATGTGATAGCACTAATTATTTTTTGCGCAGTTAATTTTTTAGTTTTTAACACCACTGCATTTGCTCAGAATTCTACTCCGCCAGGAATTTTATGGACCAAAACCTATGGCGGACTCTATGATGACTGGGGATATTCAATACAACAGACATTCGATGGTGGATATATTATTTGTGGCACGTATGGAACTCAAGATTTTAGTGATGTTTATTTAATAAAGACTGATACACATGGTGATACAGTCTGGGCAAAGACGTATGGTGGTTCATTTAATGATGGAGGTCATTCAGTGCGCCAGACTTTAGATGGTGGTTATATTATTACAGGCTTTACGGCTTCATTCGGTTCTGGAAACAAGGATGTCTACCTGATCAAGACAGATTCCTTAGGTGATACGGTCTGGACCGCAACATTTGGCGATGTGGATGATGATGAAGGCTATGAAGTGCAGCAGACCTTCGATGGTGGTTATATTATAGCCGGCTATACAAAACCAATTGAGACTCGTTCCCGGGAACAAGATCCAGCTGATGTCTATATCGTGAAAACAGACGGCAATGGTATCATGCTCTGGAGAAAGAACTATGGTGGTTTATATGGTGATTGGGGTCGTTCAGTTCAACAGACTATAGATGGCGGTTATATTATTGCTGGCTACACACTTTCATTTACTAAATCTGGAAGGGCAACATATCACGATATTTATCTTCTTAAAACAGATTCTCTCGGTGACACCCTCTGGGTAAATCACTATGGTGGAGGTCGTGATGATCGCGGATACTCGATTTGTCAAACCACTGATGGAGGCTATATCATTACTGGATTCACTACAGAACATGACTCTGCAGACCTGTGTCTCTTGAAGACTGATGCAAATGGTAATGACAGTTGGTATAATGCGTACGGTCCAGCTGGATTGGAATCGAAAAAAGATTATGGGTATTCAGTGTTGCAGACATCAGATGGCGGATACATTGCGTGTGGTGAGATGAAGAATGACGTGTACCTCGTGAGGACTGATTCTGCTGGTGATTCACTTTGGACACACACGTATGGAGATTCAGGTGATAATGGAGGGTATCAGATATACCAGACCTCAGATGGTGGTTATATTATAACGGGTTACACTGATTCTTTAACTGCTGGTGGCTATGATGTATATGTAATAAAAACAAAACCTGTGGTCATGCTTGTTTCGCCAAATGGAGGTGAAATATGGCAAGGCGGTTCAGAACAGATCATCGAATGGTATCCTGAGAATCCACCTGATAATTCTCACCACTGGCGTATTGTATTTTCTCAAGACAGTGGCCAGACGTTCCCTGATACGATTGCTGATGATGTACCTGCTGACACGCGATCATTTCATTGGACAGTGCCACTCATTGACTGTGCTTATTGTTGTGTAAAACTAGAACTCATTAATGGTTCTGGTGATGTTATTGCAGATGATATGAGTGATCAAATTTTTATCATCGACATAACCGCGCCAATCATTGATTCTACTACAGTATGGAGCGATACAACATATAGCGGTCCATTTGAAATTCTAACAAAAGTGAGTGATAATTGTGCTGGAGTTGATTCTGTATTGCTCCATTATAAGAGAGAACAAGACCTTGATTGGATTGCTGTGGTAATGCATTACACAGGCTTTCCTCTGTGGTATGTAGATTCGATACCGTCTGTTTCCAATCCTGGTGATTCAGTGCGTTACTACATCGAAGCGATTGATGGGGCGGGCTACAGTGCAACTGACCCAACAGATGCACCAGGAGACTACTATGCATTTAGAGTAGATGCAACCGGGATTACCGAACACGGCGTCGTACCCGCACTCTTCTCTTTTGGTCTCCACAGCAATCCGATCATCGGTCGTGCAGTCTTTCATGTGGCTCTTCCTGTGGATGCAGATCTGACATTGAGCATTTATGATGTTACTGGTAGATTAATTGCTCAACCTCTAAAGGGTAACCAGTTTGCTGGCTACCATGAGATTACGTGGGATACAAAGGTGAGTTCAGGTGTCTATTTTTATGTTTTAAATTCTCCCTGGGAGAAGGAAAAGGGAAAATTAGTATTGATACGCTGAGCTGAAGGAGAGGATATGATTATACGAGATAAACCACGAATAACACGAATACTTACTAGCAAGAAACGATACATGGATTGTTCTTTGTTGGGAAAAGCCATACTCTTTTGTATAGCACTTTTATGTAACTATAACCTTGTTTTTGCCCTTGAGATAGTTGGCCCAGACACAAGTTGGACGAGGACCTATGGCGGCGTGAATGATGATTATGGTTATTCAGTATTACAGACCTCAACTGGCGGCTATATCATTGCTGGGTGTTTGGGTGAAGCAGCTACGAGCGAGGGGAATATGTACTTCATATGGACAGATGCATATGGTGATACTCTTGGAACAGATACCTATGACGGAGATAAAGCCTACTCAGTGCAGATTACATCTGGTGGCGATTACGTCCTCGTCGGGAGTAAACCAGAATCAGGCACCCGTAGTGATACGACTGATGTCTACCTTATTAAGGTTGAGGGAGGACTTTCTGGCTCTGTAGAATGGACAGGAACCTTTGGAAATAAAGAGCGAGATGTTGGATATTCTGTGGATCAGACGACAGATGGTGGGTACATCATTTGTGGAATGTTGGGGACAACCGCAAATTCTGGCCAGATTTATCTTATCAGAACAGATTCTCTGGGTGATTCACTCTGGTCAAAGACCTTTGGCAGGGAGTATTATGACTGCGGCTATTCTGTTCAACAAACAGTAGATGGTGGCTATATCATAACTGGTTCAATAAAAACTGAGGATTCACCAACAGATTCTGGTGAAGTCTATGTCATAAAGACTGATTCATTAGGTGATACACTCTGGACCAGAGTCTTCGGAGGAAGTGAAAGTGATATTGGTTATGCAGTGTATCAGACTTTAGATGGTGGCTACATAATCACCGGGTATACTGCTTCATTTAGTTCTTTTCCAGACAAAGATGTGTACCTTATTAGACTTGATTCTTTTGGTAATACACTCTGGACACAGACGTATGGTGACTCGCTGAACCACGATATAGGCTATTCAGTACTCCAAACCTCTGATGGCGGATATGTTATCTGTGGTGGAACTACAAAAACTGATTCAGTCGATGATCCCATGGATGTATATCTTCTGAAGACAGACTCACTTGGGTATGTACAGTGGAGAAAGAACTACGGTGGATTAGATGAAGACGTGGGTTATTCAGTGTTTTCTACTGCTGACGGTGGTTATATCATCACCGGTTATACGGGTTCATTTGGTGCAGGCCAGAAAGATGTGTACGCGGTAAAGACAAAAGCCATGCTCAATCTCATATCACCGAGCGGTGGTGAGGCTTGGCAGGGTGGAACATATCATACAATCGAATGGCAGTTTGAAAACCAGCCTGATAGTTCGTATCGATTCAGGCTGCTCTTTTCTGCAGATGGAGATAGCATCTATCCAGATACGTTAGCACAGGATATCAGCACAGCAGCCCAATCATGGGAGTGGAGCGTACCGCTCATTAATTCCTCTCGCTGTTATATTAAATTGGAGCTTCTCGATAATTCGGGTAGGGTTGTTTCTGAGGATATTTGCGAAGGCAGTTTCGCGATCGATATTACTGCACCAGTTATCGATTCGACGACAGTATGGCGTGATACGTCCTACTGTGGTCCTTTCGAGATTTTGACGACGGTAACTGATAATTGTGCTGGAGTCGATTCTGTCCTCCTCTATTACCGAAGAGACCAAGACCCTGATTGGGTTGCTGTGTTGATGAAACAAGTTGACCAGACTGATTGGTACTGTGATTCAATACCACCGGTTTTACATCCAGATGATTCAGTTCGTTATTACATCTGTGCGAGCGATTGGGCAGAGCCCGGAAACATATCAACTGATCCAGAGAATGCACCGGGCACGTACTATGTATTTAGGGCTGGCGCTCCTGGTGTTTCAGAATATGGTGTGAATCCAACAGTGTTTTCCTTTGGACTTCAAACCAATCCAGTCAGAGACCAGGCAGTCTTTAATCTCGTTATGCCAATTGATGGTCAGGTTTGCTTGAGGATCTATGATGTTACTGGAAGACTTGTTGTCATGCCAGCCAATGGTGTGCATAGTGCTGGCTACTACATCATTTATTTGGCGCAAACGTTGAGCGCAGGTGTGTACTTATATGTACTTGACGTACCGTGGAGTTGCGAAAAAGGAAAATTTGTGATTATACGGTAATCACCATAGGACGTGTCGTATATCACCATAGGAGGTGTCTTAATTATCTAAGACTTAAGTGTATTAAAATGAGACAGTTTTGGTGTATTGAGACAGACTATGTGTAAGAAGTTGTTAAATCACAAGACTTATTGGTATGAGTTTTGGCACGGATTTTGCTTTAAATAAGGACTAGAGAGGAAATAGTGAGTACAGGTGAACGGTATCGAATACAAACTTATGAAGTAATGAGGAGACTTAAGTATAGTCACCTTGTGATGATTGGGGGGGTGGATGTGGTCCAAAAACAACATACATTCTTTCTGATTGCTCTCATTATTACATTTTGTATCTCTCTGGCATTTGGTCAAGCGCCTGATACTTTGTGGACACGACTCTATGGTGGACCGCGTGATGAGTACGGCTATTCAGTACAGCAGACAACAGATGGTGGTTACATTATTACCGGTACAGATAACATTCGTGTGTATCTCATAAAAACTGATTCAGATGGCGATACGGTGTGGACCAATAACTATGGTGGTGCATACAACAACTGGGGTTATTCTGTACAGCAGACACGTGACAGTGGGTACATTGTTGCTGGAGCGACAATGAAGAACGAATCTGAAACAGATTCTGGCGATATTTATCTCATCAAGACTGACTCGCTCGGTGATACAAGCTGGACACGTAGTTATGGTGGAGACTATACTGAACATGGCTATTCAGTACAGCAGACTGAGGATGGTGGCTATATCATCGCTGGCTATACAGCTTCGTACAATGTCCTTGAAGAGTACGATGTCTATCTCATCAAAACAGATACGAAAGGTGATACAGTCTGGACAGAGACCTATGGTGAGCTCGGTGATGATTATGGCTATTCAGTGTATCAGATTGAGGATGGTGGCTACATTATTACTGGCGTGACGATACGTCCTGACTCGACATCAGATGTATACCTCATTCGAACAAGTGATTCGGGTGTAGTAAAATGGACAAAAAGATACGGTGGCACAGATGCTGATTGTGGATATTCAGTACTGCAGACAGTCGATGGTGGTTACATTATTGCAGGTTATACGACGCAACATGTCGGTAATATCCAGAATGATGTTTTCCTTATTAAAACTGACAGTGATGGTGATACCATGTGGACACAGACCTATGGTGGCTCATACGACGATGGTGGTTATTCTGTCTATCAAACCGCAGACGGAGGATACATCATAACCGGCTCGACTGCTGACATTGAGCATGAAACACATTCTGATGTTTACGTGATAAAGACGGATCCCCTTGGTTCTGTTATGTGGACACAACGATACGGCGGATTAGACGATGATGGTGGCCATTCAATACAACAAACATCAGATGGAGGGTATATTATCACCGGCTACACAGGATCATTCACTAGTGGCAACAAACAAATTTATCTTATCAAAACAAAACCCATCATAACAATAGAATCGCCGAATGGTGGCGAGATGTTACAGGGCGGTTTGCCTTATACAATCGAATGGTCGCCTGAGAATCCTCCACGAGGTTCATTCTTTTACCGTTTACTCTTTTCATCAGATGGTGGTAGTACCTATCCTGACACTATTGCTCATGATGTAGATGCTGCTGATCAATCGTGGGAATGGACTGTGCCGCTCATGGATGCCACCCGCTGTGTCGTAAAGATTGAATTGCTCAATGCAACAGGCGACGTGATATCAGAAGATACAAGTAATGAAATTTTTATAATCGATATGACCGCACCAATTGTCGATTCAACGACAGTATGGTCTGATACGTCGTACAGCGGTCCTTTTGAAATTTATACAAAAGTAAGTGATAATTTTGTAGTTGATTCTGTGCTCCTTTACTACAGGAGAGACCAAGACCCTGATTGGATTGCCTTGGTGATGAACCAAACAGGTTTACCTCTATGGTATGTAGATTCGATACCACTCGTTTCCAATCCTGGTGATACAGTACGTTACTACATTGAGGCGCGTGATGGCGCTGGTAATAGTGTATCTGATCCTCAAGAGGCGCCCACTGATTACTATTCGTTTATCGTGAACGCTACCGGGATTGCAGAATACAACATGATACCTGCACTCTTCTCCTTTGGTTTAACCAGCAATCCAATCAGGGACCAAGCAATTTTTTATGTACGTATTCCAGCGGAGACACATATTACACTCCGCATTTATGATGTCACAGGAAGATTGATTGCCACCCCTCTTACTGGCCATTGGCCTGCTGGCTATTATGAACTTCCATGGTATGCACAGGTAAGTTCAGGAATCTATTTTTATGCATTTACTTCTCCATGGAAGAATAAAGTTGGAAAATTAGTGCTCATACGCTAATCACCCCCAACAGGCGCTGGGTAGCTCGATTCCCCTCCTCGTCGGGCTACCCAGAACACATCACTATGAAGCGGGATATTAACTGAACACAACAGTGCGTATGTAGCGACGTTCCATTGTGAAAATGATGTTAGACTTAGGGAGTAGGGAGACGGACTGAAACGGTTGTGCCCTTTCCGACTTGGCTCTTGAAACTAATGCGGCCATGATGGGCTTTCACGATCTGCTGGACAATCGAAAGACCGAGCCCAATGCCGGCTCGGTCACCAACTTTGGTTGTAAAGAATGGGTCAAAAATTTTGTTCAAATCTTCTTCAGGTATTCCCGAACCATTATCAGTGATATCAAAGTGAACAAAACATTCACTGCCTTTCTTTCCTTCAGAATACACATTGATGTCAATATTGCCTTGTTTATCAACTGCCTGTACTGCATTGAGTATGAGATTTATTATGACTTGCTGAAGCTGATTAAAGTCTCCAAGGACATCTGGAGTTTTATCTTCGTAATGCTTTATAATGTTAATGTTCTTAATTAAAAACTGGTCTTCCAAGAGGGGTAAGCTTTCTTCAATGAGTCGTTGAAGTGACACCGATCTCAAATCAGGTTCAGTCTTGCGGGAGAAGTTGAGTAGATTTTTAACGAGTCTTCCGATTCTTCGCGTTTCCCGTTCAACCAATTCTAAATTTCCCTTCCATGTCTCAGGGTCGATTTTGTTTTCCCTAAGATTTTTGAGCAAGAGATGCATATAGGTAATGATGCCATTTATTGGATTATTTATCTCATGGGCAACACCTGCGGCAAGCTGCCCCATTACTGCTAATTTTTCTGATTGTAGCAATTGCTGTCGTAGATTTTTGAGTTCTGTTTTATCACGGAAGATTACTGTCATGCCTCTTAAATTACCATGTATATCATGGAGCGGAAAAAGTGTACGCGAAGTGACTATTTGGGTGCCATCTTTGCTCTGGATTACTACTTCGTTGATATTTACCGGAGCATTTTTCTTGATAGTTTTTTCGAAGGGACATGAACCATCACAAATGTTACTATTAAAAATTGTATCACAGGGTTGTCCTAAAACTTCCTCGAGGCAATAACCAGTAATCCACTCTGCTCCTTTGTTAAAAGATATGATTTTTTTATCGAGATCTACAGTGAAAACACCGCCTTCCATATTTTTCAGTAATCCTTCAAGCATGGGTCGCATGAGCGAGAGGTCGAGCCCTGTCAATCTGGTATTTTTCACGATCCATTATACCCACGGCGCTGAACTAAGTCAAGTCCACAGATTCTCTTGGACGGCGCGGTACATACAATAGGATATTCACGTATGAGAGTCGTAAAGAGTCTGAACGAAAGTGTTTAAAAAATTGACATTTTCACAAAAATCAATATAATAGCTTATTCACCATGAAGTATATTTATGTAAAGACAATCGGAACTGTTGAAAAGGTACTCGTTAACAATGTAATAAAGGTGCTCGGTCCATTATTTTCTCATCCAATAAAAGTTATTGTCGATACTGAATATCCTGTCTATGCATTCGAACCTAAGCGGAATCAATATTACGCAAAAAAAATCATTGAAGAGATGGTAGTTGGATTGCCCTCTGATTGCGAAAAGATAATTGGTATTACAGATGTCGACCTCTGTACTCCAGTCCTCACATTTGTCTATGGTGAAGCACAACTTGGTGGTAGTGTTGCGATTGCGTCGTTCAATCGACTGAAACAAGAATTCTACCACTTACCACGTAATGATAGGATGTTAAGTGAAAGACTTGCTAAAGAGTGTATTCATGAACTTGGTCACTGTTATGGATTATTTCATTGTAATAATGCTAAGTGTATTATGGCTTTTTCGAGTAGTATCTTGAGTATTGATAATAAATCAAAGAATTTTTGTGTCGGGTGTAGAGGATTTTTCGATAAGAATAGAAAGGAGCGTTATGCGTAAAAGTAGAATTTTAGTCGTTGATGATGAAGAAATCATGAGGAGTTCTCTCAGCGATTGGCTCAAAGATGATGGATACGATGTTTTAGCAGTGGAAGATGGTTTTGAAGCAATAGAAAGGGTTAAAAGAGAAGAGTGGGATTTGGCAGTTGTTGATCTCAAAATGCCAAAGATTGATGGACTCGAGGTTTTAAGAAAACTTCGCGAAATGAGACCGAAACTTCCGGTGATAATCATTACTGCCTATGCTACTATCGATAGTGCTGTAATGGCGATAAAAGAAGGTGCGACAGATTATATAGTGAAACCATTTAACCCTGAGGAAATCAGCAGGGTCATTGCGAAGCTTGTCGAGCATCAACGGCTTATAAGAGAAAATATTCAGTTAAGAAAGGAATTGACTAAGAAATTTAGATTCCAGGACCTCGTTGGCAAGAGCCCTAAGATGGTGCGAGTCATTGAGATGATCAAGACTGTTGCACCAACAAATTCAACGGTCCTGATTAGAGGAGAGAGTGGAACTGGTAAGGAATTGGTTGCGAGAGCAATTCATGAATTGGGTCCGCGAAAGGATTTTTCCTTTATTGCTGCTGCTTGTGGAGCGATTCCAGAATCACTCCTCGAGGCAGAACTATTTGGCTATGAAAAAGGTGCATTTACTGGAGCTTTTGCTCAACACAAAGGAAGAATTGAAATGGCAGATAGGGGAACTCTATTTCTTGATGAAATTGGTGATATCAGTTTGAAGACGCAGGTCGATCTCTTACGATTCCTGCAGGAACGAGAATTCAGACGCATTGGCGGAGAGACGTCAGTCAAAGTCGATATTCGAATAATCGCTGCGACAAATAAGAATCTCGGGGAGATGATTACACGTGGTGAATTTAGGGAGGATCTGTATTATCGTCTCAACGTTATAACTATTCAGGTCCCATCTCTTAGAGAGAGGAGAGAAGATATTCCGCTCTTGGCAAACTATTTCCTTGAGAAGTTTTGTCTCAGTACTGGAAAGACCGTATATGGTTTTTCTGACCAGGTGATGAAAGTTCTTGTCGATTATGATTGGCCTGGTAATATTCGACAGCTAGAAAATGCTGTTGAACACGCCGTGGTTGTTGCCACTGAGTCAGAAATACAATTGCACCATCTTCCACAAAGTGTCGTTTCTCGTGAAGCAAATACTTTTGAAACGAAACCTTATCAATCACTCACTGACGTAGAGAGAAACCATATCGAACATACTCTGAAGAAACACCGGTGGAATATTAAGAAAACAGCCAATTTTTTAGGTATCAACCGTGTAACGCTGTACAATAAGATAAAAAAGTACAAGATTCAAAAAGACAAAGAAATACAATAGGATGTCTGTTTAAAATATTTACAAACAGTTATTCAAAAATATACAAATAACTCACTAAATATAATGAATTAATGTGATTGTATAGTTTTATTCATATTTCGTCTTCTTTTTGAGCACATTTTGCAAAAAACTCTTGAAATTCAAGGGTATTATGGCTTATACTATTGGCACGAATCTTGCTTATAAATGAAGTGGAGGTAGTGAGATGAATGCAAAATGTCCATTTTTAGAAGAACTACTCGTGGCATATTGTAGTGTATGCCCAGTAAAAAAGATGATTGCAAAAGACCAGCTCATTTCGCAGAATCCGTGTGAAACAGATTATGCGAATTGTCCGATATTTAAAGAATTTTTAGCGAAACAAACTAAGGAGGCAAAAATGGCAATTATGATTGTAAGAGCTGTGAATTTGACCAGGCACTTTTAGATCAGAGTGGTACGTACACCGAATCTCCCATGGTTGTAAAGGCAATTGAAAAATTGCGACAATTGCCTGCTTCAGAAAGAAAATGTCGCTACATGCTGACTGGTGATTTTTCTTATAAAATCTGTTCAAATAATTATGAATGTTGGCATTGTGCTGTTGACCAGTATGTACAAGATACTATTGAGGCTGATCCTTATCTCCAGAAGAGACGACAGCGACTTGCCAAGAAAGAAAAGAAAGTAAAGGGCTTCACTATTCGAGAAGACTTCTACTATTTGCCTAATCACATTTGGATAAAAGTTGAAGGTGAAGTAGTGAAAATCGGGATTGACGACTTTGCTGCTCATTTGATTGGAAAGATGGAAAATGTTGAACTTCCAGACAAAAATGTAATTTCCAAGGATGATGCATGTTGGCGCTTCGGTAGTCATAACCGTATGGTGAGAATGACTTTACCCACAGATACAGAAATTATTGAGAAGAACGATCTGGTACTGTCCGATCCTACAATCATCCAGAAGGAACCTTACGGCCGTGGCTGGTTGCTCAAAATAAAGTCACCTGCAGGCGTTGGTAACATGTTAAAGGGATCACAGGCGATCGATTGGCTTGAAAAGGAATTTGAGAAATTGCACCAGGAGTTCGAAGAACATGTCGGTATTACGATTACTGATGGTGGTGAAATCGTTGATAATATTCACGAACGACTCACCAACGAAGAGTGGAACCGCCTCGTAACACGGTTCCTGAGTTAATACGCACTGATGTGCCATGTGCTGCCTTAGCGGTCATTATTTAACATAGATAAATAATGTGGATGTTTCTGGGAAGATTGGGTAGAGAGTAGTCTTCCCAAGCATCCACGTTTCATTGTTCCACACCGTTGGTTTCAGTAACACAGATTTTTTTATATTCTCCAGTTTCATGAATATCTTTTTGTTTTCCCACTTGACTTTACGCTCTTTATAGATATAATAACCACTATGAATAAAATATTGGAAGAAAAGGATTTTACAAGAAGAATTGAAGAAATTAGCGATCAGAAAATTTCTGATTGCTACCAGTGTGGTCGGTGCACAGCTGGTTGCCCGTTTGCCAAATTTATGGATGTGCCACCAAACATGGTGATCAGATTCATTCAACTGCAACTCAAAGACGAAGTACTCGCAGCCTCTGGCCCTTGGTTCTGTGCAGCATGTCTTGTTTGTCAGACCCGCTGCCCACGGGGTGTCGATATACCACGATTAATGGAGGCAGTGAGGGTGTTTCATCTTCGTGCGAAACAAGGAGTAATTGATGTGAATAATATCGATAAAGAATTTATGTTGGATGCACCTCCACTAGCACTGATGAGTGCGTTCAGTAAGTATACTTACTAATTTATTGTGAAGTTATCATATTATCCTGGTTGTACACTTTACACAAAAGCCAAGCCATTGAATACATCCTTGCATGCATCTTTTAGGGCGATTGGTGCTGAACTCAATGAATTAGCACATTGGTATTGTTGTGGTACAACATTTACACTTGCCCGTGACAATCGTATGTCTTTAATTGCTCCTTTGAGGATACTGGCAAAGGCCCAAGGCGAAGATAGCATGGTTCTGGTGCCCTGCTCGATTTGTTATAATACCCTTAAAAGGGCAAATTATATTTTAAAACAAGACCCTGAGGTCTTGGATATTATAAATGAACACCTTGAAGAATCCTATGATGGCAATGAAAAAGTTGTTCACCCTCTTGAATTCTTCAGAGATAATAAAGAACTCATCAAAAGCAAATTGAAAAAAAATTTGAATGGGATTAAACTTGCTTGTTATTATGGTTGTCTTCTTTTGAGACCACAAAAAGAGCTTCAATTTGATGACCCTGAATCACCCACAATTTTTGAAGCGTTTGTCAATTTAATTGGTGCCACACCTGTAGACTTTCCTCTTAAGGTTGAGTGTTGTGGTTCTTATCTCGTTGTCAATTCGCCAGATGCTGCGATTGAGGTAGTTTATAAACTTCTTAGGAATGCTCAGGGTAATGGGGCGGAGGCAATCGTTACTTCCTGCCCACTATGTTATTACAATTTGGATGCGCTACAAAATAAGATAAAGAAGGTCCATGCTGAATTTAAAGAGATACCCATTTTCTACTTTTCGCAAATCCTTGCCATCGCACTCGGTGTGGAAGAAAAAAATTTGGGATTAGAGCAAAACAAGGTTTCGCCAGTAAACATATTAAGGGAGTATAATTTATTATGAAACGAATCGGAGTTTTTATCTGCCATTGCGGCATTAATATTGCCAAGACTGTTGATGTTGATGCCCTGACTGAGGAATTTAAAACGTATCCTGGCGTCGTCCATGTAGAAAATTATAAGTACATGTGTTCAGATCCCGGCCAGGACTTTATCATCAAAGCGATAAAAGAACAGAAACTCGATGCGGTCGTGGTCGCAGCATGCTCACCTACATTACATGAAAATACATTTCGAAATACTTCGGAACGAGGAGGACTTAATCGCTATGTGTGTGAAATGGCAACGATTCGAGAACACTGCTCGTGGGTACACGATGATAAAAAAATTGCGACGAAAAAGGCATCACAACTTATTAAGAGTATTGTAGAAAAAGTTCGTTACGATGAACCGTTAGAGTCTATCTTGGTGAATGTTACCAAACGAGCCCTGGTTGTAGGTGGGGGTATTGCAGGTATACAAGCAGCCTTAGATATTGCTAATGCCGGTATTGAAACAGTACTCGTGGAGCGGAGTCCATCGATTGGTGGCCGTATGGCACAATTGTCTGAGACATTTCCGACGCTGGACTGTTCGCAATGTATTATGACGCCAAAGATGGTTGAGGTTGCACAGCATGATAAAATAAAGTTATTGACGTATAGCGAACTCGAAGAAATTTCTGGTTCAGTGGGTAATTTTAAGGTGAAGGTGAGGCAGAAATCACCATATGTGGATTGGGAAAAGTGCAATGGATGTGGTGAGTGTGATATCGTCTGTCCAGTATCGCAGCCGAATGAATTTGAATGTGATTTGGCAATGACAAAGGCAATATACCGTCCATTTCCTCAGGCTGTTCCAAATAGATTCACCATCAAAAAGCTTGGTCATGCACCATGTCGCGTTGCCTGTCCTGCAGGTGTGAATGCACAAGGATATATCGCCTTACTTCGTGCGGGTAAATATAAAGAAGCATTAGAATTAGAGCGAGAAGCAAATCCATTTGCGAGTGTGTGTGGCCGGGTGTGTAATCATCCATGTGAGTCTGATTGTGTGCGGGCTGAGGTCGATGATCCAATTGCCATAGCGTCGCTCAAACGGTATGTGGCAGACTGTGGGTCTTATCCTCTCGAACAAAAGAAACCAACTGGTGATAAGATTGCTGTTGTCGGATCTGGCCCTGGTGGACTTTCTTGTGCGTATTTCCTGGCCAAAATGAACTATCAGGTTACGGTCTACGAAGCCGAAAAGGTGGTTGGTGGTATGCTCGTTTTGGGAATACCCGAGTTTCGCTTGCCACGCAATTCTATTATGGCTGATATTGATTACATAACATCATTCGGCGTCGATATTAAGACAGGTGCCACAATTGGTGAAACGATGAGCATCGATGATTTGAAGAGAGACTACCGTGCTGTATTTATTTCTACTGGTGCTTATGAGGAAATGAAATTAAATGTGGAAGGCGAGGACCTCAACGGTGTACTTCACTGTATAAACTTCCTCAAGAAAGTGAATTGTGGTGAAAAGGTTACACTTGGAAAGAAGGTCGCTGTTATCGGTGGTGGTAATGCAGCAGTTGACGCAGCTCGTGTGGTAAAACGATTGGGAAGTGATGTTACAATTCTGTACCGTCGTTCACGCAAAGAGATGCCAGCGAACTCATGGGAAGTTGATGAGGCAGAGGTTGAGGGTGTTGAGATTGAATTTCTGGTTGCACCCACCAAAATTATAGGCACGAATAAAATCCAGGAGATTAAATGTGTACGGATGGAACTCGGCGCACCTGATGCTTCAGGGAGGAGGCGTCCAATTCCGATCGAGGGTAGTGAATTTACAATACCAGTAGATAACGTGATTATTGCCATTTCTCAAAAACCAAAGATAGATTGGTTAGGCAAGGAATACGAGATGACAAAATGGGGTACCCTCGTTGTGGATCCAGATACGCTCGAGACGAGCGTAGATGGTGTGTATGCTGGAGGTGATGTTGTTACTGGTCCTGCAACAGTTATTGAAGCAGTGGCATCCGGGAAGAAGGCTGCAGAGGCAATTGACGCACGGATTAGGGGGATAAAAATCGAGCACAAGAAATACAGTACTGCTCGACCTTCCCCTAAGGAGCTGCTCCGTAAGAAGAGAATACGAAGAGTGAAGATGCCGAAGATTGACGTTGATAAACGTAAGGCGTTCGATGAGGTTGAACTCGGTTTTGATGAACAAGGGGCAAAAGATGAATCAATGCGGTGTCTCAACTGTGCAGTATGTTGCGAATGTCTCCAGTGTGATTCAGTTTGTGAACCGGATGCAATTGATCATGAACTTACCGACAAAATTATTGAGTATGACGTGGGGGCAATCATCGTGGCTACTGGGTTCGATCTCTATGATCCTGAGAAATTAAAAGAGTATGGTTACGGTGCGATTCCAGATGTGATAACGTCGTTGCAGTTTGAGCGGTTATTATCTGCATCTGGTCCAACAGCTGGAGAGATTAAACGGCCGTCTGATGGAAAGGTGCCTCATCGCGTCGTTTTTGTCCAGTGTGCCGGATCACGGGATAAAGAGAACCACCTTGAATACTGCTCAAAGATCTGCTGTATGTATACGGCTAAGCATGCTTTGCTTTATAAACACAGAGTTCACGATGGTGAGCCGATAGTGTTCTACATCGATGTGAGGACATCAGGGAAGGGTTATGAAGAATTCTATAACCGCGTTACTGATGAAGGAGCGGTATATATACGTGGTAAGGTTTCAAAGATTTACCAAGATAATGGGAGAATTGTTGTTTTGGGTGCAGATACATTGTCAGGGAAACAGGTTGAGGTAGAAACAGATATGGTTGTGCTCGCTACTGGTATGGTTCCCAAAAAAGAGAGTGAGGAAGTTGTTAGAAAATTGAAAATACAATGCGATGCGAATCAATTTCTTACTGAGGCACATCCGAAATTACGACCAGTTGAAAGTCAAACAATAGGTATCTTTCTGGCTGGAGCTGCCCAAGCACCAAAAGACATACCCGAAGTCGTTGCACAGGCATCAGGAGCAGCGAGTAAGGCTATAGCTATTCTCTCACAAAAGACCATCGCATTTGAACCAACTATTGCTGGTGTTGATGAGGATTTATGCTCTGGTTGTAGTATCTGTGTAGGAGTGTGCCCGTATGATGCACGGGAGCTGGATAAAGAGAAGATGGTGGTTAAAGTCAATGAGGCACTCTGTCAGGGATGTGGTTCGTGTAGTGCAGCCTGTCCTTCAGGTGCAGCGCAACAGAAAAATCTTTCTGATCAACAGATTGAACAGATGGTGGTATCAGTACTGGCGGAGAAATGACAAAAGGAAATTTCGAACCTAAAATCATAGGATTTTTCTGTAAATGGTGTACGTCGGCTGCTGCAGACCTTGCAGGAACGTCCAGAAAGAAATATCCGGCGAATGTAATTCCGATTCGGTTTTTCTGTTCTTCGAGAATAGATCCACAACATATACTCCATGCATTCACGAATGGTGCTGATGGAGTACTGATTGGTGGATGCCATTTTGGTGATTGTCATTACCAGAATGGTAACTATAAGACCGCTAGGCGCGTTGTTTTTCTCCATAGTTTACTCAGTGATATGGGGATTGATAAGAGACGACTGAGACTCGAATGGATTTCAGCAGCTGAGGGTGAAAAATTTACTAAAGTGGTCAGGGATTTTACCGAAGAGATAAAGAAATTAGGTCCGTTGAGAGGAAATAAGGTATGAATCACTACGAAGCAATGTTCATTTTCAGACCCGACATCACCGAGGAGAAATTGGATAAAGAAATGAAGAGCATCAAACGTTCGATAAAGACTCATGGCAAAGGTGATGTACAGTTCACCAATCTTGGTAAGAAGACATTAGCATACCCGGTCCACAAATATGACGAAGGTGTGTATGTGAATTATGAATTCACTGCACAACCCGCGGGGATAGCGAAAATTAAGAAGTCATTTAAACACCGAGAGAATATATTGAGGGTGTTGATAATTGTGAAAGGCAGGTCGTAATGAAGCCACTCCGTCTTGGCTATCTCAATTCGGTTCAGTTGATTGGCAGATTGGTTGCAGACCCAGAATTGCGTTATACGCAAAAGGGAGCACCAGTTTGTTCGTTCAGAATAGCAAGCTCGCGACGTTATAAGAATCGCGAGACGGGTGAATTTCAGGAAGAGACATTATTTATCAATGTTGTCGCATGGCGTCGTCAGGCAGAACTCGCTAATGACTATTTAAAAAAGGGTAGTGCCGTTCTTATCGAGGGAAGACTCCGGTCAAGACAATGGGAGTCAACTCAGGGAGAGAAGCGGTCAGCAATTGAAGTGATCGCTTACCGTATTCAATTTCTCGATATGCCGAGTGGAGAAACAACTACCGAAGGAGCAACTGAGGAGATTGAAGAGTCAAAGGAAAGTACAGAGGAAATTGAGACCCCCTTTTAATTGTATGTAAAGGAGCGATATGGCAAAAAAGTGTCGTTTTTGTAAAACTGGTGTCAAACAGATAGATTATAAAGATACGTCTGTCCTCAAAGGATTTTTGAATGCACGAGGTAAAATTCTTGCGTCACGAATAACTGGTTTGTGTTCCTATCATCAACGGAGACTTGCCCAAGCGATTAAGCGTGCACGGGAAATAGTGCTCTTGCCATACGAGTTGAAATAATGAAGGTCATTTTATTACGTGAAGTTGAACGATTCGGTAAACCACACGATATTGTTGATGTTAAGAGTGGTTATGCGAGAAATTACCTATTTCCAAAACATTTGGCAATCCCAGCAACCGAGGCAAATGTGAGAGGGCTTAGAAAATCTCAATCGCGATTTTCTCAACAGCGAGAAAAAATGAAGACCATGGGTATGGATCTCGTTGAGCGATTCAAAGACCTTACGATCAAGACGACGATCAAGACAGGCATTGAAGGAAAATCGTTTGGTAGTATTACTTCAAGTGTCGTGGCTCTACTCCTTAACAATAACGGCATCGAAATCGACAAGAAGAATATAATGCTTGAGGAAACCATCAAACATCCTGGAGTTTACGACATAAAAGTTCACCTCGCCGAAGGAGTTAATGCTGTATTTAAACTTGTTGTGATTGAGGAGGGTGCCTAAATTTTAGAAGTCTTCGTTAATGCTGTTATTGAAGATCAACAGTACAATACGTTTGTTGTATTGCTCAAGGAAAAATATGGCGATCGGACTCTGCCGATATGGATTGGCGAGAATGAGGCAATGGCTATTGCCCTCTCTCTCGAAGGTATTAGGCCCCAAAGACCATTGACGCACGATTTGCTCAAACTCGTTATCGATACTTTCCAAGCAAAGGTGGCGAAGATAGGTGTCGAGGCACTAAAAAACGAAACATACTTTGCCAAGATTTATATTGAATCCGATGGTAAACTTTTTGTCATTGATGCCCGACCATCAGATTCTATAGCGCTTGCCCTCCGCACGAAATGTACAATTGTAGTGAGCGATGAACTCATGAATGAAAATGGCATTGTATTTCAGGGCGATACGAGTATAGAGGAGCTAAAACGTCGTTTAAGAAATACTAAACCTGAACAATTTGGCGATTTTAGTTTCAATAAGTAGAACCTTTAAAACACAAATTGGTACCAAAACATAAGTCCTTAGACCTCGGTAGCGTTTCTACCACCGAACACAAGATGATTAATGAACTTTTGGAAATGAAAAAGAAGGCAGTGAACAAAATTATGGTGCCGAAAAATGAGATCGCTGCATTCGCCTATAATACTCGACTCGTTGATGCTCTTAATGATTACAATCGATATCACTTTTCGCGATATCCAGTGTACTTTGCTAATATGGATCAGATCATTGGCATCCTCTACATCAAGGATATTATTTCATTCTGGAATGGATTCCAGGAATATCCTGTTGTGGAATTTGTACGATTCCCACACTTTGTGTATGAGGACCGTCCTGCCTTGGATGTTTTTCTTGAATTACAGCGTCTCAGACTTTCGTTAGGAGTTGTAATTGACGAATTTGGCGGTGTATCTGGTATAATTACGGTTGAAGATTTGATAGAAGAGATTGTCGGAGATATCGAAGATGAGTTCGATAAAAAAAAGAAACCACTTATTGAAGAAATCACTAATGATGAATATATTTTGAATACACGGATGAAGCTTGGTGAATTCGCTGAACGATTCGGTCTGACAATCGATGAAAAGGATGTATCGACCGTCAGTGGATTGATTTTAAAATACGCAGACCGCATTCCTAAAATTGGTGAAGAAATTAAATATAAAAATCTAAAATTTACAATTTTGGAAGGGACGAGAAGAAAGATTAGTAAAGTTAAGGTTAAGAAAATATAAATTCTAAATACTACATCTTCTCTCGACGTCGAGTTTCGAGACTGGACAAAATACCCGATGAGAGACATAAACATGGTTTAAAGGTTAATGGCCAGGAAGCTGGAGATTTTAAATATTTTTATCGAAAAAATCCAGCATCTTAACCCGAACCCAATTTCTATTTTCTCTCAGTTATAAGGATCTCGGATTTCGAATTTAGCTATTCGTATTTTGGGCGAAGGTATGAAGCCTATGTATGTAAGGATTCGTATATGATACGGGCAACTTTTTTCCCGATGCCCTGCACTTTAGTAATTTCTTCCTCGCTCGCCTTTTTCAAGGCACCCAGACTACCAAAATATTTGAGGAGCATCAATTTTCTTTTTTTACCAATACTGACGATGCTATCGAGTACTGACACAGTTATTTTTTTAGCCCTCACAGTCCGATGATAGCCAATTGCAAAACGGTGCGCTTCATCTCGTAGTTTCTTTAAGAGAACAAATCCTCTCGATGCGAGTGGAATTGAAACGACAGAACCATCAGTCCCGTACAATTGATCACTCCTC
>LJNI01000049.1 GCA_001303225.1 candidate division TA06 bacterium DG_78 | reverse complement strand
TGCTGAAACGAGGATGGGAAAAGGTAAGGGTGCACCTGAATACTGGGTGTGTGTTGTTAAGCCAGGGCGTATTCTCTTCGAGCTCGAAGGAATGAATGAAAATGAGGCACGACACCTGTTACGACTGGCAGGAAATAAATTACCGATTAAAACAAGATTTATCAAAAGAGAACCAGGAATAAAGTATGAAGGTTTTTGAACTGAGAGAAAAATCGAGAGAAGAACTCATAGATTTATTGAATGGGCTTCACAAAGAAGTCTTTAATTTAAGGCTGAGACGCGCTGCCCAGGAATTGCCGAATCCACTGAGGCTACGAACCTTACGTCGTGATATTGCAAGGATTAGAACACTATTGCGTGAAGACGAAATGGGTACGAAAAAATTGCTCGTTGGTACGAAGACAAAAAAGACAGAATCTAAGGAATCAGAGACAAAAACAAAGAAATCAAAGAGAGGAGAAGCGAATGCGTAAAAGAAAGGTCGGCGTTGTGATCGGTGATAAACCACAGAAGACCGTAATTGTACAGATAATGAATTATGTCAAACATCCCCTCTATAAAAAATATATCAGGCGATTTACAAAAATCTATGCACACGATGAGAAGAATGAGTGCAAAGTTGGTGAAAAAGTTGTGATTGAAGAAACGAGACCCTTGTCGAAACTAAAGCGCTGGCGTGTAATAAGGAGAGTAGGGTGATTCAGATTTACTCGAGACTGAAGGTCTGTGACAATACAGGAGCCAGAGTAGCAATGTGTATTCAGGTGACTGGTAGTTCGAAGAGGCGCTATGGGTATATTGGAGACATAATAAACGTAACTATAAAAGATGCCTTACCGAATGCACCAGTGAAAAAGGGAGACAAAGGTAAGGCTGTAATTGTGAGGACAAAGAAGGAATGCCGCCGTTCAGATGGGTCTTATGTTAGATTTGACGATAATGCGTGTGTTTTAATCAATGAACAGAAGGAACCGAAAGGAACAAGGGTATTTGGTCCAGTTGCTCGAGAATTGAGGGAAAGGGGATTTACTAAGATAATGTCCCTCGCAAGTGAAGTTGTATGAATGGGAGTGAGAGCTAAAGAATGAAAAAACCATTAAAACAAAAACGAATGAGGTTCCACATAAAGAAAAATGATCTCGTTGAAATAAACACGGGTGAAGAAAAAGAACGACGGGGGAGAGTTTTGGAGATACTGCCTGAAAAGAACCAAGCAATCATCGAGGGAATTAATTTAGTTAAAAAACACCAACGCGCTCGATCACAGACAAAGCCTTCAGGAATCGTAACTGTCCCTGGTCCAATACATATTTCTAATCTTATACTCATTTGCCCTAAATGTGGGAAGAAGGCAAGGGTTAAAAGGGATAAAATCGAAAACAGAAGAGTACGGTTGTGTAAGGAATGTGGAGAGATCATTGAATAAAAAGGGTAAAACAAATTATATACCGCGATTAAAAGATTACTATATCCAACAGTTAAGGAAATCTTTGATGAAGCAACTCGGATACAAAAATATTTTCCAGGTGCCAGGGATAAAAAAGATAGTCATCAATGTTGGTGTTGGTGAAGCATTAAATGACCCGAAGATTATAGAGCTCATTCAGACGGATTTGGCAAAGATAACCGGTCAGGCACCCATCTCAACGCGGGCAAAACGACCAATTTCAAACTTTAAGATACGCAAAGGTATGATTATCGGATTGAAGGTAACCTTACGAGGTTCGAGAATGTATGAATTTTTTGACCGCTTTGTCAATGTTACGGCACCGAGGATACGTGATTTTCGTGGCTTCTCGAGAGATTCGTTTGATGGTCGGGGCTCCTATAATCTGGGTCTCACAGAACAGACCATCTTTCCCGAAATCGAGTATGATAAGGTGAAAAAAGTTTTTGGTATGGATATCGCAATTGTGACATCGGCAAAAAAAGATGAGGATGCCATTGCCTTACTCGAGGGTATGGGCATGCCGTTCACTAGGAAAAAATGATTTATCTATCATTTTTTTCAAGCTTATGGCTTATTGCTAATAGCAAAAATAAGGAGATACATGGCAAAATTGTCATTGGTTAATAAGGCTAAGAGACCTCAAAAGTACCCAACGAGGAAGTATAACCGTTGTTTTCGATGTGGCAGAGCACGGGCATATTACCGTAAATTCGGTCTGTGCCGTATTTGCTTTCGAGAACTTGCCCTCAAAGGTGAAATACCAGGCGTGCGAAAAGCAACCTGGTAAAGAATAATATATCTAAAATACAAAAACACCTAAATTCCTAAAAAGGATAAATTATAATTTTATATTTAAATTTGGACTTTGAAATTTATTTGAGATTTGTAATTTGATATTTGGAATTTTTTGATTCACCTTTGGTGAATCAAATCTCACGTCTTCCTTCTAATGCTCGTGAAAGGGTAGTGATATCTGCCAGATCGAGATCACTGCCCATGGGTAGTCCCCGAGCAATTCTCGTCACTTTTATACCTAGTGGTTTGATGAGTTTTGCAATATAGAAGGCAGTGACGTCACCCTCAGTTGTTGGATTTGTAGCAATAATTACTTCATCAATCTTTTGTGATTTTATTCTCTCAATCAGTGATTGAATTCGTAGGTCATCAGGGCTGACATTATCAATAGGAGAAATGACGCCATGGAGCACGTGGTAGAGTGCTTTGTACTCACTCGTGCGTTCAATAACCATGACATCTGAAGGTTGTTCAACAATACAGATACGATCTTTATCACGTGCAGCGTTACTACAGATTCTACATGGATCGTGTTCATCCAGATTGTGACATATTGAACATTCTTTTAATTGCAGTCGTGTTCGTAAAATAGCATCGGTCAGCTCTTTCACCTTCACCTTATCCATTTTCTGCAGAAAAAAAACGAGGCGCTGAGCTGATTTTCTTCCTATTCCTGGTAACCACTGGAGTTTCTCGATTAAATCTTCGAGCAACGGCATGTACTATTGTAGTCAAATTTATTGACAAGTCAACGAACAAAAAGGTGGCCTCATTAACTTTACATTTCATGCACGGCAGAAAGTGTAAAGTCTTGATGCACACGATGAAAAATGGTTTTGTACTTGATTTTTTGGAAATTTGGTTTATAATATAGACTGATTATGAGATATACTATTTGACAAGGCTTCAATGTAAGTAATTAAAGTCATAAAAAGTACAGCGAAAGGAGTGATTATGAAAATAAAGTTTTTGGGACACGCCTCTTTTCTAATTACCTCAGACAAGGGTACTAAAATAATTACTGATCCATACAAATCTGGATGTTTTGGGGGTGGTATCAAATATGAAGCGATCGATGAACCAGCCGATATCGTTACTATTTCACATGAACACGATGACCACAATGAAACGAAGATAAAAGGAAATCCATCATTTGTGAGAGGTGCTGGTAAAAAGGAAGTCAAAGGTATCAATATTGCCGGTGTTGGTGTTTATCATGATGAGAGTAGTGGTAAAGAAAGAGGCACAAACACGATTTTTAATATGTTGATAGATGGTGTGAATGTTGTCCATCTCGGTGATCTTGGGCATACATTATCTGCTTCTGAATCGCAAGAGGTTGGTAATGTTGATGTGCTTTTAGTTCCTGTAGGTGGTTATTTCACAATCGATGCAAAGACTGCTGATGAGGTTATTAATACGTTAAAACCTAATGTTATTATTCCAATGCATTTTAAAACTGACAAATGTGGATTTCCGATTGCACCTGTAGAGAATTTTATTAAAGGTAAAGATGTGAAGAAGGTAGATGGTGAAGTTACAATTAAAAAAGAAAATTTACCTGAAAAGACCACTGTCTACGTTCTTAAACCAACTAAATGATTCGGTGAATAGGGTGTGGGTTTGGATGTTAGAAAAAAATTCAAATTGGAGTGATATATCAGCGTAAATTCCAGCTTCTTAACCTTAGCCAATAGACCATCTTTTGAAAAGGAGGTTAAATGAGGGAAGTTGATTATAATATAATCGTTGATACAGTAGCCCGTCTTTGTACGGAAGCGAACTACTTTTTGGGTGATGATGTAGTCAATGTCTTCAAAGAGGGTTTAAAAAAAGAAGAATCAGATACTGGTAAAGATATCCTCAATCAGTTATTAAAGAACCAGGAAATTGCTAGAACCGAAAAGATTCCTATCTGCCAGGATTGTGGATTTGCAGTGGTATTCGTAGAGATTGGTGATGAGGTATGTGTTAAGGGCAATATCACCGATGCGATAAATGAAGGGGTAAGGAAAGGTTATACAGAAGGGTATTTGAGGAAGTCGATTGTAGCAGATCCGATAAAAGGGAAGAATACCGGTGACAATACTCCGGCAATTATTCACACAACATTTGTGCCCGGCGATAAGATAAAAATCACAGTTGCCCCAAAAGGTGGTGGTAGCGAAAACATGAGCGAAGTGAAAATGGGGAAACCAGCCGATGGGATTGAAGGCGTTAAAAATTTCGTAATCGATCGGGTTATTCGTTCGAGTTCAAATCCCTGTCCACCGATTGTGGTCGGAGTGGGCATTGGTGGTACTTTTGAATATGTCGCATTCCTAGCAAAGAAGGCGCTCTTAAGAGATATCGGACAAAGAAACCCTGATCCATTTTATGCTGATGTTGAGCGAGAACTTCTTGAAAAGATAAATAATCTTGGTATCGGACCCATGGGACTTGGTGGAAGGATAACTGCACTCGATGTCTTTATTGAAGTTCATCCCAGACATATCGCTTCATTTCCAGCGGCAGTTAATATTAACTGCCATGCTGCAAGGCATAAATCGGCTGTTATATAAGGAGGGACAAATGGCGGAACTGAAAAGGATCAAGACTCCACTAAGTGACGAAGATGTTATGAAATTAAAGATAGGTGATAGCGTACTCCTCACTGGGAAAATTTATACGGCGAGGGATGCGGCACATAAGCGACTCTTTGATTTGGCACAAAAGGGTGAGGCACTACCATTGGATTTAACAGGACAGATAGTCTATTATGTTGGACCTGCGCCAGCAAAGCCTGGTTATGTTATTGGTCCTGCAGGGCCAACAACCTCAGGTCGATGCGATCCATATACACCAACACTGCTTTCTTTGGGTTTAAAGGGCATGATTGGTAAAGGTACCCGATCCAAGGATGTCCGTGAGGCTATGAAGAAGCACAAGGCAGTCTATTTTGCGGCTACTGGTGGTGCGGCGGCTTTAATCGCCAAAAATATTAAGGCAATGAAAACCATTGCGTATGAAGATCTAGGTCCTGAAGCAATAAGAGAGCTTGAAGTTGAGGATTTCCCTGTCATCGTTGCCAATGATGCCTATGGCGGCGATCTCTATGAAGAAGGGAGTAAAAAATATCGTCGTAATTAGTAGTGTTCAGGTACAAAAAAGGGTCAGGGCTCTAATAGAGATTAGAGAACTGGCCCTATTTTCTTCTAATTCTGAAGAGACACAAGATGATACCACCGAAAAGGATCAAACTCGCAACTGCAAACATTATCCAGGCAGATAGAGGCATTATTCCTTCCCCTTTCCTTTAAAAAGAAGCACCGCAATAACAATAAAGACAATCAATACGAGCCAACCACCAAGAAATTCTGCGAGTCTTGTATACCCACCATAAGCACTCTTAAATCGTTCAATGACATTAGTGATAAAGAGGATACCAACAACAACTGGCGTTAAGTATTTAATACTGAAATCCCACCATGCACCAATAGTAAAATCGGATTTACTGTTTGCATATTCTCGCATCTCTCGATGATTATAGAAGTAACCAATTGCAATACACTGTAGTATTCCGACAGCGAGCAGACCATAGTTATTCATGAAATTATCGACAATATCGAGCCAGTAAAGACCAGCCCTCGTTGTGTAGATAATCCCTATTATGAATGCGATGATGCCGAACCCGATATTCACATGCATACGTTTTATCTTAAACTTATGAATGATTGAAGCAGCACCAGCCTCAACGAGTGAGAATGCTGAGTCGATACCTAGGGTAAGGAGCATTAAGAAAAATAGGATACCGAAAACACTTGCGGCAAAGGGTAACATACTGATTATTGTTGGATAGGTTACGAAAGCAAGATGCGGACCAGATTTCACTACTTCACTTACTGGCAGACCACTCTGATACGCATAGTAGCCGAGTGTCGAGAATACCGCAAAACCACCGATGAACGACGTGGCATTATTAGCAAGGCTCACCAGAAATGCATTATTTACCACATCTGCTTTTTTCGGCAAGAAGCTCGCATAGGTGATTTGAACACCAAAACCGATTGTTAGAGAGTAAAAAACCTGAGAATATGCGGCAAGCCACACCTTATAATTGAGTAGCGCGCCAAACTGAGGGGTGAGATAATATTTCAATCCTTGGATTGCACCAGGCAGGGTGACTCCACGTATTACAAATACTATCAAGATTATCCATGGAATGATGACGGTAAAATACACGACCTTACCAACAGTTTTAGGTCCCTTCCAGATAGCAGCAATGATACATATCCAGGTTAATGCTAATGCAAGTACAATCATCCATTGTATGCCTCCGAATTGCATAGGCGATTCTGATATTTTAAGGAATTGATTGAAGAAAAATGTCTGTGTATCTTGTCCCCAAGCGAGATTAAATGAATAGCCGAGGTAGTTAAAGCACCAGCCCATGACGACTGCATAGTAGGTGACAATTCCAAAACCGATGAGTAGGGCAAACCAGCCTAATATTTCAAAGGGTTTCTTGATATTTTTGAATGCGAGAGGTGCAGGTTTTGAGAATTTATGGCCGAGAGAAAATTCGAGAATCATCAATGGAATACCTGTCGTGAGCAGTGCAATGAGATAAGGAATTAAAAATGCACCCCCACCATTTTCATAACAGACATACGGAAACCGCCAGATATTGCCTAACCCTATTGCTGAACCAATCGATGCTAGTATAAATGAGGTTCTACTATCCCAGATATCTTTCATGGGCAATTATATCTACAGAATTTAATTTGTCAACTTTTTATTAACCACGAGGCTTGGCCTCGTATTTATAGTCTTGCTTTTTTGATAGGAATTTATATAATAATTTCATGCGGCGCCTAACTTTTGTCAATAAGGAATATTACCACATCTATAATCGTGGTGTTGAAAAAAGGGACATATTTTGTGAATATGGTGATTATCTTAGGTGTATTCACTACCTATATGAGCTTAATGATCGGGAGCGTTTGTCTTACAATTTGAGACATTGTTTTCATCTTTACGAGGCCAAGCCTCGTGGAGGCCCGGAGGAACGAGAAAGAGACACGATTGTTGAAATAATTGCATACTGTTTAATGCCTAATCATTTTCATCTAATCTTGCGCCAAATCCAGTCGGATGGGATTTCCCAATTTATGCAAAAATTAGGTACAGCCTGGACCATGTTCTTCAATGCCAAATACGAGCGCTCAGGGAGGCTTTTTCAAGGAGTCTTCAAAGCTCGACATGTAAAGACTACAGAACAGTTTATTCATCTAACACGCTACATTCATTTAAATCCACTGAACATAATTTTCCCAGGATGGAGAAAAAGGGGTGTCAGTGATTGGCTAAAGGTTAATAACTTTTTAGAACAATATCGATGGTCAAGTTACTTAGATTACCTCGGAAAGAAAAATTTTCCCTTAGTCATTGCCCCCGAACCTTTGAAAATGTATTTTAACAATGCACTGACCTATAAAGATTTTGTTAATGATTTAGTATTAAAGGATTTAGAAAATATTACAGATATTTTAATCGAAAAATAACATATTGACTACAGTAGATTTTAGATTAAACTAACACATGCGGTTTATGTTACCAGAAATCAGGGAACTTATTGCTACTAAAAATAAGCGAGTGATACGAAATGTCGCACAATACTTTGAACCTGCTGATATCGCTGAAGTTTGGGCTGAACTTACTCTCCGAGAAAGATTGACATTCTTCAATGCTTTAGATACGAAATTTACAACAGACATCTTCGAATTTTTGAAAGATGACCAGAAGATTGAGCTGCTTAATAAGCTCTCGGCGCAGAGGAAGAAAGCGATTCTCAATGAAATGTCGCCTGATGACCGTACTGACCTTTTTTCTATCCTACCCAATGAAGAGGTTGAGAAACTGATCCCACTTCTCGAAGAAAATGAACAGGTAAGGGCGCGCGAGCTTCTGAGTTATAAAGGAACTACTGCTGGTGGATTGATGACGACCGATTACGTTTCTGCTCCTGAGAATATAAAGATTGCCCAGGTTTTGAGGGAATTGAGGAGTAGGGCAAAAGAGATAGATTTTATTCAAAACATATACATCGTTGATCGAATCAACCGTCTCATGGGTGTCATTCCATTGAAAAATTTGCTCACGGCAAGTCCCTTAAAAAAAGTTGATAAGGTGATGAATACCTATATTCCAAGTGTTAATTTAGACATGGACCAGGAAGAAGTCGCAAAGATTTTTGCAAAATACGACGAGCCATCACTTCCCGTATTAGATAAGCTGGGGAGAATGAAAGGTGTGATAACGGTTGATGACGTCATTGATGTTATCAAAGAGGAAGCGACCGAAGATATCCATCACTTCGGTGCAGCAGGTGTGACTGATGAATATCTTGCAGCAAACCCATTTGCGATAGCTCAAAAGAGGGTTGTTTGGCTCATCATTCTCGCCCTCGCTGGATTTATATCTGGTTCTGTTCTTGAGCACTATTCATTTCTTCTCTCCAGTATTGTGACAATCAGTTTTTTTATCCCTATATTAATGAACACCAGCGGCAGTGCTGGGACCCAAGCAGCGACCGTTGTTGTACGGGGGCTCGCAACAGGTGAGATCAAATTGGGTGATGTCTGGCGCGTCGTACGAAAAGAATTTCTGATTGGTATTCTCATGGGAATCATTGCAGGGATCATAACTGCGCTGCGCGCAATTATTCTCCAGGGTGATGTCATGCTCGGCTTTACGGTTGCAACCGCAATGGTTCTTGCAATTGTTATTGCTACTTCACTCGGTGGTATTTTACCAATATTCTTTAAAAAACTCGGTGTTGATCCAGCTTTGATGTCAGGTCCTCTGATTGCAACAATTCTTGATACGACAACGCTCCTCATATACTTTAATGTGACAATGTTTTTATTGTGGCGTTTTTAATGAAGCAACAGGACTATTGCATCATATATACAACATTTCCTGATCTCGAAACAGCAAAAAAGATAATAAAGGGCATGATAGAGCATAAATTCGCTGCCTGTGGTAATATTTTCAAATTATCTTCGCTCTATATCTGGAAGGGTAAGATTGAGGAAGCACCCGAATACGGTGCACTCATAAAGACAAAGAAGATAAATTATAAAAAGGTGGAAAGCTTCATAAAGAAAAATCATCCTTATCAGGTGCCGGAGGTTATTTGTTGGAAGATTGAACGAGGTTTTAAATCCTATCTAGATTGGATTGATTCTAACGCACTTTAGTCATTCGTTAATCGGTATACGGTAGCGCAGCCCGTATCGTTTATCGTCTGTCGGTTTTTGACATTTTAGAAAAACCACATCAAAAACAGATTTTGTGCGGCAGGACTAAAGCCTGGCTATATAAACGAGAGGGTCAGCAAAGCCGGCCTTCATATGTTATACTTGTTTACGGCGAGAGATAAGGGAAGTTGGCGATATTCTGGTAGGCATAGGTGATGGTTACACTGAAACCAGAGCTATCGATAGGGATTATTTCATCGACATGAATTTTTACATAGTTACTATCCTCGGTCATGCAAATGACTAGATCACCTTCATCAACTTCTACATTACTCTCTGTTGGTTCTGTCGTAACTTCGGAGATATCATCGAGCTCGTATTGTCCAAGATTAACAAAATTGGTTTCTCGTGAATTTGCTCCGTATTGAGGGTGATTATTTGGTGAAACGAACTTCGTTGGCCAATCAATCCACATATCAGCGCCACTATATGGCATTGCTGAATCAGCCATAATTGTAGCATCAGAGAATCTAATCGCACAGCTGTCGTAATCCGGGGTTGGATAAACCTCAAAACTGAGAGTCGCAGTAAATTCAGGTCTCGGTGAAGCGGCAACAAATGGCACGTTACTATTATAAGAGCCAACTTTATTATCTATATTGACGGTTCTCACTTGGACATAATAGATTGAATCTTGATGTAATGTAGTAGGAGTCGTATAGGTATTTCCAGTAATCACGATGGCGTTGATCTTATTGAAATTCTCTGCATCCTCGACTAATAAATCAACTGAATCAGTAGATACGTAAATGTTATAACCGTTGAAATCGACATTATTCTCGATTACAGCATCAGCTTGCCAAGTGATGGTGACTGATGCTTCATGGAAGATAATGCCTGTAATTTCAGGTGCATCGAGCAATGCTGCACCGCCACAGCCAAAAATAAATATTACAAGAATTGTGAGCGTTCCTAAGAATATTTTTCTCATTGCACTCCTCCTTACGTGAACATCTGACTATACTTCATTTTCGCCTTGTGTCAAGACTTGGTCAAGAGAGCTCTGAAAAAGTCTTTGCGAGCCCCGTTAAATAAACATAGAAATTATGTAAATCTAGTTATATGATTTTCAAATAGAGAGTTGTTGTAAAACGTCGGGTTAGTTAATTATTTAACAGAGCGAGAAGTCCCACTTTGTGGGAAGACGACGCAATCTAATGAGATTGCCACGCCCTGCGGGCTCGCAATGACAAAATATGATACTTTTTCAGAAACCTCGTCAAAGACTATTTGATAATGTTTAAAACTTCTTGAAATTTTTTTATTTCGATAGTAACCAATGAAATCGATGATAGAAATTCCAGGAATCGGTCAATATCAAGATTCAAGTAGTGATCTTCTATCTGGTACTCAACAGGTAAATCATAAAAATACGCACCACTTCCCAAAGCGTCTTCCAAACGTGCGAGGTTTTTACCAATTACGTCTTTAATATACTCAGGCTTGGGAAAAGGGAAGTGGTTGTCAGACAATGAGACGTTATTCAAAATGAGTAATTTCCCTTCGATATCGATTGCTTCGATACTTTCCTGCCATAAACTATCAGCGATGATAAAGCCGTAGAGTTGACCGAAGAGATGCAAGATATACGTTTTATTTCTACTAGACGTTACAGGAAATTCATGCAGTGCGAGTTCAGGGAGCACCTTTTGTTTAAGCACTGGTGCGAGGAGAAAATTATAGTTGCCTGCTCCTTTCCCCTCAAATACCTGAGTAACTCCTGGTGCGTTACCAACGCATTTTGCGTATATTTTCTTTTCTTTTTCAACAATCTGTACAATCTGCCAACATCTACCACCGAGGATAAACATCTCTCTCACATGGAAAATGCGGCCAATCAAATTGCCTTGGGCAACATCGTACACATCGTATTCACCAAACGAGATTTCAGCAATATTAGAATGAATTTTTCCCCACTCAATCTTTTTTTCTAATGGAAAAGCATCGAAATAGATATGTGGCCTGACCTCTTTTATCTTACTATGTTCAATCGCTGTTTTAAATACTGTTTTAATTTGCTCTTCAGTATATACTGGTGAAAGTATGCTGTAGAGGCTCTTCAGTGTTGTTCCGATACGGCGGCGTTGATACAAGTAAGAATATATTTGCTGGGGAATAACTGATAAAGATGGTTGATAGTGTTTTTCAAATAATTGACCTCGCCGTGCACAATCGAAGAACGTTTCAAAGAGAATTTTTTCCCAATCGTTCATGTAAACACCAACTGCAAAGAGGTTGTTCGTACGCCGATTTCCTCTCCCAATTCTCTGGAGGAGTGATGAAACATTAAATGGTGGTCGATAGAGCACAACAGTGTCGACATCTCCAATATCAATCCCTAATTCTAATGTTGATGTTGCACACAGTATTGCCTGCTCACTGCTGTTCATCAACTTTTCTACTTCTTCACGACGTTCTTTTGGTAGACTCGCGTGGTGGACCAATACCTTGTCGTGAAATGGCGGTCGATCTAATTGCTGTGAGAATGATTCAACATAACTACGGGCATTGAAAAAAATTAACATTTTTTCCAAATGTTTCTCTTGTGCAATTTGAAATAGCTTTTTTACGAAGTTATTCTGAGATATTAAGAGAAATTCTATTTCACGGGGTGTTTTTAAAAAGCAGACCTTCGCGTCATTAAAATATCGCGAACCAATAGTGAGATCATCGATTGTTGCAGAGAGTGCATAGTAGTGGAGTCTATCATTTACTTTTCTTAAGCGGTTTAAGAGAATCCTCAACTGGTCTCCTCTCGGTGTATTGTCGAGGAGGTGTATTTCGTCCAATACAACTGCCGCGCATGACAAAAAAATTTTTGTCTGTCGGGTTAAGAGCGAATCAAACGATTCGGGTGTCGTGAGTAATACATGGGGCAAGTGTTTGTTGTCAATTCTCGGCCGATCCCCAGTTTTGCGACCAAGACTGATATTACAATATGTTATCGGGTCATATAACCTACGATACAGATCATTGACTAATGCCCTTGTTGGTGATATGTAGAGTATTCTTAATGCTGCCTCAGTACTATCGAAGCTGCCTTCTTTGATTAAATTCTCAAGGAGCGGCGCAATGACTGCCTCGGTTTTGCCAGTTGCAGCAGGTGATATGACTACAACGTTCTCACCGCGTACTATGTGGGGTATGGTAAGTTCTTGGATTGGTGTGAAATTGCCAAAGCGGCTGAAAAAAGGTACCCAGGTTCTCTGTAGTCGCTGCTTAATTTCCTCTTTTGTCATTCCGTGTTCTCTGCGCTGCTCAGTCTGAACCAATCAAATGCCTCAGATGAAAATTTAATAAATTCTCTCAGCTCGCGCTTACTCCTCTGTAACGCTGCCTTAAAAATGTTTTCTCGTCGTGACGCATCGATACTAAAATGGGGGTAGGCACATTTATAGACCTCTAGCAGATTGTCATAGATGACCTCAATCTCGGCTTCGGTAAAATTTCGTAGGTAGGTTTTTTTGTCAATAAGATTTTTCAATTCCTCGAGGCCGCGTAAACCATGTGTCGGCGTTGTCGCTAAAATGAGGAGGAGGTGTGGTTCTCGATAACTATACGGTGTCGGACGAACACGATTATGGAGCATTCTGCTTTCGATACGCTTCAACTCTGCGCAATTCAGTGCTGATCGAGTAAGCCCTTCAAGAAAATTGAGCCCGCGGGTATAGTCACTGTAATTCCATGTATGGGTAATAGTTTCTACTTCATCGAGGATAATCACAAGACCACCGAGGCCAAGTTGATGTGCCAAAAAACTCAAACCGGTGAGAATATATGAATAAAAATCAGTAGCAGTAGAAAAGTCATAGAGCGCAGGAATTCTCTGTCCACCACGTACCCTAAAAGGAGAAAGGGGATCAATCGCATAATTTTTAGTGGACTCACCTTCAACCCATTGCCAGAATACCTCGCTCTGCATATCGCTCAAATCAATATCCTTTAATCTCTTCAACATTGGTGTGAGAAAACAGT
>LJNI01000171.1 GCA_001303225.1 candidate division TA06 bacterium DG_78 | reverse complement strand
ATTCCGTACGAGAATATACTTTTAATGCGTGAGAGAACCTCTCTTAAAGACAAAAATCATACCACCAAGAATAGCCGATTATATTTTGTATCGTGGTCGTTTATTAAAACTTCTCACAGCAAATCTCAACAAGAGGATAATATCAATCTGTGCTGATGCTGGTTACGGAAAAACAACACTGCTGGCGCAATTCGTCAAAAAAATTACGATTCCCTACGTCTGGTATCAAGTTGATAAATCGGATCAAGACCTCAGCCTTTTCATTCAGTATTGTATAGAAGCTATGAAAAAATATGCATCTGGATTCGGCAAAAGAACGTTAAGCATTATCGAACATTCTCGTCGCGAAATAAAAACGGAGATTCTTATAGGTACGTTTATTAATGAATTATCTGAGCTCCTTTATTCAAGAATTCTATTTATTTTTGATGATCTACAAGAAATTTATGAATTCAAGAAAATTATTTCCGGATTTGAATATTTTCTCAATCATATTCCTCCTAATGTTTCAATTTTTATTTCAGCGAGGAGCAGTCCACCGTTTTCATTGAATCGCTTTCACCTCAAAAATGAATCACTCGATATTACTCAACAAGATTTAAAATTCACTAAAGATGAAATCAGAATACTATGTAAACACATGAAGGGTTATGATCCACGGCTAGCTGAATTAAAAAGGCTCGAATCTAATTCTGAGGGTTGGATTACCTATCTCCAATTTCTTATCCAACCAGATACGCAGAGAGCCGTTATTGGAAAAAGTAAAAAATCTCTGCTCATGTCTCTCTACGACTATTTTGAGAGAGAAGTCTTTTCTCCACTCGAAGAAGAGCTAAAACTCTTTCTTACTGCGACATCAGTCTTTTCTTATTTCTCGCCGAAAGCCTGTGACTTCCTTTTATCAAGGAATGACTCAAAGGTAATTGTAAAGAGGTTAGAAAAAAGGCATCTCTTCATCTCTTCTTATCAAACATCTCAACCTCAATACATGTACCATCATCTTTTCCGTAATTTTCTCAAGAGGAAATTAAAAGAAACAGGTTTACATCAAAAATTCCATACGAGAGCCGGTTCTTACTTGGAGAAAGAAGGATTTTTTTCATCCGCACTCAAGCATTGTTATGAAGCCAAAGACTACCCATCGATTGCCCGCCTCCTTGAGAAATTCGCTGAAGATTATATCACCTTTGGAAAAGCCGAGCGTATTAAACCCTACGTAGAAAGTCTTCCAAAGGCACTGATTAACAGCAGCCCAACACTCGTGCGCATAAAAGGCAGAATCTATGCTTGGGATTGTAATTGGACTCGTGCCAGGTTGTACTATTCGCGAGCACAACGAATAGCACATCAACGTAAACTGCACCAAGAAGTCCTTAAATCCATTCTTGTCCAATTTCAAATGAATTTGGATCTCGGTAAACAAAAAGGAATCTCAAAGAAAATCAGAAAAATACTCCATTCAAAAAAAATAAGAAGCAAAAAGACCAGAATAGATTTTTTGAATTATCTTGCAATAACACTCAACCTAGAAAGAAAATTTAAACAGTCAGTGTCAGTCTTTGAAGAAATTTTGAAGATTTTAAAAAAAATGAAAGATACATATCATATTTATAGAATCCTCCACAATCTTGCAGTAACTAATATGGAAATGGGCAATTTTGATTGTGCCCAGAGATATTTTGAAGAGGTGATTAATAAATTAAGGTCGAACCCTTCACCAACCTTAATATTAGCATTGAACAACTTAGGACATGCCTTGACCTTACAGGGCAAATTGACCAAGGTAGAAGAAGTATTAAAAGAGGCAATGAAATATGCCCGACTTTTTAACGACAAAACCAAATTATGTTCAAGCTATGAGTGCCTTGGGGTCTCCAAGATATTACAGGACGAATTTGTGCAGGCCGAGCAGTTATTGAAAAAAGCTGAACAAATGGCATTAGAAATCAGTAATAATTGGCTACTATCCATCACCTGGGACGGAATGGCTGTACTTGCAATAAATCGAGGCAATTTCTTTGAGGCAAAAAAATATAGTGATAAGTCTCTTGAATTACCCATCCCAGCTCTCTATAAAAAATCCAATCTTACAACAAAAATCATGATTGAGCTGGCTCTGGGAAACTCCAATGCTGCGCATAAAACCTTAAATCAAGCCATAGCAAGCTTGAAAGGTTCTAAACATCTTACCATGAGTTCGTATGTCTATTTCGCACGATTGTACTTGCTAAAGAAAGAAGAAACAAAAGCAAAAATGTTTATTAAGAAGGCAATTAAAATAGCAGAAAAAAATTCCTATGATTTTCTACTCATATATGAACTAAAACATAGTCCAGAAATCATACGGTTTTTGAAAAAGATTAACTTTAAGACTTCATATGTACAACATATTCTTTTAAGGGTACCCTATTCAGAAACAACCGAAATTTTTGTCGAACCCGAAGGAGTGAAATACGACTTTATCATCCGATTATTCAACACAGTACAAATTTTAAAAAGAGGGAGAAAAATAAAAATGCGATCCTGGCGAAAACGACGATTTCAGGAACTCTTCAGTTTCTTCGCTGACAATCGACAGACCGAAGTCAAACGTGAAAAAATTATCAATACCTTCTGGCCTGACCATCGACCTACTATAGCACATCAGCTCTTTTACAATGCAATACGGAAGACCATTGCAAAAGATGTCATCCTGTTCGACAAGAAAACCTACTCCCTCTCTCCAAAATACCGCTACTGGATTGACACCGAAGAATTCGAAACCTTGATCAACAAGGCCGATCGATTGGTCAAAGATGGTAATCGTGCCGCGGGGTTGATAAAGTATGAAGAAGCTGCCTCACTCTACCGCGGTGGATTCATGGATGATTTTTACAGTGAGTGGTGCCAGCAACGTCGTCGATATTTTGAGGGACTGTATCTCTATATTCTACGTAACCTTGCCCAGGGTCATTATGAACTCGGTAATTATGATAAGGCGCTCCGATTCTGTAACTCGGTAATTATGATAAGGCGCTCCGATTCTGTAAGCTCTTCATTGATAAGGATCCGTATTATGAGGAGGCGCACTGTGTGGCGATGCGGTGTTATGGAGCACTCAATGATCTCGGTGGTTTACAAGACTGTTTCTCCCGGCTCAAGGAGGTCTTGGCACAAGGTCTCAAGACTGCACCGCGGTCTGAAACCGTCACACTCTTTGAAACATTAATCAAACAACGCAAACACGCCGAACTGTAAAACCTCTATATTTCATTAAATTTCCTGAACTCATGATATCCAACTGGTCTGTGTTAGGATTTTTGTTAGGTATCTCCACTATAATGATGTGCGGAGAAATCTCATTCACATCTAAGGTACTTTCTGGTGTCTTTAGATGATGAAGAAAAGGAGGTGAGAAGCGAATGGAGTATATTATTAACCCAGAACACCATGATACCGGTCCATGGCAGCCAGCATGTCCACCGAACGGCCCTGTATGTCCGACGAACGGACCTTGTTCACCATGGAGTTGCGGCTGTATCATGAACGTGTATAATTATGGATAATGTAAATGCCTCTGCGCGCTGGAGCGCATTATTTTAAAACTGGGGCGTAGTCGAGAAAAATAGCTCTTCTCAGTACGCCCCAGCTGTCACGTGCTCAAATGGTTTTTTGTAGAGTTCTGGTATACTACCAGAACGTGTTTGTACATGCACCATGAAGTCATATGAAATATGGTGCATGAGATAATAGGAAAGACAAATCATGAATCGTTTAATCGTGATTACGGTTTTCGTAGTTGTGATGCCTGTGAGTCTATGTGCCCAGATCAACTGGACTGAGCATACTGTTGACAGTACATTTACGAATGCCAACGAAGTCGATGCAGCTGATGTAGATGGAGATGAAGATATGGATATAATCGGTGCAGCCTCTACCGATGATGATATCACGTGGTGGGAAAATACTGATGGCGTGGGCACTAATTGGATCGAGCATACAGTTGATGACAATTTTGACGGCGCCAAATCAGTACATGCAGCTGATATAGATGGCGATGAAGATATAGATATCTTAGGTGCTGCTAGACAGGCCGACGACATCGCCTGGTGGGAAAACCTTGATGGCACAGGCACGAGTTGGACTAAACACGTAGTAGAAACCGTTTTTGACGGTGCCAGCTCAGTCTATACAGCTGATGTAGATGGTGATGGATATATGGATTTAATCGGCGCCGCTGATGACGGTGATAATATCACCTGGTGGGAAAATACTGATGGCTCAGGCACTAATTGGATTGAACATGTTGTCACTGGTTCTTTCAGCCGAGCATTTTCAGTTTGTGTGTCTGATATAAATGGTGACGAGTATACGGATGTCCTGGCCGTGAGTGCGTCAGCTAACGTCACCTGGTGGGAAAACACTGATGGAGCAGGCACCAGTTGGACTGCGCATACCATCGGAAGTTTTAGTGGACCGAGGTCAGTTTGTGCAGCTGATATCGATGATGACGGAGACATGGATGCGGTCGCTGCAGCCTATACTGCTGACGATATTACCTGGTGGGAAAATACTGATAGTATAGGCACCAGTTGGACCGAACATACGATTAACGGTGATTTTAACGGTGCCTGGGCAGTATATGCCGCTGATATTGATGGTGACGGAGATATTGACGTACTCGGAACAGCTCTGGAAGCCGATGATATCACGTGGTGGGAGAATATTGATGGTACTGGCACGAACTGGACCGAACACACAATAAAAGGTGACTATAATGGAGCACGGGCTGTCTACGCAGCAGATATTGATGGAGATGCGGTAATGGATATCATTGGTGCAGCCTGGTATGCTAACAGTATTACCTGGTGGGAAAGCGACATGCAGGGTATCCATGACGTGGGAATCGTGTCAATCGATATTCCTTTAACACTTCCCTTAGATACTACCCTCTATCCACAGGTGACTGTGACAAATCCTGGTACAATTACCAAACCCTTTAATGTTATGTGTGAAATCGATCCTGGCGCGTATGTTTCGACAGATTCTGTCTACGATTTAACACCAAAACACAGTATGCAGATTACCTTTCCTGACAGTTTCACCTTTGAGAGTGGTTTTTATACGATCACTGCGTATACTGTGCTTGTCGGTGATGAAAACCCAACCAACGACACATTAGAAGAAGTAGTAGAGGCAACAAGTATTGCTGAATCGAATCCAATTATACCTCTCAACGTTACAATACACACTCCTACGATCAGCACAGGTAAAACTAAAATTGAGTTTACCCTTCCAGAGGCGACAAACGTTGATCTTCTCGTTTATGATGCAATTGGCAGATTAAGACGAACACTTATATCTGATAGATTTTCTGCTGGAACCCATACGTTACACATCGATCTGAATCTCTCTGCAGGTGTCTATTTCTACAATCTGAAGACCGAATCAGGTACAATCACCAAGAAGTTCCTACGCGTAGAATGAGCTGTAACCAAAAAGGGGTGGTAATGCCGGTCCTTTTTGGTTTTAAATTAAGCATTGACAACATTAATTTCTTTCTTATAGTTAAGACAGCGACAATTTAGATAGATAAAAACATGAAAGGTGGTGATAACTCAATAAAAAAATTTAACTATGTAAGGGGTACAGTGGTATTAAGAAATGTAGGAACCTCATACACTATATGTCGTATCTGTTCTCTGGAAGACAGGTTACCACACAAATGGTTTTTACCCTCACACCAATATTTTATTGGTTACGGGTTAAGACCCAAATAAAAAGGAGGTTGAAATTATGAATCGTTTAATCATGATTACCGTTTTGGTATTGATCGTACCCAGAAGTCTACTCGCCCAAATTGGCTGGACAGAACACTTCATCGCCGATAACTTTGACGGCGCACTTCCTGTCTATGCTATCGACCTGGATGATGACGGTGATATAGATGTTCTGGGAGCTGCCTATCATGACGACGATATCACATGGTGGGAAAATGACGGAAACGAAAATTTTACTGAACATACTATTGCCGATAACTTTGATGGTGCCAATTCTGTCTATGCCATTGACCTGGATGATGACGATGATATCGATGTCCTGGGAACTGCTCATGATGCCGATGATATCACCTGGTGGGAAAATGATGGCGATGAAAACTTTACCGAACATACGATCGACGGAACCTTTGACTATGCCTATTCTGTCTATGCCATCGACATAGAACCTGACGGTGATGTCGATGTCCTGGGAGCTGCTTATAATGCCGATGATATTACCTGGTGGGAAAATGACGGAAACGAGAACTTTACTGAACATACGATCGCTGGAACCTTTGACGGCCCCCGTTCTGTCTATGCCATTGACCTGGATGATGACGGTGATGTCGATGTCCTGGGAGCTGCTGCTAATGCCGATGATATTACCTGGTGGGAAAATGACGGAAACGAGAACTTTACTGAACATACGATCGCCGATAACTTTCCAGGTGCCAATTCTGTCTATGCCATTGACCTGGATGATGATAATGATGTCGATGTCCTGGGAGCTGCTTTGAATTCTGATGACATCGCCTGGTGGCAAAGTGATTTGATAAGGGCCCATGACGTCGGCACGGTCACTATTGACATTCCATCAACTCTTCCTGAAGACACGACACTCAATCCCCATGCAACCGTGAAAAACTTTGGCATAAATACCGAGACCTTCAACATTACCTGCACCATTGAGCCAGGTTCATATACATCAACCACAGTTAGCAATTTAGCGCCAAGTGAGAGCATACGGGTCACGTTCCCTGATGACTTCACCTTTGAGAGTGGCACCTATACCGTAACTGTCTATACGCAACTCGCAGGAGATAATTATCCTGACAATGATACCTTAGGGAAAGTGATAGAGGCAACTGGCGTACATGATGCGGGAGCTGTCTCTATTGATATACTAACACCTCTTCCTGAAAACACCACACTTTATCCACGTGCGACCGTGACAAACTTGGGCACAGTTAGCGCAAGCTTCGATATTACCTGTCAATCGGCAATATATTACCAGGTGATAGCACACAGGTTACCTTTCCCGATGCGTTTATCTTTGTAAGTGGCACCTATACCGTGACTGTGTATACACAACTCGCAGGCGATGAAAATCCGAGCAATGATACCTTAGAAAAAGTCATCGAGACATATGATCCAGGTGTTGCCGAAGGAAGTTCAGTCATACCCAAAGCATTTACATTCAGTGCTGCTACAATCAGCAAAGGTAAGGGCAATATTAAATTTAGCACTCGTATCTCGTAGGTTTAGTGCTGGAACCCATACGTTACACATTGATCTAAACCTCTCTGCTGGTGTCTATTTCTATAATCTGAAAACTGAAAACCATGGCAACGTCATAAGAAAGTTCTTATTGATACATTGAACTATGATTGCTATCAAAAAAAGGAGTGTTAGCAACACTCCTTTTTTTTGCCATTTTGCTACGTTTTAATACATACAGAGCATGTTGTTAGGGATTGTATTAGGTATCATCCCTATACTCTTACTGCAATCTAGTATTACGAGAGAAATCGAGTACAGCAGTTGAAAGTATATAGAGGAGGTGAGAAAAATGGATTACATCATGCATCCTGTTGCTGCGGGCTGGGTGCCTACGGAACAACAGCCTGTCTGTCCACCCAACTGTTGGGCTGAGGTAGCCGAGGGGCAAACTGTCTGCCCACCGTGGGATTGTGGCTGCGTAATGGCGGTAATATGTATATTAGAGGGCTAGATAAGAAAGTACAAAGATAAATGCCCAGCTTTTTGCTGGGCATTTATCTTCTCGCGTCAAGATCTGTTCAAAAGAGTAAAGTCGGTATAGTCACCCACATCTTAAAAATTTTCTATTTGACAAACAAATTTACATCTGTAGTGGTCCGATTTATCGAACATTGTAACATTTTTACAGATATTTTTTGCTCAATAAATTGAGCAACTACAATGTGGGTAAACCTCTGATAGTCAATTCTTGACATTATTCCGTACGAGAATATACTTTTAATGC
>LJNI01000048.1 GCA_001303225.1 candidate division TA06 bacterium DG_78 | reverse complement strand
AATGATTTTGGATATAGAGAGTGCTTTGAGATAGTACTCCTCTGCCTTTGGAAGATCATAATCAGCATAGAGAGCTCCCAGGTCTAAGAGTGCAGTGACCGTGCCTCCTTGATAGCCGATCTCTTGGTTTATCTTTAGTGCTTTCTTATAGTAATCTTCACACGCTTTTACATTCAATTTCTCTTGATACATTATTGCGAGGTTGATGTAACATGCTGCAATACTCGTTTTATTGTCGCTCTCTTCTCTTATCTTTAAAGCCTTTTTAAAATACAATTCAGCTTTGTTGAATTGTAATAAGCGCAAGGCTACTATTCCGAGTATGAGATAGGCGCTTCCGACATGCTGTCTACTCATCTGGCTTTTCTTCTTCAGAATTTTTTCACACTCCTTCTTTGCACGGAGGTGCTGCCCGAGCCGCACGTATACCATAGAGATGGCTAATCTAAATGCGTATGTAATGTCGGTTCCACGTACGAGCGTCAAGCCGAGTCGATAATATTTTAGACTATTTTTGTAATCACCGATATGCTGGTAGACCTTCCCGAGTTGCTCGTAGACCCGATATGCGGTTGTATGTATTTTTAAACACGTTCTCAGTTCCTCAATTGCCTTTTTGTAGTTACCAGTTAAAAAATGTATTTCTGCAAGGGAAAACTTTATGTTAAAGATTTCCTCGAGATTATCTTCATACTTGAGGGCATTTTCAAAGAATTTGACGGCGAGGCTGTGGGCATAATTCGCCTTCGCCTTTGCAGCTGCTTCTTTCGAATAATCTAAGGCTTTTTGGTCATCATTTGCGATCGTAAAGTGGAGTGCTAATTGTTCATAGTAATTCGGAAGAGAACCGCGGTAGAAATTTTCAATGGTTTCACCAACTAAGTTATGATAACGCATTAAATCAGCCCGTGATATATTTTTGTATACTATTTGGCGAACAACGTCTTCACTAAAAAAGAAATTTTCTCCTGTCCTCTCTTTAATGAAACCTAACCTACGGAGTTCATCGATTGCGTGGAGAATTTCGCCAACATTTCGTTTGCTCGCCATTGCAATGATATCTGCAATAAATTCCTGTCCATAGACAGCAGCGATCTCCAAGAACATTCTGTGGTCAGGGTCAAGGAATTTGAGTTTCCTTTTTATTGTTTCTTCTATCGATCGTGGTACTGTTACTTCAAGATGTTTCACAAAAACCCATTCCTTACCGTTCCAGTAAAGTCTTTTCTGACGCTCTAATTCTCGTACGATTTCCTCGACATAGAAGGGATTGCCGCCACTCTGGTGGTAGATAAACTTCCCAGCTGATTGAGGCACTGAACCCATAATCGCCTTGAGTAGCTGGCTAGTCTGTTTATCATTGAGTGGCGATACAGTCATCTGCGTATAGAATTTTTCTCGAGCCCAAATGCCTAAAAACTCAACAAGCTGCGACGTCTTTATCTCCTCAACTCGATATGTACCAAAGATTTTGATATTATTTTTTATACTCCTTATGAGAAAATCGAGCAATTCACAACTCGGTCGATCAATCCAGTGTAGATCATCTAAGAGCAACATTGTTGTAGTTGGTGAAGCCATATGTGACATTTTCAAGATGAATTCAGCGACGGCATTATACAGGCGATACTTATCCAGACCCTCGATCTGTACTGCCTTTAAGATACCTTCTGCAGGAAGTAACTTCATTACCTCAGCTTGATAGATTTCTGGCATCTGTTTGAAGACGCGCTGCACCAGAGCGAAATTTTTGTTAATCAACTCGCTAAACATATTTTTAAACGGATGGTAGGGAACTGATGAGAGTGCGGCATAGGCATTGCCTCTCAAAATAATGTCGGTATTCAAACGATCTTTGATCTCCAAGACAAGTCGAGTTTTCCCGACACCTATTTCACCAGCAATAAAGATCGTGTTGTAATCCTTGAGTTGGGTTAATATCCAGTGTGCTTCATCCTCACGTCCTATAGTGATCGGTGAAGGAATTTGTAATTTCTGCACAATTCTCTGCCTCACACCGATTCTATTCTTACCTTGCTTTTTGGCTTGGTACATAAGATCATCAGCTTGATTGATCATTGCCTCGGTAGTTGTTCCATCATCCGGGAATACAGAAAACCCGATGCAGCAACGAATTTTATGACGCAATATTTCTGTTTCGTTTAGGCCGCCAAAGAGTCGCTGTGCCAATTCGAGGGCTCCTTTGCTATGCGTATTTGGTACGAGAATGATGAATTCATCACCACCGTACCGGACGAGGCTATCTACTTCTCGTATATTCTTGCGCAGAAATTCGGTGAACTCAATTAAAACTCGGTCACCTTCTAAGTGGCCAAAATTATTGTTAATATCACGAAAATTATCGATATCTAAGAGAATTAAAGCAAATTTCGTGGCATAGCGATTCGATCGCTTGATTTCATTCTCAATCCAATAGTGAAGAAATCGTCGATTATAGCAGCCAGTGAGTTCATCAATATATATTTCCTTCATGACCACAGATTATAATTAATATTTTATCAAAGTCAACTCATTGAGAATGCAGGATCGTTCTTACAGAACTTGCAGTAGCGCCTCCGACTTGCAAGAAATGCCTAATGTACTGCAAATAAAATGATCCTGCGAGCGTAGCGATGCTGCGATTACTGCGTGATAATTATTCGTACCGCAGTGCTTCTATGGGATTGAGTGAAGCGGCACGACGGGCAGGATAGATACCGAAGAATATACCGACTGCAGCAGAGAACCCAAAGCCGAGCATAACCATCCAGAACGATACTGCAGCCTTGAGCGGTGAAACCGCAGAGATCAATTTTGCTAAGAGGACCCCTAAAATAATACCAATAATTCCTCCAATGAGTGCAAGGACAATCGATTCAGTGAGAAACTGTAAGAGGATATTCTGATTTGAAGCTCCAACTGCCTTACGAATGCCAATTTCCCTGGTCCGTTCGGCAACTGATACCAGCATAATATTCATAATGCCGATACCTCCGACAACCAATGAGATTGCGGCAATTGCAATGATTGCAGCAAAACCAATCCGTGTGATATTTTTATAAAGATCCATGAGCATTTGTTGCGTGTTCAATTCGAAATCGTCTTCTTTATCAAAACCGAGACCATGTCTGCGTCGCATAAGTTCTCTCACCTCATCGACTACCTCATCGATCTTGTCTAATTTTGGTTTAATATCGATTGAATAACCACCATATACACGCGAGAATATTGAACCTCGCTCCCTTGGAAAGAACTTTTCATGCAGGGTATAGGGGATGAGCACAAAATTATCCAAGCTCTGGCCAATAAATGTTCCCTTTTCTTTGAATACACCTATGATTTTTATACGATGCCCATTAATGTGCAGATCTTTGCCAATCGGCGATTCCTCTGGAAATAGCTGGCTGGCAACATAGGAGCCGAGGATACCGACACTGCGACGGTGTAGAATGTCATCTTCTGTGAAATCACGGCCACTCTCAACAAAGTGGTTATTGACATATGAATAGTTCTCATCTGAGCCTGCGATTGTAGGATTTGAGACTTCCTTATCTCTATACTTTAATTTGCTGAGCCGTCTGTCAATGTCAGGAATTGCGATTTCAACAGATGGTAGTTTACTGATTGCTTCGGCGTCATCGGGTGTTAGATCTGGCCGATCGGCAAGCTTGTCCAGATCTTGTTGACCAGTTGAGATCCAGGTAAATTTCTGGAGAAAAATGAGATCTGAACCAATTGACTGAACCTGCTCAGAAACTGCACGGTTGAGCCCTTCAATCAAAGAGAGAATTGCGATTACTGTGGTTACCCCAATAATGATACCCAATATAGTAAGAAACGATCGTAATCTATGGGTTTTAAATGTTTGAAAAGACTCGGTAATTTTCCCGAACACACTAGTCATGTTCGATCAAACCATCCTTCAACTTTACTATTTTCCGTGCGTGAGCGGCAACATTCGAATCATGGGTAACCATAACAACGGTATTGCCTTCTTCAACGAGTTGGTCGAATAGTTCCATGATTTCTGTTCCAGTTCGCGAATCGAGATTACCAGTGGGTTCATCAGCAAATATCACCTTCGGATTGTTGATGAGGGCTCGGGCGATTGCGACACGCTGGCACTCACCTCCTGACATTTCATTGGGTCGGTGGTGCATTCTATCGCTGAGGCCGGTTTTGGCCAATATGTCTTTTGCCCGATTTACTCTCGCCTGCTTGTTCACTCCGGAATACATTAAGGGAAGGGCAACGTTGTCGAGTGCAGTGAGCCGGGGCAGGAGACTGAAACTTTGAAATACAAATCCGAAAAACTCATTTCGTATTTTTGCTAATTCAAGATCTGTGTATGTGGAAATGAGTTTATCTTCCAGATAGTATTCACCGGATGTGGGTGTATCGAGACAACTCAGGATGTGCACTAAGGTTGATTTCCCAGAACCAGAGGGACCCATGATTGAGGTGTAATCATTATTCTTAATGTCTATGTTTACTCCTCTGAGTGCTTCAACTGCGACCTTTCCCCGCCAATAGGTCTTGCAGATATTGATTGCTCGGCAGATTACCGTGTGTTTCTTCACAACTATATTCGTTTTTTCAATGCCCTTACTATGCGTCGTGGGTTCACCTTATACGATTGTGATGAGGTGTCTTCTTCTGATATTTCAAAGCTTACCTGTTGCCCATCTTTTATTTTCGAAAGCACGCGATACGGCCCAATGATTAATGTATCGCCTTCTGCTATTCCAGAGATGATTTCAATCTGAGTATCACTCGATACACCAGTAGTAATCTCCATGAGATGTGCTTTTCCATTCTGGACGACGAAGACTGTTTCTGCAGTTTTGTCATCGATTTTTCGTTTGCCCGATGCCTGGATAGGAATAGTCAAAACATCTTCTTTTTCATTCGTGGTGATATCTGTTTTGACATTCATGCCAGGCCGGAGTAAAGGCGAGAAATCACTCATTTCTATCTCGACTTCAAAATCAGTAACCTTTTCTGTAGTCAACAGACTGGTGATGGGCATGAGACCAATCTTTGTTATTTCTCCTTTATATACAGAATCAGGGAGAGCATCGGCAGTGATTTCTGCATCTTGACCAACCTTGACCACAGGAACATCAGTTTCATCAATGGTGACCACAGCAATCATACTGGAGAGATCCGCAATGGTCATCAATACTGTTCCTGCGTAATTCATTGTTCCCATGACTGCGGTTTCACCCTCTTCAACATTGATTTTCATAATTTTGCCTGAAATAGGAGCATAGATTTTTGTTTTTCTGTATGCATCCATTGCCTGCTCATACTGTGCATTTGCCGATTCGTACGCTAATTGTAATTTTTCCAAACTCTCCTGAGAAATCAAGTTTTTCTCAAACAGTTTTTGGCCACGTAAGAGTTCTTGCGCTACCTGTTTCACTTGTGCTTCTGCGAGTTTTCGATTTGCCTGTGCCTGGACATCGTCGAGAACGATGATAAGATCACCTCTCTTTACATAATCTCCTTCTCGATAGTAAATTTTTTTAATTCTTCCAATGGTTTCTGCAGATATATCCACTTGGGACTTTGCACGTAATTCACCTGAAGCTGTTACTACTGACATGATATTGCCTTTTGTTACAATCGTGACCTCAACGTGCTCCCTGGTTTCTTTTTGAGTGAGGTTCAAGACTATAATGAGGATAATAACGACAATGACGCTGATTATAATTAAAGGTTTCTTTTTCATTTCACCGCGCCCCTCCTTTTGAAAAAATATCTTTTAATCTTAACTTTAAATTCCTTAAAGCACTGCCATAATGTTTAAGTTTTTTTTCTCGCTCAAAAGCATTCTGTCTATATTTATATGCTTCAAAATATATAAGTTCCATTGGTAACTTCCTCCTTGTTGAATATACTCTGCCCTTTTTATTTCTTACTAGATAAACATAGAACCATTTTGGAGGGGCGGGGTAAATCATTTCTCCTTACTAAAGGTCAACGCACCTAAAACATACGAAAAATTCGCTCTCTGAATATGAAAATCACTTAATGCCGAAGTATAAGAAACTTTTGCTTCATACAAACCCTCTTCAGCATCCAGGAAGTCTAAAAATGAAATAATGCCGAGCGCGTACTGTTCTTTTGCAATTGTGGCTGCTTCGCTTGCAGCCTCGAGGCTCTTTTTCGCAAAATGAAGATTATCGTAAGATTCTTGTAGTGTATAATAGGTTGTGCGCAATGATTTTTCTGCCTCTAGTGTCGTCCGCTGTTTTTCAAACTCTTTTAATTGTAAATCTTTTCTTGCATTGAGGTAGTTAAAAATGACTGATTTTATCTCAAAGATAGGAAAAGAAACACTTATGCCATAATTTTTAACTGCATTATCACGATAATACTCAAAATCAAAAATGAGTGAATCAGAAGTTACGCTGTAGCCGTAGAAGAATGAAACCTTTGGTAACAGTGCGAGATATGATGAAACTAATTCTAATTTGGCGATGTTCCTCATTTCCTGGGCGATCTGAATATTATAATTTACCTCCTGTAAGATTGAAATGAGTGAATCGAGGGGCGGAAATTCAGTGTTGTCAGGAGCGATTAACGTATCAGTTGGATAGATATCATTACGTAGTCCGAGAATAGATTTGAGCTGTTCCTGGGCACTTATTTTCTGCGTTTTTGCCCGTGTCCTGTCCTGCAGGCTGCGTAGGTAAAAGACCTCTGCCTGGAGCATTTCGAATCTCGATGCAGACCCGAGTTCATATTTTGTTTCGACCAGTTTTAAATTTTCTTGAGCCCGTTCTATGGTAATCTCTGATGATGCTAAGAGATTCTGGGTGTTAATAAGACTATAGTATGCAGTTTTTAATTGTAGGATCAAATAGGATATATTTGCCTTGTGCTGTATCGTGGTCCCTTTTGCTTGTCGACCAGCAATGAGGATAGAACTGATAACGTCGACATCAAAAAGTGGTACGGTAAGACTCGCAAAACCTGTATAGCCACTTGTTGTAACACCGCTGTATTCACTTTTCGTATAATCAGCTGTTACAGAAACAGTTGGCAAGAGATTTGAGAGACTTTGATAAAAGAGAATGCGTGATTGATCCAATGCAATTTTTGATTCGTAATAAGTAGGACTTTGAGAAAAGGCAATATCAATTGCCTCATTGAGTGATAATGAGTCAATCTGCAAAAAGAGAAGTAAAGGTATCATATTTTTGCTTTAGTTACTGTTTAGTGCATCAGTTATGTTGATCATGTATGTATTACATACCTATACCTGGTCTGAACACACTGCCAAGTCCGATACCAATAAATACTGATGCTATCCAGATAATAAATACCAGAAGATAAGCATTTTTCTGTTTGAGTTCATTGGTGATGCTGATACCAATCGCCACTAAAATCATTTCCCAAATAATAAAGAAATCGAAACCAGCGAGTAATTGATAGCCAAAAGAATTTTTTACAAGATTTGGTGTAAGGAGTGCGAGAGATGTCGTTACATATGGTGATTTTGTAATAGCAATCAGTATCAATTTCAATATGGCTGCAGGTACCTTAATTAATGCTGAAAAACAGACAACTGAGAAGACAGTTTTGTACAAACTCTTCCCACCAAAGAGCGGGATAAAGAGATTAATGATTAAAGCAAATAGTAACAGGATAATTGTCGTAAAAATAGCCGCACTAATTGCAGCGGCAATCATTGCTAATGGGCCATTGAATAAATTCATTGCTTGTTCAATCTGCTCCTCACTCAGTCCTCTCTGTTCGAGTGCTTCTCGTTGCTGTACAGCAAGTGTTGCTCTGGTTATATTTAGAGCGAGTGCAGCGACAATTGCAATAACAACCAAGACAATAATAAATGGTTTTACCCACTGTGCTTTTTCTTTTAGTCTGGTGAAGACTTTTTTCGGTGCCATATAGATATCCATTGTTGCTCCTACATCATCTCCTATCAGGTTATGCTGATAATCCACCTCTTCTTCCTTGCACAGATAGAGTGTTAGACATCGAATTTTTTGGCGTCAAAGGTTTCTCTATATGTCTCATGATAACACCCAATTTTATCCAAAAACCAAATGAAGTCAATCATAAAAAAATTTCTCCTCTATATACTAAGTACTACGCAAGATATAGAGAAAAGTTTCAAGTATAGCCGCTAAATTTTAATAAATTGTTTCATATCTACTACTTCTTCAGAGTTGGGTTTTTGAGTATTCTCTGGAGAAGTGAAAAATTATCTACTTATATCGGTCTGCTTGAATACTATACATTTCTTTATATAATGTATCCTGTTCCATCAACTCTTCATGAGACCCCTCTTCTATGAGACGTCCCTCATGGAGAACCAGAATGTGATGTGCGGCTCTGACCGTGGAAAAACGATGAGAGATAATTATTGTCAGCCTATCGACCATCATTTTACTAAAACTTTTATACACTTCATATTCTGAATATACATCAAGAGCTGCGGTTGGTTCATCTAAAATTAATATCGGCGCCTCTTCTTTCATTAAGGCTCGAGCAAGACATAATTTCTGCCATTCTCCTATCGAGGGGTCTATGCTCGATTTTTGAAATATCCGGCCGATATAGGTCTCATATTTATTGGGATATCGCTCAATGAACTCATGTGCTCCTGCTTTTTTTGAAGCTTTCTGGATAGCTGATATGTCATCAATTTTTTCTATATTTCCAAAGCCAATATTTTCGCGAACAGTTAAGGGATAACATATGTAATCTTGAAAAATTACTGAGAAGATCCTATGTAGACTTTCCAGGTCGTATTCTCTAATATCCTTATCATCAATGAGTATCTGTCCTTCAGTCGGGTCATAGAGGCGAGCCAACAGTTTTATCAGGGTAGTCTTTCCTGCACCATTTTCTCCAACAATGGCAACTGATTCCTTAGGAGGTAAAGAGAAATTGACATTTTTCAATACTAATTTATTAGTTTGCGGATATTTAAATGAAACATTTCTAAACTCAATACCTTTCTCGAGCACTGTCGATGGTTTTACATTACCACTCCGATAACTAATTAGATCCGCTGGACCTTTAAGTGCTCCCTCAATTTTTTCAGGATTAAGGTCTAATAGTGAAAAGAAATTTCCCAAAAAAAGGACATTCTGGAAAATCTGTCCGAAAAACGAAAACATCGCGGTCAGACCACCTTGAAAACTTGATACGGCTCCAGTATAAAGTACAATATCGCCAATGCTGATCGTTCCATTGATAGCCCTGTGTATAACATAAACCCAGATAATTGAAGAACCTGCAATAGTAATTAGATTAACTAAAAAGTTAATTACTCCCTGTTTTCGAATATAATTCTTTTCAATCTGTCTGAATTGATTTATGAAAAATACGAATCGATCGAAAAAGTGTTTAAATAAACCAAAGAGCCGGATCTCTTTGGCGACGTTTCTTTGTATTACTAGTCCGGAGTAATAGCTACTCATGCGACGGGGTTCCACAAGACCTGTTGTTATTTCCCACCTCTTTTTGGCAAAGTATCGATTAGACAAAATTCGCGGCAGCGTTGCCGCAATAATAATTAAAAAAGCTCCCCAGTGTAATCGAAAAATGATGGCGACAAAACTTATAAGGGTAATATTTATTTCAATAATACTGAAGAAAATAGTCATTACCTGATTAATAGTACCCGATGATCCTATATAAGCATTTTGCAACATATTTAAATTAGTTGGATTTTCAAAAAAAGCGACATCAAACTTTGAACACTTGCGCATAATAGCTATTTGGGAATTTTGTTCAACGCACAGATTCAACCATGATGAAGTGATTGTCTGTAAAGTACTAATGATATGTTGTAAAACCCATAAGCCAATTAATAATGCAATCCATGTGGATAGATTGCGCAAACCACCACTGCTGTTATTAATCACGATACTGGTTATACCATCAATTACATTTTTTACCACAAATAAATTTGCCGCAGGGAAGAGGGCGGATATTACTTTGATTATCAACATCAGAGCAGTAGAGAACTTACTCGTTTTCCAAACAAAAACAAGCGCACGAATTAAAAGTGAAAATTTCGCATTGGTTTTTTGTTTCGGTATTTTGAACAGACTGGTTACGTCTACCATTTAACAAATTTGCCAAATGATAGTATGATAGTAGTGCGATTTAGAAGTCTTATAATTTTCCAATGCAGTATATTAATATGAAATCCATTCACCTATTTCAGGGTTGTAGGTGCAAACTGCATTATGTATTGATGGATCTTCTTTACGATAGTGGTCGATAAGAGCACAGTCATTACATAGGAATCGAAATTCACATCGGTTGCAGGTTGAAACTTTGCTTTTGTTCAATTCCCAAAATGGTTTATGCTTTTCATTTCGGAAAAGGGAAAATATATCGTCTTCTGGAATCTCAGTTATTGACTCAATCCACATGGGGCACGGTAATATCATTCCGTTTTCTGATACAGCAAGGGTACCATTTAGACATTTGCTAAAATTCTTTGCCTCAACAAATTTCTGAGGATCGGATGAACTAAAGGACTTTTCACCGGCTTCTTCGCCAACTGGAAGACTAACCATCGGGTTCTTAGTTTCTGTTTTAGGAAATATTTCACTAAAAAACAGTGAAGCCCCACCTAAATTTTGAGCGAACTGGCAAATCTTATTGTAATGCTGCCGTGAGTCTGGAGAAACAAGGACAGAAATGGCATAAATAATCTGATGCATTTTGCACATTTCTACGGCACTGAGCAATAATTTAAATAGTTCTCCTGTTCCGGTTATTTTTTGGTAGCCTTCTTGAGAATCGGAAAAAACGGTAAAATTGAATCTGATATTTAACTCCACAGCATCTTTTGCGATTTTCTCATTTAACCCAAAACCATTTGTATGAACTAAAAATCTTATTGAGGGTCGATATTGAGTCGTTTTTTTTACAATATCAACAAGTTTAGCCCATTCCATCAGAGGATTTCCTCCTGAAAATGACAATACCTGGGTTTCGAGGCCAGCTAATTGATTCAGCAGTTTTTCCATATTATCATTGTTTAATTTATTGGTGGTTTTTGCATCTCGATATTGCCCTTGGCCCCAACGTAGGCAGGTAATACATCCCCGGGAAACATAGTAATCTTTATTTTTACAGAATAAACAGTTTGCATTGCATCTATCGGTCAACTGGATAAACACATTTTTTATCACTGGTGGAGGTTCAACTGACTCGTCGAGTTTATAATATGGCTGATTTGGTTCGTAGGGTTGGGTATATACTGGTGTTGAATACAAAAATCCAAGTCCTTCACTAATGAGGTGATTTAAAAGTTCATTCGCAACCTTTGGATACTTTGATTCAACCGTATCAACCCGTTCATTTGTCAACCAACAGTTAACTATTTCTGTTTCAACTTTAGAGAAATGAATAACCTTGCCGGTTATGATGCTATATAATGTTCCTCTTATTGACCCTTTAACATAATGGCACTCAGGTGAAAAGCGGAAATAATCCATTTTTATTGTCCTTTTGTTAAAAGAAATATTCTCTCTCGGGTTTTTTGAACCATTGTCCAAGCCAGTTGATGGCGGCATCAGGATCAATTTCCAATAGTGAATAAAACAGGGATAAGTTACCCAATCGGTATTTTAGAAGTGATTTACATCTATCTACGGGAATTAAAAATGATGCATTTTGCATAGCATTTCCATCACCAAAGCAAACATCACATATTTTTGTAATCGGACACGATAAACATTTATCTCCCAGCGCATTATTGTATTTCCGAATAAGATTGGCGATTACATGCCAATCAAGACCATTTTTCACGTCTCCTATGGGCATTGTGGGATTTACACGCTCACATATATCAAAAGTGCCATCTACCCTTACATTTATTTTTGTTCCAGGAAGACAGGTAACGGTAAAAGGAATTATATTCATTCTTTTATCGAACGCTCTCATATGTAGATAAAGAGGAATGAATCTAGGGGCAAAGTAAACCTTTGAAAAAAGAGCGGGGTCCTTTTTATTCTCCAAATCATTTTTAAATCTTTTCAACATATGAATTTCTTGTTTGAAAAACCTCTCTCTTTCACTTTTTGTAAAACGGTCATAGTAGTTATCTACTTGACCACCCGGTGCTACAGGATCAGCAAACATAACATTCCAATGATTTTCTTCAAAAAAACGTTCAACCGCTTCTAAATCAGTATTCCAATCATATACACATATAAATCCCATTTGTGTTAAATAATCAGGATGACGTTCAAAAAACCTTTTGATATTTTTGTTAACAATATCAAATGAACCACGTCCAGTCACAGTTACTCGGTTTCGGTCGTGGTTTTCTTTATTGCCATCTAAACTTATGGCGAAAAATATATTATTCTTTACTATAAAATCGGACACCTCATCATTCAATAACATACCATTACTTGTCATGACAAAATTGATACGGAGAGGTGTATTTTCTCGGGCGTATTGAATTAATTTATCCATGATTGATAAACAAAGCAGCGGCTCCCCACCATAGAAACTAATAGCAATTTTTTTGCCGGGATTTCTAATTGCCGCTTTCTCGTTAAGTTTAAAAAAGTAATCTATAGCCCTTTTCCCTGTTTCTAGTTTCATAGCATTTTTGCTCGGTTTTCTTGAGTATGTATAATTATCCGAATATATACAGTATTTACACCGCAAATTACAATCCTCAGTTAAATTTAATATTAACTGCTTCGCCATTGTTGGATAATGAAGAAATTGCTCTATAATATCTTCTGTTTTAAAGGATTCTACGTTCTGAAGGAGTCCATTTTTTCCTCTCGGTGAACTGCAAAATCTGCCGTATGTCTGACACCATCGCTCTATGAATTTCAAAGCACCATTAACATATGTTTCAGGATATTCTTTTATCAGCTTTGCACGAACAGTATCGATGTCATACTTTGGATATAGATCGATCGCTTTTTTTAACAACTCATTAACCGGGAAAATAGCCCCTGAATTATCGTCATATATGTATTCACCATTACTCATGGTTTTGAAGAGTAGAGTTGTATTAGTCTGTGTAGTCATTGATAAACCTCCATTTATACTTATATATTATAAGTATTATTCTCAAAAAGTCAAGATTGTCTACGGTGTTCTGATTATAAGTAAGACAGCTATAAGGCTAGCGTATAGGCTTATAGCTGTCTTTTGATTCTTTGGGTGATATCTCAGACTAGGATATCCATTGCAATCACAGCGCTAAGTGCTTAAGAAATAAACCATCCCCAGACGACTGCAGCAATATGTTCAACATACTGATCGATTCCTGATTGATTCGCAAGCTGATTACCAGCATCGACAGAAGCTGTACCGCCTTCAGAGCTCAGTTCAGATCCTCCTACTGACCCCAAAACTGCTCCAACTCCACCAGATGCTCCGCATGCTGTCAAGCATGCTGCTTCACAGAGGGCAGTGCAGGTTACCCAACAACTGCCACACGAACACGGCGCTTCACAACCACCGAGTCCAGAACAACTTGCTGAATGAGTTTCATATGTTGGCATGATAGCCTCCTTTTTTTTGTTTTTAAAGATCTGTGTTATTGAATAAGCAATATGTGTGCCAGAATGGGTTAGTTTGTACACAAAAAGTCTTGAAATTTCATGGAATTTTAGTGGGTGTTTTTTTGCACTTTGGGGGCTTGTTAAAAGATGGTGAATTTTACTACAGTTCGATTGCAATCATATTAATGTGCACTAGTGCGTGATTATAAAAATCTCCATATTTCATATGGTTAGAATGAAATTTAGTGATTTAGAAAAAAGCGGCACGTTTTCCGCCGTTTCTAGTGACTGTGGATTTTTTCAACCGCTTTCTGGGCTTTTTCTACATAGTGCAGATTTCCTACTGATTCAAATATCTGTTTTGCACGCTGTAGTGATTTTTGGGCTTCTTTTATTTTTTTCTCCTTTTTGTAGG
>LJNI01000047.1 GCA_001303225.1 candidate division TA06 bacterium DG_78 | reverse complement strand
AGAATAAAAATGTCAAATGTCAAATTTCAAATTTCAAATGAATACCAACCCACCTCGGCACGGAAAGAGTCGGGAAAATCAAATGTCAAGAAAAAATTGTCATTTGTAATTCAATTGGCATTGGTCATTTATCATTTGTCATTAGTAGGAGTTTCGTGCTGTGGTTATTCGACCCGTTCATTACTACCTGATTACATACAAAAGGTACACATTAAAATATTTGAAAATCGTACAGTAAAGGCTGGATTAGATGAATTGGCGACGAATACTGTTATCGAGGCATTCCGTAGTGGGTCTAATCTGCGTATTGTCGATGAGAAGAGCGCGGATATCATTATTGAAGGTACTGTTTCAGGTTTTTCAAAAGATCCTCACACCTACACAAGTGACCAGACCATCATTGATTACAAGATAACGATTAAATTTACCATTCGGTGTATTGATAGGATAAAAAACGAAATTTTTTGGGAAGGTGATGTTTCAGAGTGGGTAACATACTCAACAAATGAAGATGAGGGTATAAACGAAGCGATTGAGAAAACCGCTGAACGATTGGTAACAACAATTTTAACAAATTGGTGATATGAAAATTTGTGTGAAGAAGGGATAATACGAAGGGAGATTCTATGAAGAGAAGATTGATTGATATCCAAGACCTTTACAAAATAAAGTTTTTAAAAGAAATTGCCCTCTCTCCTGACGGTAATAAGATTGCCTGCACTATCGAGTGGATGGACAAAAAAAAGAACAAATATTTTTCAAATCTTTATGTTATCACGGATGATGGTGAAAAACACCACTACATACGGGGTAACAAGAACATAAAAAATCCTCAATGGTCACCCAACGGGAAGTTCATCTCATTCGTTCTTACCGAAAAAGAAGAACAGAATATCTGGTTCATTCCGGTGGATGGTGGCGAAGCATTTGCCCTTACCGATACTAAGGGATTTTTTGAAAAATATGAGTGGACACCTGATTGCAAAAATATCATATGTGAGTTCACTATAAAGAAAGAGGATAAAGAAAGAATCCCAGAAAAGGGGAAACCACCGCTCTATTATCACATTAAAAATGCTCTATACAAAGTCGATGGTTTTGGTATCTTACCCGAAGAGAGAAGTCATATCTGGAAAATAAATGTAAGGTCTGGCAAGATGGTCCAATTGACCCATGGGCAGAATGGTGATTATTCACCATCTGTATCACCGGACGGAAAGAAAATTGTTTTTATTTCCAACCGTAATAAAAACTGGGAAGAGAAGTTTACATATATTGATATTTTTATTATTGATATTAATGGGGAAAAAGAAAAGAGAGTCAAGACACCCGTGGGTCCTAAGGGTAGACCAGTATTTTCTCCCAACGGAAAAATGATTGCCTATATAGGTAGGAAATATCCCGATGAATATGTTGGATGGCGCAATTACTATTTATGGGTGGTTCCAGTACGCGGCGGTAAGGCAGTAAATATCACAAAATCACTTGGTAGATCACCATATGATATGACCATCGATGATTTGGGTCACTACGATGTTAGTTATCTGAAGTTTAGTAATGATAGCAGGTCAATATTTTTTACAGCATCGGATAATGGTAGCACGAATTTGTATGTAGTCGATGTAATGACTCATAAGATCAGAAAATTTATAGGCGAAAGTGAACGGATTTATGCTTTTGATTATAATGGTGAGGATACCTTCGCACAGGCGATTAGTAATCCGATTGATCCAGGTAGTCTTTATATCTTCAGAAACAATATACGAAAGAAAGTGGTCGATCTCAATAGAAATTACTTCAATACCCATCGAGTTGCCAAACCAGAAGAATTTCGATTTAAAGGAGACAAGGGTGATGATATCCATGGTTGGTTATTAAAGCCGCCGAATTTTAACAAAAAGAAGAAATATCCATTGATTGTACAAATCCATGGAGGTCCACATATGGCATACGGAAATTCTTTTTTCCACGAGTTTCAAGTCCTTGCTGCAAACGGCTATATTGTATTTTATTCAAATCCGCATGGTAGTCAGGGATATGGTGAGAAATTTGCTAGGGCATTGCATAATAGGTGGGGTATCCCTGATAGCAAAGATATTTTGAAGGCAGTCAAACTACTCACACAGCGGAAATATATTGATAAGAAAAGAATGGGTGTGATGGGTGGAAGCTATGGAGGCTTCATGACTAATTGGCTCATCGGCCACACAGATATTTTTCGAGTGGCAGTGACCATGAGGAGTGTCGTGAGCATGTTTTCACAGTGCGGCTCTGACTACGGATTTCTCCGTAATCGAAGTTTCAAAGGTAATTGGTGGGAAAAGAATAATTTTCAGTTCTATTGGAACATGTCGCCACTCAAATATGTTAAGCATATGAAGACACCTCTCCTCATTATCCACAGTGAGCAGGACCACCGTTGTCCAATAACTCAAGCTGAAGAATTATTTGTTGCGCTCAAGATACTCAAACGTGATGTTGAGATGGTTCGTTTCCCTATTGATGGTCATGAACTATCACGACATGGTACTCCGCGCAGAAGAGAGAAGAGATTAGCTTGTATTTTAGATTTTATTGGCCGTTACTTGAAAAAATAGCGTAATAAATCGGCTATGCATGTTATCCTCATTTTTGCGTTACTCGTGCTTTTCTATATTGTCTGGAAATACTGGAGTCTGGCAATCGGTGCTGGGTATGACCCGACACCCATGGATAGAGTTCATAAGATGCTCGAGCTCGCACAGGTGAATGAGAAGGATGTTCTCTATGACCTTGGTAGTGGTGATGGAAGGATTGTGATGACTGCAGCGAGGAAATACGGTGCGCAGGCAGTTGGTATCGAGGCTGATCCCTTTAGGTATATTTTTTCGTGGTTCATGGTGGTATTTTCTGGCTACAAAAAGAGGGTGCAGTTACAATTTGGTAGTTTCTTCAAGAAAAATTTGGACAAAGCAACTGTGATCACCGTTTTTCTCTATGGTCCAACAAATAATAAATTGAAGGAGAAGTTTCAAAGAGAATTGAAGCCAGGGACACGTATTGTTTCATACATCTGGGAGTTCAGTGGCTGGGAACTAGAAGATGCCCTGCCAGGAGATAGAATTTACCTTTATGTGATTTAATTAATTGAAGAAAAGAGATGGTAACGGAGGATTGACTCTGTAGCGTATGTGCGTATACTTTTATCGAAATGAAATGTGATATATCAATAGTAATCGTTAACTACAACGTCAAAGCATTTCTCGAACAGTGCCTCATGGCGCTCGAACGGGCTCGACATAATTTCAATATTGAAGTACACGTGGTCGACAATGCATCAGTCGACGGCAGCCAGGCGATGGTGAGAAAGAAATTTCCCCATGTTCACTTAATCGATAACCACAAAAACCTTGGATTTGGAAAAGCAAACAACCAGGCATTGAGAATAACTAAGGGCGAATATGTACTCATCTTAAATCCAGATACACTCATTCAGGAAGATACCCTCGTTGTTCTGAAAGAATTCCTCGATACGCACAAGGATGTCGGAGCGGTTGGTTGTAAGCTAATAAATCCTGATGGTTCATTCCAAATTAACAGCCGCAGAAGTCTTCCGACGCCGTGGGTTGCTTTTACAAAGATTGTTGGTCTTGGTATATTCTTCCCAAAGAGTAAGCTCTTTGGTAGATATAATGTAACCTACCTCGATTCTGACCAAGAAAGCGAGGTGGATGTCCTTTCCGGTTCTCTCATGATGGTGAGAAAATGCATCCTTGATAAAATTGGTTATTTTGATGAGGATTATTTCATGTATGGAGAAGATATTGATATGTGCTATAGGATTAAGAAATCAGGTTCAAAGATATATTATGTTCCGAAAACCAAAGCGATACATTATAAGGGAGAGAGCACAAAGAAAAGTGAATTTTCTTTTATTGCTAATTTTTATACTGCAATGCTCATTTTTATTCATAAACATTTCAAAGGTCACTACTCTATCTTTCTACGATTTATATTAGTGTTTGGTATTTACAGCCGCGCATTTTTTGCTTATGTCTGGCGGATAGTAAAGAAACTCGCATCACCACTATTAGATTTTATGCTCATTATTTTGAGTTTTTACCTGGCAACTAAAATCTGGCTTCCCCATTACCCGGTTGAGCGGTTTCGTATTGTATTACCCATATATACGTTCATCTGGTTTATCAGCGTTTATTTTTTTGGTGTGTATCATTCAAAAGGCAAATATCACTTGAAACCAATTCTCTGGAGCAGTATCACTGGATTGCTGATCAATGCAACCTTCACCTATTTCTTCAAACAATTTGCATATTCTAGGGTGGTTGTTCTCATTTCATTCCTACTCATTGTTGTTTTCTTAAGCATGTGGCGTATTGTTTACCGCATTGTTGGTCCTGTGGCAAAAAGCGGGCCACTTTCAAAAATCCGTCGCGCAATAATTATTGGAGCTGGAAAAGAAGGGAAGAGAATACTAAAACAACTTCAGGAAAGACCTGATGTGCACTACGAGGTATGTGGATTTGTCGATTTTGATCCACAGAACGTTGGTAAAGAGATTGATGGCACTGAAGTGTTAGCGACGATAGATAATATAAAAGATGTCATACGCATCGATAACATTAACGATGTTATCTTTTCTTCAGATCGGCTTACTAATGCACAAATACTGGAGACGATTGTGCGCGCCCAAGGAAGTGATGTTAATTTTAGAATAGTTCCGCATCAACTTGAATATATAGTTGCTAAATCATCCGTTGACGAGATTGATACTGTTCCACTTTTGGATATCAGAGGTTTTGCTGATCCTCTTGATCTACTCGTAAAGAGGATTTTTAACGTAATAGTATCTTCTGTTGTTATAATCATTAGCTCACCGCTTCTATTGATCAATTTCATCATTGGTGGTAAATTTGACAAAAAAATAATCGTTGGCAACGCGGGTGAACCAGCGAGTATTAACTTATTTAAAGGTGGGATAGGTTTTTTAAAATTGATACCATTATATTTTTATGTTTTCTCGGGAAGGTTGAGTATTGTTGGTTCAGAAATAACAGAATTTAAACAGGGTAAGTATCGGCCTATTTATAAGCCAGGTCTTACAGGACTTGTTCAGATAAAATCGAAAGAAAAGAAAAAAGCACTCACCCAGCAAGAAAAAGATTACTATAACCTATATTATGTAAAAAATCAGTCTATTATTACGGATTTGCAAATACTTCTGAAGGCAATATTCTAATTTGCGAATTCAATCTAACACGTATGGGTTAATTGTTATATGGAGCATAATTAAATTGAAAAAAACGCCAAACAATGACCTTCCTACGATAAAACCGTATAACTAATAACCAGACTTTAAAAGACCTCGAGGGGATCCACATCTATTTCGAGAATACAATTTTTTGGTTTATATGAGGTGAGAAATTTTAGTTTTCTACGTTGGAATTTTGTTGTGGTTTTAAGGAGTATGAAGACGCGATAATTTTTTCTTATTCTGTAATAGAATGACCGGTTGGGACCGAAAACCTTGAGATTTTTTATCCTTGTGAAAATATCAAACAATTTTTGTGCTTCTGACCACGCCGTGTTTTCATTTTCTCCTTTAAGACGTATGAGAATCAATTTTGAAAATGGTGGAAATTTGAGTTCTCTCCGTAACTTCATTTCTTGGGCATAGAAATTTGGAAAGTCCTGTAGTTGACTAAAAAGAGCTGAATACAGTTCAGGATGGAATGTCTGCATGAGAACCGTGCCTGGTTTTTTACCTCTTCCAGATCGTCCAGCAACCTGTGTGAGCAGTTGAAATGTTCGCTCACTACTGCGAAAATCTGGGATATGTAATACAACATCAGCATTCACAATACCAACCAATGTGACTTCTGGAAAATCAAATCCTTTTGTCACCAATTGTGTTCCGAGCATGATTTGCGCATCGCCTTGCTCAAATGTTTTGAAGATTTTTTCTGCTTGTCCCTTTTTCCGCACACTATCGCGGTCTAACCGTACAACTGATGCTTTTTGATTACTCATCCTAATGATGTTATTCATCAGTTCTTCTATTCTTTGAGTTCCGGCTCCGCGGTAGAGGAGTGTACCACGACTGCACTTTGGGCAGATACGCAATACCTTCGATTTGTAACCACATATATGACATGTCAGAGAAGCTGCGTCCTTTTTTTCTTTTTTATGATAGACAAGTAGTAATCTACAGTACGGACATTTTGCAGTAAAACCACAATTTGGACATAAGAGGCTCGGTGCAAAGCCACGTCGGTTCAAGAAAAGTATAACTTGTTCATTATTTTTAAGTGCCTCTACTATTTTTGTCTCGAGTTTTGGAGAAATAAATTTTTTACGTTCGCGCCTGAGGTCAATTATTTCAATTTTAGGGAGCGGTTTGGCATCAATCCTTTCCCGGAGCGTAAGCAGGTGATACTTACCAATACCTGCATTGTGGTAGGACTCTAGTTGCGGTGTCGCGCTACCCAGAACGACTGTACAATTCTCAAATTTACCACGCATTACAGCAACATCACGCGCATTATAGCGTGGCATGCGTTCATGTTCCTTGTACGATTGATCATGTTCTTCATCGACGATGATTAATTGTAAACCAGGCATCGGAATAAAAATTGTAGAGCGTGGTCCTATGACAACTCTATATTTTCCTTGTTTGATAGCATACCAAATATTTCTTCTTTCTTTCTCAGAAAGCGAAGAGTGAATTGTGACGACATCATTCTTAAATCTTTCCTGAAATCGTTGATACAGAAGTGGTGTCATCGATATTTCAGGAACGAGAACCAGTGTATGGCCACCATTTTTTATAACTTCATCCACACATCTTAGATAAACTTCAGTTTTACCACTGCCAGTAATACCATACAAAAGAAATGTCTCAAAACACTCTTTTTTTAAAGCATCGAGAATTCTTTTTATCGCCTGACTCTGAGGGTATGTTGGTGATGGTGTTTTTACTACTCGTCTGGATTCACGAGGAATCTCGGTTATTTCATACTTTTTTAATATCTTTGAAGGAAGCGCCAGTCGCAATACTTCTCCGAGATTCGAAAGATAGTATTCAGCGATCCATTTATAGAGTTCAAGAGAATGAAGTGGAAGAAATTGCTGTTCTACCACCTGTTCGATATCTTTCATGCCACAAACATCACGCTGTGAGTTTATGTTGATGACGACTCCGTACTTCAATGTGTTACGGAGCGGAACAAAAACGAGGTCGCCTACGTGAACATCGCCCGAGGTGTGATAGGTGAAAAAGTCGAGTTTTGTTCTAGGAATAGCAACATCAACGTTCATTGTTCAATTATAATAACCTCGTCATAAATGTCAATGTATCAAAAGATGGTTATTGGGTTAGGAAGCTTGATTAAAAATCCAACGTCCAAACCTTTGCCTTTAGACGATAATTTTAGGTGTTGGGATTTTTGGAAATTTATTATCTGGCTTGACATATAATACTATTTTGATTATATTTTCTATGACCAAGGAGAAACTGGAAATGATTCTTCTTAGTAAGCTTCAAGCACCAGAAATAAAGACAAAAACATTGCGCCGTGAGCGTTTATTAAATCTATTGTCGAAGAATTTGAATAAAAAAGTGATTTCATTATGTGCTGCAGCCGGTTACGGTAAAACAACGTTATTATACCAATTTTTATCGAGCAAGAAAATTCCTAATATATACTATCATCTTGAAAAGACCGATGCTGAGCCTGCAGTATTTTTGGAGTATTTAGTTGCTGGAGTACGGAAAATCATACCCAATTTTGGCAAAAAGACAGAGGGGCTTAGTCGATACTTCAATTCTCCTCAAAAATATCGAGAGATAATTATAGGTACATTTATTAACGAAATTATTGAAAGTATTAAAAAGGATGTATTCATTATTCTTGAAGATTATCATTTGTTAGATTCTTCTGAGCAGATAGATAAGATTTTAGAATACATTTTGGAACATCTGCCTCCACACTTGCATTTTATTATTACCTCGAGGACCAAACCATCGATGTCCTTGTTGCTAATGAGAGCAAGAGACGAGCTTTTTGAATTGACTACTCAACATTTAAGATTTACCAAGGATGAGATTAGACACCTTTTTGGAAAAGTATACGCTACTCCATTAAAAGAGCCCGAAATTAAATGGGTTGAAAGATATTCAGAAGGTTGGCCAACAAGTCTGAGATTGATATTACAGTCATTCGATTATTCGGAAGATGTTATATCTTTTGAGCAGGTAAGGAAAGTACTAGAAAGTCACCGCGAATCACGCTCCACTGTTTTTAACTACTTTGCAGAAGAAATATATAATCGTGAATCAAAAGAAATACAGCAATTTTTAATTGATTGTTCGGTCTTGGAATGGGTTACTCCTGGTTTATGTGATACTGTTACAGGAAGAAGTGATTCTGCTAATATTTTATCCAGACTTACAGACCGAAATATGTTTCTGTTTAGGATTCCCCAATTAGGCTACCGATTCCATAATCTATTTAGAAATTTCTTATACAGTAAACTTTCGGATATAAACAGGGGAAAGAGAATCTACCATCGGGCGGCAAATTTTTACTCTCGGGAAAATCAGTTAGAAGAAGCAGTAAAGTTCTATTTGCAGGCAGAAGAATATGATAAAGCGGCATCTATTATTGAAAGGATTGGATACAATCTCATTGAGCAAGGAAAGAGTGCCATTATATGTTCCTATATTGAACAAATACCAAGTTCAATACATGATCAGCAGTCAGAGTTACTTATCCTTCATGGGCGCTCATTATTGCATTCAGATCGTTTTGATGAGGCAAAAAATATTTTTTTGAAAACAGCCAAGATGTTGAAAAACTGTGTGAGAAATCGCGCAAAACATGCTTCGGTGCTTAATGACTTAGGATTAATCAATCTTGAACAAGGGAAATTAAGTGTCGCGAAAAATTGGCTAAATAAGGCATTGAATATCTGCCCAAGAAGTGCAAAAATCACCAAGTCAGCGATTTTAGGCAATCTCGCACAACTTAATTTTTATTTAGGAATGAGTAGCAAAAATTTATCGAAGATTACAGAATGTTTTGAAAAAGCCTGGGGATTAGTTAAAAAGGACCCCCATATGAGCCATTTAGCAATCCTTAACAATTGGGCAATAATTGAGCAAAGTTTTGGAAATATAAAACAGGCATATCCAAAAATGCATGAAATTGTTGAGTATTTAGAAGATAACTATGATCCTCATTGTGGTGTGGCATTTTTTAACGCTGCAAATACGAGTCTGTCCCTGGGATATATAAAAGAGGCAAAATCAATTCTTGATTCAGGTATCAAAGTATGTACTCCCTACAATGATCAATTATCAATGGCGTCACTTTGGCTTGGTTATGCACGGTTAAATCAGGAATTGGGTGATATAGTAAAAGCAAAGCAATTTGTTCATAAATCATTAGAGATTTTTGAACAAATAGGCATTGGCAGGAATATTATTAATGCACACCAACGTGCATGTAAGATACATATCAAGGCGGGTGACCTTAATGGTGCAGAAAAACACCTCTCTCGGATATGGGATTTAAAAAAGAGTATAGCAGATATGGAATCCATCTCACCGCGTTTATTGGAAGCAGAGTTGAGAATTGTTCAAGGTAAATTTAATGAGTCCAAGGAGATCCTATTGGATTTACTGAGATTGGCGCAAAAGTATAAACTAATTTTCAAATTATTTTCCATTTATATTGAATTATGTAAAGTGTTCTATTATCAAGAGAAAATGAGTGAAACTACTTCTTATTTGAAGCAAGCACTAAATATTAGCCATGAAAAAGGATATGATTACTTATTATCTAAAGAATTGCAAAAAGAAAAATGGATGTTACCAAAAATAATGCGTGAAAACATTGAGAAAAAATACATAATGTCAATCATTAAAAAATCTAAATTAAATATTCATTGGGTTGATGCCTTTCTATTTAATGTGCCAAGGATTTTTATTGATGATTACGAGATAAAAGACAGATTATGGGAAACAATCAAGGCAAAGAAACTTTTATTCTATTTGTTATACCAAAAAGATGAAAAAATTACCTTTGATTCAATTATTAGTGTCTTCTGGCCAAATGCCTCACATGCAAGTGCCAGGTTTAGCCTGCGTAAGGCAAGACAACACATAAGAAAAGCCTTTAAATCGGGAGCAAATAAATTCGGTGATTTGATTGAATTTAATAAAGATCTTTATCAAATAACACCAAAAGTTTCTATTGCATTAGATACTGAAGAATTTCAATCTTTAGTTACACAAGCAAAAAAATTAGAAATCAGAGATGGAAATTTAGAATCTTGCCTACGCCGGGCAATAAGCATTTATAAAGATGGTTTTGCTGTTGGATGGTATGATGCATGGGTTGAGGAGTTACGACAATATTATAATGGTTTATACGAAGAATGTCTTAAAATGCTGGCTGATTTTTATTTGAGGAAGAATAAATTTAATGAAGTAATTCTTTGGTATAAAAAATTGATATCATTAAATTTCTATGAAGAAGAGTATCATCGTAAGTTGATGAAGGCGTATGCAAAATTAGAAAAATATAAGAAGATGACTCAAGATTTTGAGAAACTCAAGGATGTATTAAAGAAAGAATTGGGTGCAAACCCCCAGAAAGAAACTACAAATCTTTTTAAATCCCTCATAAAGTAAGAAAGCTCAATAAGGCTGATACAAGGTTTAAGAGGGCTATTAATGCTATGTTTTGATGACCTCCCCTATCAGCGTTTGGGAACTTCACGTTTTTTTCACGGTTGATGATTATAATATATCAAGAAAGAAAGGAGGTGATGCTCAATAGGATTTTATCAACACACAGTAACCGGGAGGGAATTATCAGGGGGGCATTATTTAGAACGTTAATAACAATAAGTACAAAAGGGGGTAATTATGAGCAGATTGATCATTATTATAATATTCACAGGATCAGCCTTGTTTGCATTTGATCCAGCTTACCATATATATTTAGGTTCGCAGACTTTCGATGTCTGGCAGGATTTCGATCCCGATTTTTACGAGCAGCTTGCCGGTCCAAATCCAAATACAGAAGCTCGTAGGTTTTACTATATCGGATTGACGCTTCCTGATATGTTTAATTACCAAGATGGAATAGCTAATTTAATTGACAAGTTGTATGATTTGCGTGATGAGATTGAGGCGATATTTGACAAAGTACCTCTTATTATACAGGATGTGACAAAAAATAATGTACAAGCTCGTGTCATATTCAATGATCCACCACCAAATTATAATCTACAAAAGTTATGGGAAATGGCTAATTGGACGAGAGAACATCAATCTGAACCATGTCATCGTGCTCTTGTCTATGGAACTTTAATGCACGTTATACAAGATTTATTTGCCCATCAAGTTCTTCAGCCTTCTCGATTTGGTCATGGATTTGCCGTTGCTTCAGATAGCATGAATGCTTATTATGATCCATTAATGCTTGTTGAATTCTATCACGAACTTTTTACACCTACTTATATACAAAACTGGGATTTTATCAAAGATAGACTTTTTCGTGCACGGATATGGTTGGGAGGCGATTTCTATACAGATGCTAATCCAGGTGTGGGGTATTTCGATTTTCAACCAATCTATAATCTAGCAGGCCAACGCATAGAAGGATGGCAGGATCGGAATTTCGATGATGTGCAAACTTTTGTTGATGCTGCCAATGCAAAAAATTACTCAATACAGAATTTAACTAGAGAGCGACTAGAGGCCTATATTCATGGTTGGAGTTTAATGATGTTTTTACTCTATGGTTATCGAAAAGGAGGTGGAGACTATGGTGGTGTTTTGGCTCATCCAAATTGGACTTTCTCACAAATCTTTAATTATTATTGGGATATGGGAGATGATTATTTTAGGGTAAGTCAGGTGCCCAATCTTTGTGCATTATTTCAGACATTTGGAGCCGAAGGGTTAGAATATTGGTTTGGTGCTGCTCTTTTCGATCTTGGTGTAGACGACATACTACAGGAATGGACTGACAAAATTATTGAAGCTTATCTTGGTTCTCATCCGTGGCCTTGGTATTTTGAAAATCCTGAAGGCATAGATTTGGTTTACTGGAATGCAATTCCATTAGAATATAAAACTGATAGTCTTGAGCATTTGTATCATATTGTGAGACGAGAAATAGAATACTGGAGTAATTATGCATCAATAATGAAACCGAACTTGCGGACAAGCTATTATCGAGAACATCCAGATGCAGTTGCATTTAAACCAATGATAAAAGCTACATTAGATAATGGATATAGTTATTATGATTATGATGATTGGAATTTGTCGAGGAAAGCTGGATTATCAGGTGGTATTCACTCAATTCCTGATGCTTATTACCGGCGTCAACCAGGAATTTCAAAAATGCGATTTCAGGATGGTAGTACACCCATATTTGCACCCATGTCCATCGCAATTGAAGGTCCAGCAAAATATATTGATTTGAATTACAAAGTTGTGACTTTTGGACCGACAATTCTTGAAATATGGGGGAAGAACGAAGGCGGTGGAGGTACGCCTTCATTGTTGAATTCACAGAACCTCAGTGGTCCTCAAATCTGCATAGGGTGTCTTAGTATCAATGCCCAATCTGCAGTAAACCAGGGTTACCGAGAGATAAGTTTTGTAGTGAAAACAAAAAACATAGAAATCCCTGATCTCTATTCGGTAATGCTTGATTCGGATTATAGGGATGCTTATAATTCTCATTTTGCCATTTACAATAATCAGTATTACCAATCTGTGTTTAAGAATGGCGATCCAACGCGTACTGCATCTGAGAACCCAATAGATAATCCAATTTTCTGGTGGCCTTATGTATTAAGTGTTTATCCTGCACCTGCTGCTCCCTCAAATCTCATCATTATTGAGCAATTTGACCCGAATTCAATAATACTTCAGTGGCAGGATAATTCTAGTATTGAAGCAGGATTTAAGATTGCCAGGAAGGTCGATGATGGAGAATGGAATGAGAACTATAAGACAGTAGGAGCCAATACTACACAATGCCCAGATACTGTTTCGTTTTTACAGAAATATAGTTATAAAGTCAGGGCCTATGATGATCAGGGCTATTATTCAGATTGGTCCAATATTGTCGAATTCACAAGTGGTGTGCTCGTTCAATCGGATTATTCCAAGATGAGTGCTTACAATAACGGCAGTAAAGTAGTAATACATGGGAATTGCGTATATATTGCATTTGTTAAGAATAAAGGAAATTATGGTGGTGCAGAGAAAGTTTGCTGTTTACGGTCAACCGATGGCGGTCTGACTTTTATTGAAAACGAACTTTGGACTGCAGGCCAGCCTTATTGGTCTGGTTTGATAGATTATCCTTCATTAACACTCGATAATAATGGTACTCCTCATGTTGTCTGGGGTGACATTGCAAACCGGACGTATGATTGCTATCGAAAGTATTATTATTCCAAGTTCGAGGAGGATAACTGGACAACTCCTGTTTCGATTTATGGTAGGGTATTACCTGGTGAAAATCCTGACTCGACTTATCTCAGTCCACCTTCATTTGTCATCAAGGGAGATAGTGGATTTGTGACTTTCCGTGAAAATTTTTCTGGCGATTATGAAGGTCTTAACCTTATTAGGTTCGCGTTATCTAATCCTGCTGGCCGTGTTATCGAGACGATTAGACCAGGTCAATATGGATTTCCGCCTGCGATCGATTTTGTGCAAAATGGCAGTGCGGTGCTTGCATACCCTGATTACGAATACGAGGGAGAACTCTTTCTTATTTATCGATATGTCAATGATAGTTGGCTTGAGGATCCTTTATCATTAGCCGAGTATGCTGGTGTACCGTCAATATGTAGCAAATATGATATTGCATACATTACCTATCATCATCAGTATAATAATGATAGCGTAGCACTTGCAACACTGCATCTCGGCGGTGGAGGAGAG
>LJNI01000046.1 GCA_001303225.1 candidate division TA06 bacterium DG_78 | reverse complement strand
AATTGTCTTTGTAATTCTATTGGCAATAGTATAGACGATCCTATTATCAATGAGTTCTTCTCTAAGTAAACCGTACGCTTTCAGGTGTTCAATACTAACATAAATTTCCGGTCCTGCGATAAACTTAAATATCTTCACATCTAACGGTGCATTAAACAGTGATATAAATTTTAGGATTTTTTTCTCACTGGTATTCAATTTTTTTAATCTGTTTTTTTGAAACTCTTCAATTTTGGTTGGAATTGTAACTTTTTTTAACGACTTCTCTTTAATGCGCCATGAGCCTTCCTGATAGTAAAGAATATTGTCATCAAAAAGCGTACTAAGGATTTCGACAATAAAGAGGGGATTCCCGCCGCTATATTCATGGAGCCATTGAGCAAATCGTGATTGAGACTTAATTTTGAAAAATGTCTTCTCTAAAAGCCTGCGCGTTTCGTCCACGTTGAATGTTCTCATAGTAATATTGTCGAAACCCAAATTCTCTATTTTCTCTTCGGGTTTTGACGCTATAATTAATACGATATTCGAATTTTTTATGCCATAACCAATATATCGCAATAAATTTAAATCATAAGCTGATAAACTTTCACAGTCATCAATTATTATTACAATTTGTTTATTCTTGGCAAGTATTAATAGCTGTATTAAAATCTCGTCATACATTTGTAATTTATCTTTATATTTTGAGAAATCTACAATTGTATAATTAATAAACCGACACAGTTTATTGAAAAAAGTGAAACTTTGTTCTGGAATATAATATAATACATCATGACCATCCATTAAAAATTTGAATTTCAATTCTTTTAATAATCTCGTCTTCCCAGAACCAGTATCACCAAAAAGAATGATTGTTTTACCTTTGTTCTCTAATAATGGACTGAAGATTTCAGATATTTTCACAAAACCAGTTTTTGGCAGGGTGGTTTTATACGACGTTTTTTTCAATTTTCTCGTGGGAATAGATTTGCTAAATGTAGTCTGGAGTTCCATGAGCGACGGCCTCACAGCGGGTTCTTTAGAGCAAAGACGAACGATGATATTATTCATTTCTTCTGATATACCTTTGATCGGCCTACCAGAATCTTCTGGGTTGGTTCCAGTAATAATTTCATAAATTATAATACCCAATGAATAAAGGTCTGCGCGACAGTCAATATTAATACCCTTAAATACCTCGGGTGCAATATAGCCTAATGTTCCGGCTTGCTCAACTTTCTCTGAAATGTTTCCGGCAAAACCAAAATCAATAAGAACAGTTCTCTCTTGTTTAGCATCATAGAGAATATGTTCGGGTTTTAAATCACTGTGTACAAACCCCTTTTCGTGTATCATACCTAAGCCATCGATAACTTGTAAGAGTGCCGATAACAACCTCTTTGAATAACCCTTAAAATGAATATTTATCGGCTGTCCTTCTATATACTCGAGAGTAAAAAATGTCCTATCACCATCTGCTTTGCCATAATCATGGACGCGAACAACATGAGGATGTCTAAACTGAGACAGGATCTTAAATTCTCGCGTAATTATCTCATTCCATCTATGCTCACGAGCAATTTTTAAAACTAAAGGATTTGTCTTAAAATCTTTGACTTTGTAAATAATCGTGTAGTTAGTCTCCTCAACTTTTTCGATAATGTGATAGTTTTCTATTTGCTTATTTCTCTCCATTATAGTGAATTCTATCTGGCTTTGCTCCAATGTCAATAATTTTGTCTGCGCTTTTTAGTCCTTTCCGGAAATCTCAAAAAGAGCCTTGACAAATACAGAATTGTTATTATAATAGACTGGAGGTGGACATGATTTTACTCACGTTTTTTCTTCTTGCAGAATTAAGTAGAACCTCAGGATTAATTGATATTCCTATTGCTCCACAGGATGAAATGATGGGAGTATTTAGTATCGGAGCTAAATATTCATTACCTGTATTCAGTGATGATCCGTACTTATACGATGAGATTGATGCAGAACCGAATGATTTTGATGTATTTCTGAAATATGGATTTAATCGCGGTGAAATTGCGATATCCATGTTTACGCCAAACACCTTTGTTTTAAGTGCAAAATATCTCGTTATCCAAGAACAAAAACTTGTGCCTGCAATCTTTATTGGCGTTGATGATATATCGTACAGCCAGCATATCTCAACCCTTGGAAGAGGAGATACTATTGGGTTTTTAGAAGAACAAGGTTATGCTTTGTACGGCGGCGGTAGGCCTCCTGAATTATTCTCAGGGTATGTTGCCGTACAGAAATCAATTTCACCGTATTTTAATCTTGTGTTTGGTCTTGGTCGTGGTAGGTTTGTTGGCTATGGACCACGGAGTCATGTTTTCAATACAGATCTCTTCGTATTGGGTGATGAGTATGATTCAGGAGACCATTCTGGCTGGGCATTTGGTGTGTTTATGGGTGGTGCTATAAAACTCCCCATTGGTTTAGAATTCATTGTGGAAATGGATGGCAGGGATGCAAATACCGGGATCAAATATACTCACAAATATTTTACTACGACCTTTGCAATTTCAAAGGTTGAACAATTCTTCGGTGACAAACCATTCTCACCGAGATATGTATTTGGTCTTGAGATGAATAATCGTTTTATGACTGAGAAACCGAAAATTGGCACGATTGAATGCATTGTCCAAGATATTACCTCTAAAAAATTGCTAAACAATTCAATAGTCGAAATTAAAGAATTAAATAAAAAATATACAGCAGTAGGCGGTACATTTTCAGTAATATTATCGGTTGGAAATTACACAGTTATCGTATCGAAGCCAGATTATGTTGATTATACAAGTATGGTTTCTGTAAAACCAGGTGTTCAGAGTAAATTAGTTTTTAATCTTTCGAAGACTGAAGAAGCTCTAAGAAGAGAGGCAGCCTTACGGGAAAAAGAACAGAGTATAAAAATATACCTTGAACAGGGTAAAATTTATTTCTTCGAAAACCAACTCGATCCAGCAAAAATTGCATTCGAAATGGTTCTATCGCTCGATCCAGAGAATAGTGAAGCAATGGAATTCATAACACAGATTGAACCAAAACGTGCACAACTCATCGCTACCTACGCAGCCGAGGCACGGTCGAGAACCCAAAATAATGAATTAGCAAAGGCGATCGAGTATTGGCAGAAAGTACTCACTCTTAATCCGGATCATATCGAAGCGAAGAGGTCTATTAGTGACTTGCAGACACGGATCGCTGCCGCAAAAAAACCTCCAGCCGTACCAAAGAAGATAACGCAAGCAGAAATTGAAGCGCTCTATAAAAAGGGCGTAACGTACTTCACTGCAGAGAAATACGATCAAGCGCTCAAAATATTTAAACAGGTTCTTACCCATGATCCAAATCACACTGGAGCAAAGGATTATAAGAGTAGAACAGAAGCACGGCTTAAAGTGTTAGGAGGCGGATAGTAATCAATGTATGAAAAGTATGAAGCCCTGTACACACGGTACGGGGCTTCTGTTTTGAGGAGGGAAGGAATGGAGGGTTAGTAAAATTTTATACGTTGTACCAAAATTTCCTCTATTATTTGAGAATCACTACCTTCGCTGTTTCACTATAAACGTTTGCTTCATCTGCATTTCCTACAGGATTTGCAACCCCTCCAGGATCTGCGACAAATTTATAGAAGTACACACCACCTGCAACCTGATTGCCACAGTCATCTCTACGGTCCCAGTACACGTGATAATAACCAGGTTGTTTCTCGCGCTGTACCAAAGTCCGTACAATCCTACCACTACTATCATATAGTTTGATTGAAATAACACTAGGCACTGACAGTTGATAAGTAATGCCTACACCATGATTTGATGGATTTGGTATTGGTGGTGAAAGCTGACAGAGAGGTCGAGAAACCCTTTTTTCCGCTATACCTGTAATGGCTACGGTCTGTTCAATCCTTGCCCAATTACCAGCATTATTAGTGTAGTTCATTGGATAGCGTATGCGAAACCCAGTATTGCCACTCCGACAATCGTGGCTATGATACCTTCCTTCCCAAAATACGCCATGTTCGCTATACTCCCAATCTCCAATCGTTTCAAAATCACCATTTTCAACAGATGCCCAGAAGAGAGCAACATCATCCCAGAATAGATGGAACTCACGAATGACGTCACCGGGTTTATCTTTCACACAGGAAACTTGCAGCGCAATTGTCACTGCATCCCGACCATCTACATATTCGGTAACATCCTCTACGATATGAACCCAACCTTCATCACCAGCTACATCATCTTCCCAAATAAGGTGTGTGTCGATGAATACCTGTTTATAGTAATACCCAGCACCTGAATCATGATATCTATCTTTCACCCATAAACTCAAATGATACCCTGACTGCGGATAGACAGTCACCGTAACAACATTCTTCATAGGAATACCATCGTTATCAATGACCGTTAATTCTACATTATACCGACCAACTTCATTAAAGGTGTGACTTACTTCAGACCCACGTTGTCTTAAACCATCACCAAAATCCCAGTAATACGTTGTAATATTCCCATCAGGATCATAACTCCCTGTACCGTTAAACGAAACCTGGAGCGGAACAACACCAGAGCTCAAATTCGTGTGTGCAATTGCCACAGGCAATTTTTCACTCGTTCCTTGAGGAGGAGTAGGACCATAGTGATTATTATAGACTTCCACGTTTTCTTGAGTGTAACACCACACTGCGCTATCCTGATTAGCCATATAGAACCAGTTATTGTAGATTATACACGAATCAGTAGGCGTACCACGGATACAAATACCCTCAGCACTCGTATTTCTAATCGTATTGTGGTGGATAATTGTCCGTCTTCCAGCAGCTCCTCCTTCATGAGGCGTACCGTGACGATCAATACTGTGATGTTCACCATGCACACAGCAAATGTTATAACGTGCTTCATAGCTCGAAGTACTATCACCAGCAGCACAAATAGCATGGTGGCCACTAAATTCAAAGAGATTAGCCTCGATCAAAACGTCAGAAGAATCTGATAGTATTGAACCTACAGTAACACCATAGCCATGCCCACTGTGTTGGTTATTATGGATATAGTTATGGTGTACATGCATGCGATATGATCCGTGCATACATTCAATTGCAGCATGGCTCCAACCCCAAAATTCACAATTGTCAATTTCAGTATCTGGGTTATGACTCCGAATAGCATCAGTATTAAATCCGTCGACTGGAAAGCTATCATTGTTACTTGTCCAAAATGGACCGCGCAATCGCAGACCAGATACTCGTGAACCTTCACCAATATAAAATAAAGGATCGGTCTCATCATCAATGTCATTGGTATAAATAAGTGCTCCTTGAGATACTGTGTCTTCACAGGCCTTCCCTCTTCCACTTGCTAAGGTAACGCCGGCAGGTATGCTCTTATAGCGTTCTCCAGTCATATCAATTTCTGCATGATCGATAATATAAATGATATCACCGTTACTCGCACTCGATAGTGCTGAGAGCAATTCTGTCTTGTTTGTAACGAGGTAATTATATATGGTGACGCTATCACTATACCCAGCACCACCACCAATCGGATTACCAGTTGGATTACACTCGGCACCGACCTGGGCAAATGATGTATTAATATATACAGCGAGCAGGAATAATAGTGTACTTCTCAGATTAAAAAGTTTGGTTTTCATATCCCTCTCTTATCAGGTTTACCTCTCTAGACTTAAGTCTAGTAATGAAAAAAAATAAAATGATTCCCTCGTCGTATAACATGAGAAAGCGTACTGTATCCAATTATTATTTATCATAGACTTAAGTCTCATATTATAGTAATAATTATTGATTTGTCAAGGGGTCAATTTTTCCTTTATTTCCAAAGGTATAAGCTTCATCGATCCGCAACATCAATATTTATAAGCTTTCTCTGGACAGACCAATTAAAAAAATCCTTTTTTTCATCTTAAACCACTACATTAAATAATCGCCAAAAATTGCTATTTTTCGTAACTAACCTGTCCTTGCTCGCTGAACTATGAAATTGAGTATCACCCTCATGAGGTAAAAGATATCAGTGGTAACAGGATGCTTTTTTTTCAATTCAAAGTAACGCTTTTCTGATGCAATGATATCTGAAAAGGATTTTGGGCAGTCTGCATAATATGGAGGCACAAATCCTGGTTTGATTTTCAGGCGTTGCTTACGCCACTGTTCAGGATACTGTGAGAGAAATTCTCTGGAAAGGGGCCGATATCCAATAAATGATAAATCTCCCTTTACTATGTTGTACAGTTGAGGAATCTCATCGAGCCATGTTTTTCTTAAGAATTTACCCCAAGTCGTCTTACGGAAATCACCAATAACCTTTCCTTCCTTATCGAGTTCATGTTCTTCGAGGATAAAGTTATGGAGATAATTGGCATATGCATGCATTGTCCTCAGTTTATAACAGTAAATAGTTCGCCCATCTTTACCAACTTTCTTCACTCTAATCAAGATGCCGTCATTAGGTTTTTCTTGTATTGGTTGTCCACTCTTTTGAGTAATAAAATAGAGATAATTGTCGGTCTCTTTAATGTCAAAATGCTCGAACCCACAATAATGTAATCTACCCAATGCCTCACACTTCGAGAGAATGTGATGTTTTAATAATCCAAATTTCCGATAGAAAAACCGAAAACCCGATAATCGTGGTAGAACACGTTTAAAGAAAAACTCAAGAAAAATAATAATCCTCGCATAGAAACTGTTCTTTGATGTTCTAATACGTTCCTTTCTATGCTGTAATGTTTCGACCCGGCCAATAAAAACACCACCCCAGTGTAACGCTTCATGGATACTCAAGAAACTTTGATTTATAGTAATAAAATCATTTACAATCGGAATACACATTATGACATCATAGTAATCCTTTCTCTTCAGGTTCTCTAGTTCGTGAGTAGTATTTACAACACAATACTTTAGTTGCGTATGATCCTTATCTCGGAGAGAGCGAGAAAGAAACGTGTTTATTTCTGGTTCATATGCAGATGAAAAGATTTTTTGAAATTCTTCTAGGTGTTGTCCATTCATGTCACTCATTTTTTCGTGAGACTGTTATATACATGCATCGTGCGTATGCCAGTTTCTCGATAATCAAATAATCTTCTCTTATTTGATATACGTATTCGTTTCTCGTGTTTGAGTGCCTGCATCAACTTTTTTGTGAAGTCTTCCTCATTTCTCTGCGCTACATGACAACCATCAATATCCTGTATTATTTCTCTCACATCGCCTACATCGACAGAAACAATTGGTACACCGCATAATAAAACTTCTTTGATAATAATAGGACTTCCTTCATACAGAGAACAAAATGCAAAAACATTAGCACAATTAATGATTTCAGGTATTGCGTCGTGCGATAGTGTTCCGTAAAACGTAACATTTGTGAGATTGAGTTGAGCCACCAGAGACTTTAATGTATTTCTCTCTCTTCCTTCTCCAACCAATAGTAACCGCGTATTTTTAATACATTCATTTATGCGTTTGAAAACGTGTATTAAAAATTCGAGATTCTTCTCACGTTCGAGACGACCAACATAAAGAATAATCTTCTCACTCTTAGACAATTTCCATTTTCTCCGGAGTACTGTCCTTCCCATTGGCACAAATTTTTTGGAATTCACTCCAGGCGGTATCACCATAATCTTATTTTTTATCCACGGATACTTCTCAATATAGTATTCTCTCGTACGGTAATCGACAGCGAGGAGTGCAGAAGCTTTTTTGAAAGAAATTCGCTGTAAAAATTCATACACTTTACCATAGAACATACCCTTTTTATGGTACACAGAAATATCATGCGTGCCGTGGAGCGTACACACTTTGGGGTTTCTTCTGTAGAAAAGTACAAATGGAATGAGCATATCTGGACGTTGGGTATGAATAATCGTTGAATCAGTAATCTCAAAAAATTTGATTTTAAGGAAGAGCGATAAAAGATACATGACATTATTCACATGACGTCTGCGTACTAAGGGAACACATTTTGAGAAAGAACAGTCTCCCTTTTTTTCACTGCTGCGTCGATGTACATCAACACCCAAGAGGTACGTCGTTATATTCCTTTTTATGAGGTACTGTGAGAGCTCATTCAAGTAAGAGATGATACCACCTGATGTATCGACTGCTGGATCCTCTCGCTCGACAAACAAAATTTTCATGCCCGTAACCACACTATGCAAACTGTTTATAATAAAATGCACTTTTCTTCATGATTGCAGCACTTTCAGGATATTTTTCGATAAACCATACCATGAACTTTGTCACATCAATTTTGTCTTTCAGCAAATTCCGATGGCGTTCCCTAAATTTTGCTTTTACTCGAGGCTGCTGTAGTAATTCCACACCCTTCTTGATTGAACGTTCCTGATCATCAATAGATTCAGTAAAATTATATACGAGTCCATATCGTTCTTCATCATTCGTATATCCACGACCATCATCATCAACAAAAATTGCAGGTGTACCGAGGATAGCACATTCTGATGCCATTGTTGCGCTTTCTCCGTAGAGCATTGTTGCATAATATAAAACATCATGCATCCTGTGTGGTTCTATCGTTAGTTGATATTGTTTGAGTTCATATAATAAAGGATCTTCAGAAGAAATGAATACCTTCGCGTATCGAGAAAATTTTTCCACTGTTTTTATTTTATTTTCACGCGAGATACCCTTTCGTGCAATATCATGTGTTGAACCACGGCTGACAAAGCGGAGTACTACATAGTGGTCTTGTGGATGTACTCTCAGTATTTTCAAAATTGATTGGTCCGGAGTAAAATACCGAGGATGCAAATAGGCAAGTTCGTGGTACCCATTGTACCGGATCTGTTTTTTACCGAGTTCTCGTTCAAAACTCGTTGATGTTAATATCACATCTGTAAAGGGCCGGTATATGATAATCTGTTCATAGGAATTCTCGGTATCCTCCATAGATATGTGAGGTTTATGGATGAGAGCAGAAACCTGAGCTGCATATATTGATCCTGAACTGATCAATATATCTGGTTTGAATCGCTGCACCTCTTTATACATCAAAGTGTTGAACTTAAACATACCATAGATTTTTCCCGTAATGTTGCTATAGTGTTTACCAAAAGCAACATAAGAAAAATTATATTCATCGAGAAGCTGTAAGGTCACTTCTTTATCTCGTGCTGTGATGAAATATTTATGTCCATTATCCCTCAATCTCCACAACGCATTTTTAAAGAGATGGATATCAGCCGGGTGATTGATGTCACACAAAATCCTCATTGCTGTTATTCCTTTTTTAGATTTTGCCATAAAGAAAAACCCTTTTTTGCTATCCGATACTTCACCGGTTGATGTATCTTTGTAAATCTACCATAATTTACTACAGAACCCCCAAACTGTTTTTTAAAATCTCTTACTCCGTATTTTTCTCCAGGTTTACCAGCACCGCCAAAATCGAATATCGTATAACCCTGTGCTCTCCCCCACTTGATAATTTCCCATGGTAAAAGGTCATTCGGGTATTTGTCACGAGAATCCCAGAGACTACCAGCATACCAATCATATAAGGTGTGTCGATAGACCAAGATGCACCGTGCACCTATCATCGTATTGTTATTGAATGCACCAAAAAACTTAACAATATGAGCATTATATGCATGGATAAACAAACTCTTATCAGCTATTGGTAGCTTCGCCCGTTCATACACATGACAGAGGATTCCATATGCTTTCTCAATGTCTTTGTGGTCATCTAATTGATGAACAGTTGTGCCTGCCTTTAAAGCTTTTCTGATTTTGTTACGTTTCTGTGGGTATAGTCCATCCCACAATGCTTTTTCTGACAGCGTAAGATCAATGAAAATATTGAGGTGTTCTTCATAAGAATAATCGAAATAATCAAACACTGATGTGTATGCCTGAATATCCCAGAGGTTTCGAAATTCTGAGTAGAGTGCATGCTTGCGCACAATACCATCATACGCACTAAGTATAGATTCACATATTTTCTTCTCGTCATCCTTTACCAAGGGTCCGCCCCAAATAATAGAGCGTGCCGTCATACTGCCGATAATGCCGCTGTACTCTCTTTGTATGACAGCCATTAAGATGCCTAACAGAGAACCACCGTTATCTACAATAGCAAGCGCGATCGGTTCATAATGTTTCGTTTGTTTGTACACTTCATACATCACTGGTGTCTGGAATATCGTGCCGTGAGGATGTTCATAAACAAAATCTGCCCACTTTTTCATGTTTATGTCTTGAATAACTTTCATGTACGCGACCTCACCAAAATCCACTTTCCAATGTTCTTCATATTTTGCCAAATCAATTCTCTGAGCCAAAGGTGTGGTTTGTCATTCCAACGGTTGGGATGAATATTCATCATAATGTGAGCAGGCATTGTTCTGCCCTGAAAAGCTCTGATGATGTCATCCGTTGTTCTAAAATTGAATCTGAACTGAGATTTCACCTTATCTCTCACATTCACCCGTGCACCCTCCCACCTTCTTCCTGTATCGGTCAAATAGAGTATACGGTTAAAATCGAGGTCAAAGTAAGGTTCTCCAATAATATCAAATTCATGATAATTATACTTTTCCCATATCAAACGATTATCCCATTGAGTAAAAGGACTGCCATGCATACATATTGTCTCTACTCGACACCACTGTCTCAATATCTCCAGATTTCTCTGAAATATCCGCAGTGCTTCTTCAAAATTTCCTTGAGCTAACGTGAGATCCTCATAGTGGTACCCGATCTCATGACCCATACGTGAAATCTTCTTGATTATTTCTTCACAGAATACACCGTTACGATAACGGAAATAATATGACGTCCTCAAACCACTGTTTTTCTCAAGTTCGGCAATTTGTAATGCATTGATTTCCTGTCTCTCTACATCATGCCGAACTATGATGATCTTTGCTGGCTTTCTATTTTTCAGATAATCTATGAAGGGCATTATTTCATAACCAGCAGATTGAATTGCTCCATAGAGCTCGTGCAATTTTTTCATGGTAAAATCTACAGCCATCTCTTCTTTACTCTCGATAATCTATATATAAAAGCCTGTCGCAAGGTCGGAATCGAATTATACGTTGCTCTCTCATTATCATTCTTAATGAGAGTATTTGCATAATTACCTTTTTCTAGTATATCGAGTGCCCTCAACATGAGAGGCGGTGCAATCTCATAGCACCGCTTAACAACACTATTGAAGTCATCGCACGTTTCTACTCGAAACTTCTCCTGCACAACGATATCACCTGCATCAAGTTTTTTAACAACAAAGTGAATAGAGACGCCAGTTTCTTTTTCTCCTTTGTAGAGTACCCAGAATGGTGAAAGCCGACCGCGATTTTTCGGTAAGAGGGCATTGTGTCTATTGATGACACCAACTGTAGGAATCGCCAAGAAATCATCCTGGAGAAAATCTTGCGCTTGATTAATGATCACATCGGGCTTAACCTGTTTCAGTGAAGCAAGAAATGATTTGCTGTTTAATGATTTCGTGAAATATGTTTTTATACCGTGTGCCTGGGAAAAATGAGCGATAGATGCCGAATTCTCAAATGGTGTAAATTGAGAGATGATACTTCTCAGTGTAAACATCATTTTAATAAACATATTCTTGATGAAGTGAACGCATCCCATGATCAATAGTAAGGAAATAACATAAACAACTTTCGATCGCTTCTTTGTGATTTTTAACCTATCACCGTGTGAGATGGCTACGCCGATAATATCACTCTTGCGCGCGAGGATTATACGTTTTATCAAATCATTCGTGTAGAGAGGTTCATCCATTGTTGTTATGAATATCTTCATAGAGCTCCCTGTATTGTTGACACGTCATGAACGTAAAACCTCTCTGCTGTGCATAGATAATTTCCCTCTCTAGTAAATCGACTGCCTTTTCTCCTAAATTTCTCAACTTCAAATTGCTTCGAATAACATCGGCAAAAAAATAGGAAAACAGATTACTCGTTCTACGTGCAGGCTGGAAAATTCCTTCTTCATAAATACACTCATTTGGATGAATATTGAACACAATCGGTTTACTGCACACTCTGCTCTCATAAAAGAGAAGCTGTCTGAGGGCATGGTCTATTTTTGGTATAACTCTCATCACGGTACCTATATGGGCGAGACCTAATGCAGAAATTGGAATTTCGAGAATATTGCTTCCCCCCCTCTTGCAGGGGTCATCAAAATCCATAAAGTATGGTCTTCTATGAGCCAATAACCACTTTAATTTTCTCCTGCTACCAAATGTGAAAGGACCATCAAATCGTTGAGATGCAACAGAACTATCCACAGTAAATCCTAATTTTTCTAATACAGTAATGGTATCACGATTTATTCTCAATGCCGGTGCGCGAAAAGATTTGATTTCTCCAACTTCTTGTTCGACGAGTTCTTTTGCTTTCTGTATATCACGTAATTGGGTTTCGTAGGGAAGAATATCCAAAGCCTTATCGACTGCATGTGAATACCCATGACAGCCAATTTCATGACCCTTTTTCTTTACATTTGTAATCACACGTGGAAATTTTTCAACAAATTCGCCAGTGAAGAAAAACGTCGATGCGATGTTATGCTTTTCATAGAGATGCAACAATCGTGGGAGACCCTGTTCGACGACCAGTCGAGCTGTTTCATCGTCTAATCGGTTCTTCTGTATAGAATGTTGCTCAACATCGTTGGTTAATACGTAATACATATCTCTTACAATCACATTTTTTCGAGCCAATATTTTAAGGAAAACATTCTCGAAAAATAATAATTCTCTCGTAAATTCACCTTGCTATCATACTTTATGCATAATGAACCAGGAAAAATATCGGTCTGTGTTTCCATGAGTTCTCTGTTTTTTGAAAATACAATGTCTGTCCACTTTTCTGAATTGAATGTATCATCACCAACTCGTTTATTATGCCACTGCGTTTTGAGGTACCGGGGAACAATCTTGAAGTATGAAAAACGAGAGAGGAGATCCTTTGGTTTATACCCTCGGTCAGTAACAATCTCGCCTAAGAGAGGTCGATATTTATCTATGACGTACGCATAGAGCAGTTGAGAACGCCTCCTCTTAATTGCGCTCTTCTTTAATGCTCCATTGTACATTCCTGCAAATGGAGTTTTATACATCAAATCTACAAGGTCAAAATCAAAATAAGGAAAGCGAGTAATTACATAGACCCGTTCGATCCTAATTTCTTGCATAAAATATTTCCGTACACCTTCACCTATAAAGAAAAAGAAAAATCTTGTCAACGCATCAATATCTCTATATCGCGCAAAATAGCTCTTCCAAACATTCTCCCTGATATACCCATAGCACTCGTCGAAGAGCTCGGGTCGAAGGTATCCACGACGCTTTTCATACTCGAATACGTAACTCATATCTTTTTCAAAATTTCTGCCCATAAAGAGTCGCTCAGAATTATCATTAAAAAAGACACCCAGATTATGAATCGGCCTGAGTATTTCACTACCAAATAATCCAGTAATTGCGATACGCGCAACATCTTGCAGTTGTGTGTAGGCATAAGGATAATTGGCTCGCAACAGAGGAGCAGTGCCGTCTGAATAAAACAATGCCTTCATTGCACACTGTTCATAGTGTTTTTCAAAATTGCTATCAAGGTAAATAGGCTGATAATTTATATCGACCCTCTGGGCAATTTCCTGTGGAACAGTAATCTGCTGGCTACCTGGCATGCCGTATGAGTAACAGAGGAAATCTTTGGCTGGTCGATCAATCAAGGCGAGATTAGCGCGGCCATCAAATCCACCAGTCAAAGAGAGGAGAAATTTTTCTGCATCTGAACCATATAAATTGACATTTTCATGGAGCAAGCTGCTCAGAGCCTCGAGCGACTCATTTTTTTTCATTAGATTTTGTCGGAATAAAAAATCTACAGAGAAATATTTTTTTTCCTCGACACCAGTGGCAGTAGCGGTGAGTATTGTTCCATAATCCAACAGAAAAATACCGTTATAGTAGGTTTTTTTTCCAAGAATATAATCAAATATCGCAAATTCAACAATGGATGCTGTATTGATCGTAGCCGTAACTCCGTCAGAATCAAGGATCGGTTTTATTGCAGATGAAAAAATAAAAACACCATCTTTGAAAGAGTAGTATATCGGGAGTACGTTCAGGTGGTCACTTATACACGATAGTATGCTTTTGTT